>NZ_JBVIFN010000003.1:0-468211 GCF_055571305.1 Cellulosimicrobium sp. NPDC030954
TTCAACATCCGCGCCAACGTCTGCGCCAGATACGTCTTGCCCGTCCCCGTCGGACCGATCAACAAGATGTTCGACTTCGCCAGCTCCACGTAGTCTGGGTCGTCGGGGCTCGACGGCTTGGACTGCTCGCCCGCCTGGACGCGCTTGTAGTGGTTGTAGACGGCGACGGCCAGGGCCCGCTTGGCGGCGTCCTGGCCGATGACGTACTGCTCGAGGAACTCGAAGATCTCCTTGGGCTTGGGCAGCTCCGTGAGGCCGAGCTCGGTCGCCTCGGCAAGCTCCTCCTCGATGATCTCGTTGCACAGGTCGATGCACTCGTCGCAGATGTACACACCAGGGCCCGCGATGAGCTTCTTGACCTGCTTCTGCGACTTGCCGCAGAACGAGCACTTCAGCAGGTCGGCGCCGTCTGAGATACGAGCCACTACGCGTCTCCTTGTCCCGGTGCCGAGGCCTCCTGCCGTCGGGGTCGACGGCGCGGGGCCCGGGCACGGCCGAGCGAGTCCTGCTCCCCATTCCACACCACGGGGCCCCCGTTGTCAGGTGGGCTCTCCGGACGGGGCGCAACGTGTCGCGCCGCCGCCCCCGGCGGGGGACGGCGGCGCGGCGTGAGGTCATGCGGGTCGGGCGGTCGGATCAGGGCTTGTTGATCGCGACGGCCTTGCGGCTCTCGAGGACCTGGTCCACGAGGCCGTACTCCTTCGCCTGCGCGGCGGTGAGGATCTTGTCGCGCTCGATGTCCTGGCGGACCTGCTCGACCGACTTGCCCGAGTGCAGGGCCAGCGTGTCCTCGAGCCACTCGCGCATGCGGATGAGCTCGTTCGCGTGGATCTCGATGTCGGACGCCTGCGCGTAGCCGCCGCCCTCCATCGCGGGCTGGTGGATGAGCACGCGGGCGTTCGGCAGGGCGAGGCGTTTGCCCGGCTGGCCGGCGGCGAGCAGGACCGCGGCGGCGGACGCCGCCTGGCCCAGGCAGACCGTCTGGATCTGGGGCTTGATGTACTGCATCGTGTCGTAGAGCGCGGTCATCGCGGTGAACGACCCGCCCGGCGAGTTGATGTAGAGGATGACGTCGCGGTCGGGGTCCTGGCTCTCGAGCACGAGGAGCTGGGCCATGACGTCGTCGGCGGACGCGTCGTCGACCTGGACGCCCAGGAAGATGATGCGGTCCTCGAACAGCTTGGTGTAGGGGTCCTGCCGCTTGAAGCCGTACGCGGTGCGCTCCTCGAACTGCGGGAGCACGTAGCGGGCCGACGGCGCGCCGCCCGGCAGCGCGATGCCGCCGGGGCGCGCGCCCGCGCCGGCGAGGCGCTGCGCGGTGGACAGGTACTGGGACTCGGCGCTGAAGCTCACGGGTTCTCCTCGGTGAAGTCTGGTGTCCGGTGCGGGGGTCAGGAACCCGTGGTGCCGCCGCCGCCGGTCACGGACGACGCGTTGGTGACGACGTGGTCGATGAAGCCGTACTCCAGCGCCTCCTCGGCTGTGAACCAGCTGTCGCGGTCGTTGTCCTTGAGGATCTGCTCGAGCGGCTTGCCGGTCTGCTCGGCCGTCAGCTCGGAGAGCACCTGCTTCATGTGCATGATGAGCTGCGCGTTGATGCGCACGTCGGTGGCCGTGCCGCCGATGCCGCCGGAGGGCTGGTGCATCATGACGCGCGCGTGCGGCGTCGCGTACCGCTTGCCCTTGGTGCCGGACGAGAGCAGGAACTGCCCCATCGAGGCCGCCATGCCCATCGCGATGGTCGCGACGTCCGGCTGGATGTACTGCATGGTGTCGTAGATCGCCATGCCGGCCGTGATCGACCCGCCGGGCGAGTTGATGTACAGCCAGATGTCCTTCTCCGGGTCCTCCGCGGCGAGCAGCATCATCTGGGCGCAGATGGCGTTCGCGTTCTCGTCGCGCACCTCCGAGCCGAGCCAGATGATGCGCTCCTTGAGGAGCCGGTTGTAGATGGAGTCGTTGAGTCCGAAGCCCGGACCCTCGGCGCGGTTGACCGGGGCCGTCGCGTCGGACGGCAGGTACAGCTCGTTCACATCCATCTCCTTCGTCGCTCCCGCGGGTCGCCCCCGCCTGCGCTGCCCTGGCCGGTGCCGGGAGGGTGTCCCGGTCCAGCCGTGCTGCAGTGACCCTAACGCGGTCCGTGCCCGGCGTTCGTCCCGATAGCGCGCGTTTTCGCTGACGGCGCACCAGGCGGACGGCGCGCGCCGTCACGGCACGGGCACGACGACGGCCCGCCCCCCTCACGCGGAGGGTGCGGGCCGTCGTGGGACCTGCTCCGGCCGACCGGCCGGCGGCGCGTCAGGCCTTCGTCGCGTCCTTCTCGTCGTCCGCGACCGGCGCCTCGGCGGCGGCCTCGGCGGAGTCGTCGACGAGCGCCTCCTCGACGGGCTCGGCCGCGACGTCCTCGACCGACTCGTCCGCGGCGGCGTCCTCGTCGTCCGAGCCGATGAACTCGGTCAGGTCGACGACGTTGCCGGCGGAGTCCTTGACCTCGATCTGGCGCAGCGCGACGGCGAGCGACTTGGAGCGCGCGACCTCGCCGACCATCGCGGGGATCTGCCCGCCCTGGTCGAGCGACTGGATGAACTGGTTCGGGTCCATCCCGTACTGGCGCGACGCGCTCACGAGGTACTCGAGGAGCTCGTTCTGCGCGACCTTGATCTCGAGCTGCTCGGCGAGCGTGTCGAGCAGGATCTGGTTGCGGATGGCGTCGGTCGCCTCGACGGTGACCTCGGCGCGGTGCGTCTCGTCCTCCAGGCGGCCCTCGGACTCGAGGTGGCGGTGCACCTCGGCCTCGACGACGCCCGACGGCACGGGGATCTCGACCGCGTCGCCCAGCGCCTTGAGGAGCTCGTCGCGCGCGGCGACGGCCTGGTTCGACGTCTTGATGCTCGCGACCTGCTCGCGCAGGTCGGCGTTCAGCTCCTCGAGCGTGTCGAACTCGGACGCGAGCTGGGCGAAGTCGTCGTCCGCCTCGGGCAGGTCGCGCTGCTTGACGGAGGTGGCCGTGACGGTGACGGACGCCTCCTTGCCCTCGTGCTCGCCGCCGGCCAGCGGCGCGTTGAACGTGGTCGTCTCGTCGGCCGAGAGGCCGGTCAGCGCCTCGTCCAGACCCTCGAGCATGTTGCCCGAGCCGATCTGGTAGCTGACGCCGGAGACGGAGTCGACCTCCTCGCCGTCGATCTCGGCCTTGAGGTCGAGCACGACGAAGTCGCCCTCGGCCGCGGGGCGGTCGACGCCGACGAGGGTGCCGAAGCGCTCGCGGAGCGCGTCGAGACGCTCGGTGACGTCCTCGTCCGTGACCTCGGCGGGCTCGACCGTGATGGCGAGCGAGTCGAGGGACGGCAGCGTGATCTCGGGGCGGACCTCGACCTCGGCGGTGAAGACCAGCTGGCCCTCGCCGGCCTTGGCCGGGATCTCGGTGACCTCGACCTCGGGCTGGCCGAGCGGGCGCAGGCTCTCCTCGCTCGCGGCCTGGCGGTAGAAGCCGGAGAGGCCGTCGTTGACGGCGTGCTCGATGACGGCGCCCCAGCCGACGCGCTGGTCGATCACGCGCGGCGGGACCTTGCCCTTGCGGAAGCCGGGGATGTTCACCTGCTCCGCGATGTGCTGGTAGGCGTGCTCGATGCTCGGCTTGAGCTCGTCGTACTCCACCTCGACGGTCAGCTTGACCTTGGTGGGGTCCAGGGTCTCGACGGCGCTCTTCACTTCGATGGTCTCCAACTGATCGGGGCGGGCCGGCGTGCGGCCGGGGACGGCTCCGCACGCGGGCGTACGGGCAACCGTCCCATCGTACGCGAGCGGTCAAGCGTCGCGGTCAGGGCGACCTGCGCGCACCGGGACGCCCGACCACGAGCAGGACCGCCACGCCGACGACGGCGGTCGCGACGACCGTCTGCCACCGCAGCCCCACCACGCCGAGCACGTCGAGCAGGACGGCCATGAGCATCTGGCCGCCGACGACGGTCAGCGTGAGGACGAACGTGCCGAGGTGGCGCACCGCGTACGCGGCCGCCACGGTGATGAGCGTCCCCAGCGGGCCGCCGAGGTAGAGCCACCACCGACCGGGGAGCGTGACGCCGTCGAGCCCGCCGAGGACGGCGGCCAGCGCGCAGACGACGGAGATGCCCGCGAGCCCGCCCGTGACCGAGGTGAGCGTCGCGACGACCGGGTCGCCGGTGAGCTGCGTGACGCGACCGTTCCCGGCCTGCTGCCCGCACAGGACGGCGCCGCCGACGAACAGCGCGACCCCGGCGACGACGGCGCCCCACCCCGCGTCGGTCGTCGCGCCGCCGAGCACCGCGACGCCCAGGCCGACGAGCGCCGCGAGACCCGCGGTGGCCCGGCGGGGCGTGAGCCGCAGCGGGGCGGGGAGGCCGACGCCGCGCGCGTCGAGCGCGAGGCCCGCGACGGTCTGGCCCGCGACCGAGCACACCGACGCGACGGCGACGCCGACGAGCGGGACCCCGGCGGCCATGGCGACGACGATCGGGACGCTGCACAGCCCGACCGCGAACCACCACCAGGACGCGGAGGCGCGCAGGACGTGGAGCGTGGACCGGGCGCGACGGCGGACGAGAACGACGAGCACGGTCGCGAGGAGGGTCCCGACGTAGGAGAGCCAGGCGGCGACGACGGGGCCGGTCCCCGCCGCGGCGAGGTCGCCGTTGAGGCGCCCCTGGAGCGACAGCACGGCGCCGCTGCCCGCGGCGACCAGCGCCGCGAGGGTGACGCGGGTCGCGGGTCCGGCCGCGGGCGTGGACAAGGTCACGGGCACCTCTCGAGGACGAGGCCGTCGACGCGGCCCGGACGTCGTCGACGCCCCGCGACGCCCCCGGAGGGGCGCCGCGCGAAGGTCGGGGTGACAGGATTTGAACCTGCGACCTTCCGCTCCCAAAGCGGACGCGCTACCAACCTGCGCCACACCCCGTCGCCCGCCGCGGCGGCGGGCCAGGGCAAGTGTACTGGCGGGAGCGGGTCGCCCTCGTCGGCACGCGACCGCTGCCGCAGGTGGGCGGCACGTCCGCGCCACCGACGTTTGCTAAGGTTGCGGCCGCAGGTCGGCGCCGCGCCGGTCCTCGCTCCTCCTGCCGAGGAGCCCGGGCCCCGGTCCCACGGCCCGCGCGGGCGTAGCTCAATGGTAGAGCCCCAGTCTTCCAAACTGGCTACGCGGGTTCGATTCCCGTCGCCCGCTCCAGACCCTCGGGCTCCGTCCCGAACGTCGCTCCCGCACGTCACCACGGGCGCCCCGCCAGGCCGGCGGGGCGCCCGTCGTCGTCCCGCCCGTGCTCGGGCGGGTCCGCCGCCCGGACGACCGCCCCGTGGACGGCGTTGCAGGGTCGCGACGCGGACCGATAGCCTCGGGGCACACGCGCTGCCCGCACGCCCGGACCGCCGGGCGCCCGCGGCGCGACCGACCAGGAGGAGCGAGGAATGACCGCGACGATCGCGCGTCCCGCACCGCTGCACCGCGCCGTGTCGCGCGTCTCCTGTTGTCGCTGTCTCGGCTGTCGCTGACGACCCGCCGCCGACCCCGCGCGCGCCGCCGCGCCGCACCAGGCCGCTCCGTCCGCACGAGCCCACCCCGCCGTCGCGCCCGCGCGCCCGGAGCGTCCCCGCGAGACGCTGGGCACCGTGGTCACGGACCGCGACGGCCCTCGTCCCCCGATCGGTACCCCCACCCCGGCTCACCCCGAGCCGTCGACAGAAGAGGAAGACATGGCACGCATCTACGACGACGCCACGAAGCTCATCGGCAACACCCCCCTCGTGCGCCTAAACCGGCTCACCGACGGCCTCGAGGCCACGGTCGTCGCGAAGCTCGAGTTCTACAACCCGGCGAACTCGGTGAAGGACCGCATCGGGGTGTCGATCATCGACGCCGCCGAGGCGTCGGGCGAGCTCCAGCCGGGCGGCACGATCGTCGAGGGCACCTCGGGCAACACCGGTATCGCGCTGGCGTGGGTCGGCGCGGCGCGCGGCTACAACGTCGTGCTCGCCATGCCGGAGACCATGTCCAAGGAGCGCCGCGCGCTGCTGCGCGCCTACGGCGCCGAGCTCGTCCTCACGCCGGGCTCCGAGGGCATGAAGGGCGCCGTCGCGGCCGCCGAGCGGATCGCCGCGGAGCGCCCGGGCGCCATCCTCGCGCGCCAGTTCGCCAACCCGGCGAACGTGGACGTCCACCGCCGCACGACGGCCGAGGAGATCTGGGCCGACACGGACGGCGAGGTCGACATCGTCGTGGCCGGGATCGGCACCGGCGGGACGATCTCCGGCGTCGGGCAGGTGCTCAAGGAGCGCAAGCCCGAGGTGAAGATCGTCGCGGTCGAGCCGGCCGAGTCCGCCATCCTCAACGGCGGCCAGCCCGGCCCGCACAAGATCCAGGGCCTGGGCGCCAACTTCGTGCCCGAGATCCTGGACCGCGACGTCTACGACGAGGTCGTCGACATCGACGCCGAGACCGCGGTCGCGACCGCGCGCGCCGCGGCCAAGGAGGAGGGCCTCCTCGTGGGCATCTCGTCGGGCGCGGCCATCGAGGCCGCGATCCAGCTCGCGAAGCGCCCCGAGAACAAGGGCAAGCTGATCGTCACGGTCGTGCCGGACTTCGGCGAGCGCTACCTCTCGACGATCCTGTACTCCGACCTGCTGGACTGACGTGACCGACCCGCGACCCCACCACCGGACGGTCGGCTACCGGCTGCGCCGGTTCGTGCGCGTGCTTGGCGAGGACCTCGAGGCGGCCCGACGGCGGGACCCCGCCGCCCGCAGCCGCCTCGAGGTCGCGCTGGCGTACCCGGGCGTGCACGCCGTGTGGGCCTACCGGCTCGCGCACCGCATGTGGCGCGAGCCCCTGCTGCGCCTCCCGGCACGCCTCGTGTCGCAGGTGGCGCGCGCGCTGACCGGCGTGGAGATCCATCCCGGCGCCCGCATCGGCCGGCGCCTGTTCATCGACCACGGCATGGGGGTCGTCGTGGGCGAGACGGCGGTCGTCGGCGACGACGTCGTGCTCTTCCACACGTCGACGCTCGGCGGGCGGTCGATGAAGCGCGGCAAGCGGCACCCGACGCTCGGGGACCGCGTCGTCGTCGGGGCGGGCGCGAAGATCCTCGGTCCGGTGTGGGTCGGCGACGACGTGCAGGTGGGGGCCAACGCCGTCGTCGTCAAGGACGTGCCGGCCGGGGCGGTCGCGGTCGGGGTGCCGGCGACGATCCGCATGCCCGCCGCCGCGCCCGCGGCGCGGGACGCCGTCGAGGACCCGTCGCTCCTCATCGAGTACGTCATCTGAGCGCACGGACCCGGGGCCGCCGTCGGCACGACGGCGGCCCCTTCGTCGAGCCTCGTTGTTCTAGTTCCCCTAGAACAACTAGACTGGGCTCGTGATGTTCCGCATCGACCCGCAGGCCGACGAGCCGCTGTTCGCGCAGCTCGTCGCCCAGGTGCGCCTCGGCGTCGTCCAGGGGCGGCTCGCGCCGGGCGAGCGGCTCCCCGCGGCCCGCGAGCTCGCCGAGGCGCTGGACGTCAACGTGCACACCGTGCTGCGCGCCTACCAGGAGCTGCGCGACGAGGGGCTCGTCGACCTCCGCCGCGGGCGCGGTGCCGTCGTCACGGCGCCGCCCGCCGTCGACCTCACGTCGCTGCGGGCCGCGGTGGATCGCGTCGCGGCCGAGGCCCGCGCCCTCGCCCTGCCGCCCGAGACCGTCCTCACCCTCATGAAGGAGGCCCTCCGATGACCCGAGCCGCCCCGCGCCGCTCCCCCGGACGACCGACCGAGGACGGTCGCCCGCGCCCGGACGACCACCGCACCCTCGCGCTCCTCGTCGGCGGCGCGGGTGCGGTCGTCACAGTCGTGGCGGCGCTCGTCGCGCTCACCTGGTCAGCGGACCTCCCCGACCCCGTGGCGATCCACTGGGGCACGAGCGGTGCCGACGGCTTCGCGTCGCTCGGCACGGCCGTCACGGGCAGCACGGTCCTGGGGCTGGTCGCCTCCGCGGGGTTCGCCGCGATGACGGCGTTCCTCGGGCGGTCGGCCGCGAACCGGCGGGTCGCCGCGGGGGTCACCGTCGGGCTCCCGGTCATGCTCGCGGTCCTCACGCTCGGCTCGCTCTGGATCCAGCGCGGCCTCGCCGACGCCCACGACGTCGGCGGCGTGAGCGCCGTCACGGCCGTCGCGCTGGGTGCCGGGCTCCTCGTGGGCATCGCCGTCGGGGTGCTGGTCCCGGGCGACCGCCCGGACCCGACCGACGCCGGGGTCCCCGACGACGCGCCCCGGGTCGCGCTCCGACCGGGCGAGCGGGCCGCGTGGGTCGGGCGCGTGAGCGGCGGGCCGACGGTGCTCGTCGCACTGGGCGCGATCGTCCTCACCACGGTCCTGGCGCTCGTCCTGCGCGAGTGGGCGCTCCTCCTTGTGCCGGTCGTCCTGGGGCTGCTGCTCGCCGCGATGATGTCGTGGGTCGTGCGCGTCGACGAGGG
Organism: Cellulosimicrobium sp. NPDC030954; assembly: GCF_055571305.1. NCBI lineage: Bacteria > Bacillati > Actinomycetota > Actinomycetes > Micrococcales > Promicromonosporaceae > Cellulosimicrobium > Cellulosimicrobium sp. NPDC030954. The sequence goes on from NZ_JBVIFN010000003.1 coordinate 8,470, forward strand.
CGGGCTGTCGGTCCGGTCGACGCTCGGGTTCCCGCGCACGCGCGTCCCGGTGGACGAGGTCGTGCGGGCCGACGTCGCCGACGTCTCGCCGCTGCGCGACTTCGGCGGCTGGGGCTGGCGCGCCGGCCGGGGCGGTGCCGTCGGCATCGTCGTGCGGGCCGGCGAGTCGTTGCGCGTCGAGCGCACCGGCGGTCGTGCGCTCGTCGTCACGGTCGACGACGCCGGGACCGCGGCGGCGCTCCTCAACACCCTCGCCGACCGAGCACGCCGCTGACCCTCGGCGCCGACGCGTCGCGCCGTGGCGTCGACACCGCGTCCGGTCCGGAGTCCAGCGCGGGTGCGCCCGGGCGCACCCGAGACCGGCGGCGGATCGGCTAGTCTGGAGGCGGGCGGTACCCGAGACTCCGCGTACCGGATACCCCCTGCCCGGCGCGCGACCGGGTACCGCCCGCACCCCGCCCGCCCGCGCACGACCCCGCGGCCCCCACCGGCGCCCGGAGCGCGGGAGCACCCGTACGACGACCCTCGACGAGGAGGAGCCCGCATGCGTCTCGGCATCCACACCGGCTACTGGTCGGCAGGCCCCCCGGCCGGCATCCAGGACGCGATCGTGGCGGCGGACCGCCTCGGCGTCGACTCCGTGTGGACCGCGGAGGCCTACGGCTCCGACGCCTTCACCCCGCTCGCGTGGTGGGGGTCGCGCACGACCCGGATCCGGCTCGGGACCGCCGTCGCGCAGCTCTCCGCACGCACCCCGACCGCGACGGCGATGGCCGCGCTGACGATGGACCACCTCTCCGGTGGCCGGTTCGTCCTCGGGCTCGGCGTCTCGGGCCCGCAGGTCGTCGAGGGCTGGTACGGGCAGCCGTACGCCCGTCCGCTCGCCCGCACGCGCGAGTACGTCCAGGTCGTGCGCGACGTGCTGCGCCGGGAGGCGCCCGTGACGTCGTCCGGCCCGCACTACCCGCTCCCCCTGCCCGAGGGCACGGGGACGGGACTCGGCAAGGCTTTGCGCGCGACCGTGCACCCGCTGCGCGCGGACCTGCCGATCCACCTGGCGGCCGAGGGGCCCAAGAACATCGCGCTCGCGGCCGAGATCGCCGACGGCTGGCTCCCACTCTTCTACTCGCCCCGCATGGACGCGACGTTCCGCGAGCTCCTCGCCGACGGCTTCGCGCGCCGCTCCCCCGAGCGCTCCCCCGAGGCCGCGTTCGAGGTGAGCGCGACGGTGCCCGTCGTCGTGCGCGAGCACGTCGAGCAGGCCGCGGACCAGGTGCGCCCGTTCCTCGCCCTGTACGTGGGCGGCATGGGCGCCAAGGGCGCGAACTTCCACCGCGACGCGCTCGACCGCCTCGGGTACGCCGAGGCCTGCGACGAGATCCAGGCGCACTACCTCGCCGGGCGCAAGGACCTCGCGGCCGCCGCCGTCCCGACGGCGATGGTCGAGGACGTCGCGCTCGTCGGCCCGCCGGAGAAGATCGCCCGCGACCTCGCCGCATGGCGCGAGACCGCGGTCACCACGCTCCTCGTCCAGGGCGACGCAACGGCCGTCCAGACGCTCGCCCCGCTCCTCGCGCCCCCGCCCCCGCGCTGAGTGCTGGGGACGTGTCGTCCCGCGGTCGGTCGGACGACAGATACCCCGCGCTCAACGCTCGGGGGTGTCGCTCTCGGGGAACCAGACGGCGCGGCGCAGGTCGACACGACGGCCGTCGCGCGACAGCGGGCACCCCTCGGCGCGCAGCTCGGTGAGCGCCGCGTCGAGGTGGTGCGCGGGCGGCGAGCCGGCCGCGTTCACGACGCGCCACCACGGGACCGGGGCGCCGTCGTCGTCGACGCCGGACGACCCCGCGAGCACCTGGCCGACCTGGCGCGGTCCGCCGCGGTGCAGGGACTCGGCGACGACCTCCGCGACCAGCCCGTAGGTCATCGCGCGCGCCGCCGGGATCAGGCGGACGAGCGCGAGCACCGCGGTCGCGTACTCCGCCGCGAGCGCCGTGCGGTCGGTCCCCGCCGTCGCGCCGTCGGCGGCGGTGCCCGCCGTGCGGCCGTGCGTGCGTCCTGCCTCGAGCCCTGCCATGGCTCCCGACCCTAGCCGCCGCATGTGTCCTGGCGCGACGCGTGCCGAGACACGAGGATCGAGGCCATGAGCGACCACCACCCCGCGACCCTTCCCGACGGCTACGAGCTCGTCGCCCTCTCGGCGTCCGACCTGCGCGACGTCCTCGACCTCGACACGACGACGTTCCCGTCCCCGGTCGAGGTCGACGAGCTCGTCGACCTCCCGTTCCCGCTCACGTGGGACCGCGCGCTCGGCGTCACCCGGGAGCACGAGGACGACGACGCGACGCCCGTCGACGGTGCGCGCCCCGTGCGCCGCGACCTCGTCGCGATGCACGCGTCGTACCCGTTCGCCCGGTTCCCGGTGCCGGGGGCGACCACCCCGGTCGCGGGGCTCACGTGGGTCGGCGTCCACCCCGGGCACCGTCGCCGCGGGATCCTCAGCGCGATGATCGACACGCACCTCGCGCGGTGCCGCGAGCGCGGCGAGCCGCTCTCGGCGCTCTTCGCGGCGGAGGCGGCGATCTACGGGCGCTTCGGCTACGGCAAGGCCGCGGACGACGTCCGGCTCACCGTCCCCCGCGGGGTCGCGCTGCGCGACGTCCCCGGCGCCGACCGCCACACCGTGCGCATCGAGCGCGCCGACCGGGCTCGGCACGGAGCGCTCGTCGCGACGCTCCACGAGCTCGCCGGCACGGACCCGACGGGCCAGGGCACGGGGATCAACCGCCCGGGCTGGGCGACACGCGAGACGCCGGAGCTCCAGGCCACGTTCTGGGACGACGCGAAGGTGTGGCGCAAGGACCGCGAGCCCACGCGCATCGCGATCGTCGAGCTCGACGGCGAGCCGCGCGGGTACGCGCGGTTCCACCGCAAGCTGTCCTGGGAGGTCACGGGCCCGCGCGGTCCGGTGAGCACGGGCGAGGTCGTCGCGCTGGACGCCGCGGCGGCGCGCGCGCTGTGGGGCGTGCTCACGGACCTCGACCTCACGCACGAGGTGACGCCCTTCATGCTGCCGGTGGACGACGTCGTCACGAGCCTGCTCGTGGACCCCCGCTCGGCGTCGCCGCGCCTCGCGGACAACCTCTGGGTGCGCGTGGTGGACGTGCCGGCCGCGCTGGCCGCGCGCCGCTACGCGGCGGACGTGGACGTCGTCGTGCACGTGACGGACGCCCGCCTGCCGGACAACGCGGGCCGCTGGCGGCTGCGCGCGCCGGCGTTCGGCGACGCGGTGGCCGAGCGGACGGAGGACGCCGCGGACCTCTCGCTCGACGTGCGCGAGCTCGGTGCCGCCTACCTGGGCGGGACCTCGCTCGCGGCCCTCGCGGCGGCAGGGCTCGTCACCGAGCACTCCCCCGGCGCGCTCGCCCGCGCGAGCGCGGCGTTCGGCTGGCCCCTCGCCCCGGTGTGCAGCTGGGTCTTCTGAGCCTCAGGCCTGGCAGACGCCGCACCAGTAGAGGTTGCGGCCGGCGAGCTCCTTGAGCAGCACGGGCGTGCCGCACACGCGGCACGGGAGCCCGTCGCGGTGGTAGACGTAGAACGCGTCGTCCGCGGGGACGGCGTCGGGCGCGCCGTCGGTGTTCTGCCGCACGCGGCGGCGCCCGGGCGGCCCGTCGGCGTCGTCCGGCGGGCCATCGCCGGCGCCGGGGCCGTCGCGGTCCTCCGGTCGGGTCGTGACGATGGCGCCCGTCCGGGTGCCCTCGCGCATGAGCACGACGAGGTCGTCCCACAGCGCGCGCAGGTCCTCGCCGGGCACGTCACGACCAGGCCGCATCGGGTCGAGCCGCGCGCGGAACAGCGACTCCGCGCGGTAGATGTTGCCCACGCCGGCGACGACGTCCTGGTTCATGAGCAGCAGCCCGACGGGGCTGCGCGAGCGCCGCACGGCGGTCACGAACTCCTCGCGCGGGTCGCCCTCGGCGAGCGCGGCGTCGCGGATCGGGTCGGGACCGAGCCGGTCCTCGACGGCCCGCTTCTCCTCGCCCGTGACGACCTCGCACGCCGTGGGCCCGGTGAGGTCCGCGACGGCGTGCGCCCCGACGAGCCGCACCCGCACGGCCCCGCGCGGCGGCGGGGGCGACCACGCGTCGTCGGGCCCGGCCGCGGCGGCCGCACCCGGGCCTGCCGGGACGGTCTCGCGCTCGCCGATGCGGCGGCGCGGCGCCCCGATCGCGTGCACGACGGCGGTGCTGCCGTCGCCCGCGAACGTCCACGCCCCGTAGAGGCCGAGGTGGACGCGGAGCCAGCGCACGTCGTCGGGCCGGCCGGCGGTCCCGACCGCGGCGCGCGCCGGGTCGGCGAAGCCGAGGAAGAGCTGCTTGCCCCACGCCTCGCTCGCGACGAGCACGTGCCCGTCGAGCACGGCGGCGCCCGCGGCGAACCGGCCCTGCGGGCTGCTCACCGCGAGCGTCTCGCCCGTGAAGAGCTCGCCGAACGCGCGCGCGAGCCGGTGGACGGTGTGACCCTCCGGCACGTCAGGCGGAGGCGCCGCGCGTCGTCTCGTACGCCGCGAGCTGGTCGATCCGGCGCTGGTGGCGCGGGTCGCCGCTGAACGGCTCCGCGAGGAACGCGTCGACGAGCTCGACGGCCTCGTCCACCGTGTGCTGGCGCGCCCCCACCGCGACGACGTTCGCGTCGTTGTGCTGACGGCCGAGGCGCGCGGTCTCGAGGTTCCACGCGAGCGCGGCACGCACCCCGACGACCTTGTTCGCGGCGATCTGCTCGCCGTTGCCCGACCCGCCGATGACCACGCCGAGCGAGCCCGGCTCGGCCGCGACGGCCTCGCCCGCGGCGAAGCAGAAGGACGGGTAGTCGTCCTGCGCGTCGTACGTGTGGGCCCCGTGGTCGACGACGTCGTGCCCCGCGGCCTCGAGGTGCTCGACGAGATGGGTCTTGAGCTCGTAGCCCGCGTGGTCCGCGGCGATGTGAACGCGCATGCGCCCATCATGCCCCAGCGGGACACCTGGGCGTCGGGAGGAGGCCGTAGCCTGAGACGCATGACACAGACCTCCCCGACGTCCACGTCCGCGTCCGCGTCCGGCACGACCGGGACCGTGCGCTCCGGCATCGACCTGGGCGCGCTGGACCCCGTCGTCCGGCCGCAGGACGACCTGTACCGCCACGTCAACGGGCGCTGGCTCGCGACGCACGAGATCCCCGCCGACCGCGCCATGGACGGCGCGTTCCGCGCGCTGCACGACCAGGCCGAGGTCCACGTGCGCGAGATCATCACCGACCTCGGGGCGCAGGTGGCCTCGGGCGCCGAGGACGTCGGCGCGGACGCGGCGAAGGTCGGCGCGCTCTACGCGAGCTTCATGGACACCGAGCGGATCGAGGCCCTCGGCACGACCCCGCTGCAGGCGGACCTCGCGCTCGTCGCGTCCGCGACGACGCAGGCGGAGCTCACCGGCGTGCTCGGTGCGCTGCAGCGCACCGGCGGCGCGGGCGCCGTCGGCTTCTGGGTGGACAACGACGCCAAGGACCCCGAGCGCTACGTCGCCTACCTCTACCAGTCCGGGCTCGGGCTGCCCGACGAGGCGTACTACCGCGAGGACCAGTACGCGCCGGTCCGCGAGAAGTACGTGCCGCACGTCGCGCGCATGCTCGCCCTCGCGGGCGTCACCGCCGAGACCTGGGGCGCGACCCCCGAGGACGCGGCCGAGCGGGTCCTGGCGCTCGAGACGAGGCTGGCCTCGAAGCACTGGGACGTCGTCCGCGACCGCGACGCCGACCTCACCTACAACCCCCGCACGCTCGCCGCGCTCGTCGACGAGGCGCCCGGGTTCGACTGGCGCGCCTGGGTCCTCGCGCTCGGGGCGCCGGAGGGCTCGCTCGACGACGTCGTCGTGCGCGAGCCCGACTTCGCGACCGGGTTCGCCGCGCTCTGGGCGAGCGAGGCGCTCGAGGACTGGAAGCTGTGGATGGTGTACCACCTGGTCACCGCCCGCGCGCCCTACCTCACGGACGAGCTCGTCGAGGCCAACTTCGACTTCTACGGCCGCACGCTCTCGGGCGCGCAGGAGGTGCGCGAGCGCTGGAAGCGCGGCGTCTCCGTGGTCGAGGGCGCGCTCGGCGAGGCCGTCGGCGCGCAGTACGTCGCCCGCCACTTCCCGCCCGCCCACAAGGCGCGCATGGAGGAGCTCGTCGCCTACCTCGTCGCCGCGTACCGCGAGTCGATCGCCACGCTCGACTGGATGACGGAGGAGACCAAGGAGAAGGCGCTCGCCAAGCTCGAGGCCTTCACGCCGAAGATCGGCTACCCCGTGACGTGGCGCGACTACTCCGCGCTCGTCGTCGAGGCCGACGACCTCGTCGGCAACGTGCGTCGTGCCCACGCGTTCGAGCAGGACCGCGAGCTCGGCAAGATCGGCAGGCCCCTGGACCGCGACGAGTGGTTCATGACGCCGCAGACCGTCAACGCGTACTACAACCCGGGGATGAACGAGATCGTCTTCCCCGCGGCGATCCTCCAGCCCCCGTTCTTCGACCCCGAGGCCGAGGACGCGGTGAACTACGGCGGGATCGGCGCGGTCATCGGCCACGAGATCGGCCACGGCTTCGACGACCAGGGCTCCAAGTACGACGGCGCCGGCCGCCTCGAGGACTGGTGGACGACGACGGACCGCGAGGAGTTCGAGAAGCGCACCAAGGCCCTCATCGCCCAGTACGACGCGTTCCGCCCCGCCCAGCTCGGCGAGGACGGGCCGCACGTCAACGGCGCGCTGACGATCGGCGAGAACATCGGCGACCTCGGCGGCCTGTCGATCGCGCTCAAGGCCTACCGCATCGCGCTCGGCCGCCCGCTCGCCGAGGCGCCCGTCGTCGACGGGCTCACCGGGATCGAGCGCGTGTTCCTCGGCTGGGCGCAGGTCTGGCAGTCCAAGGGCCGCGACGAGGAGGTCGTGCGGCGGATCGCGACCGACCCGCACTCCCCCAACGAGTTCCGCTGCAACGGCGTGGTCCGCAACGTGGACGAGTTCTACGCGGCCTACGACGTGCAGCCCGGGGACGCGCTGTACCTCGCGCCCGAGGAGCGCGTGCGCATCTGGTGACACGACAGCACGAGGGGCCCGCGGCGTTCCGTCCGCCGCGGGCCCCTCGTGCGTGCCGGGTCGACCCGGACCCCTCAGGGCTCAGGGCCGCTCGACGACCTGCTCAGAGCGTCCGGATGCCGGCACGGGCGATCGTGAAGCCCTTGCCCGTCGCGTCGTCGCGGCACGTCATGCCCGTCTCGGCGCTGTCGCACGTGAACGGGCCCACCGTCTTCGACGTGCCGTAGTCCAGGATCGCGGTGTCGCCGGGGGCGGCCTGCGGCTGCTCGGCCGTCGGCACGCAGGGCTGCTCGACGCTGCCGTCGGCACCCAGGACCACCTTGTACCCGACCGTGCCGTCGCAGCCCGCCACGGGGGCCGGCTGCGTGCCGAGCTGGGCGATCACGCACGTCGCGCTGACGTCGGTCACCTCGCACGTGATGTTGCGCGACTCGGACGCGAACGTCTCGCTCACGGTGGGCTCGGCGGCGGGCGTCTCCTCGGTCCCCTCCGTGGCGGTCGCCGACGGCGGCGGGGTGGCGTCGCCCGCGGGGTCGTCGCCCCCGCCCCCGAGCAGGGAGATCGCGAAGACGATCGCCCCGATGACGAGCAGCGCGTCGACCACGATGAACGCGATCCACCCGGGGCTCAGGCGGTCCGACCTGCGACCGCCACCACCGTTGCTCCCGCCACGCCCGGCGGGCGGTCGCGGCGTCGTGCCCGACCCGCCCGCGCCGGCCGCAGCCCGGGGGGCGGCGCCGGTCGGCGCGACCGTCGCCGGCGGGTGGTAGGCCGGCTGGGGCTGCTGGGGTGCGGCCGAGGCGTAGCCCGCCTGCGCCGCGGGCTCGTACGCCGGGGCGCCGTGCGCGGCGTACGCGCCGGTCGGCGCGTAGCCGGTCGGCGCGGCGTCCGCCGGTGCGTAGGCCGGTCGGCTCGCAGTGGTCCCGACGGGCGCGGCGACGCCGAACCCGTTCTGCTCGGTCGCGTAGCGCACCCGCTGCGGGGGCACCGGCGACGGCGCGGGGACCGCGGGCTGGGCCGCCGTCGGGAGCTCCGTGATCGGCGTGACGTGCTGGACGCTCGTCGGCTGGAACGACGACGCGACGACGGTCGGCTGCCCGTCCGCGGGCGTGGCGCGGGGCGCCTGGGCCGTCGGCCCGCTCGTGGGCGCGAAGGACGGCGGCACGGCCGCCGCGGCGCCCGGCACCGGGCCGGCGAACGCCTGGGTCGGCTGCGCGTCGTCCCGACGGACCGCGGCCCCCGGCACGCCGCCAGGGGGCGGCGGCGGCGGTGGCACGGGTGCGTTCGGGGACATGCGGCTCCTCGCGGGCTCCTCGTCGGACTCGCCCGGCACGACCGGGCGGCGGGCGCTCCTGACACCGCCCGCAACCTGACGAAGCATGGCACGACGCACCCGTGCGGGTCGAACCCCGCCGGCGGCGCGACCGTCCCGCCGGCGAGGTCCCGAGGCCGACGAGGTCAGTCGAAGACGGGACCCTGGGTCCGCGTGCGCTTGAGCTCGAAGAAGCCGGGTGTGCTCGCGACGAGCACGCACCCGTCCCACAGCCGACCTGCGGCTTCGCCCTTCGGGGCAGGCGTCACGACCGGGCCGAAGAACGCGGTGTCGCCGAACGCGACGACCGGCGTCCCGACGTCCTCCCCGACGCGCCCGATCCCCTCGGCGTGCGACGCCCGGAGGTGCTCGTCGTACGCGTCCGAGCCCGCGGCGTCGGCCAGCGCGGCGGGCAGCCCGACCTCGGCCAGCGCCTCCGCCAGCACCGCGTCGTAGTCGTCACGGCCGCCCGGGTGCAGGCGGGTCCCGATCGCGTCGTACAGGGGCTTCACGACCTCCTCGCCGTGCTCGACGCGCGCGGCGGTGACCACGCGCGCGGGGCCCCACGCCTTGTCCATGAGCGCGCGGTACTCCTCCGGCAGGTCCCGGCCCTCGTTGAGCACCGCGAGGCTCATGACGTGCCAGCGGACCGCGACGTCGCGCACCTGCTCGACCTCGCCCATCCAGCGGCTCGTCATCCACGCCCACGGGCACACGGGGTCGAACCAGAAGTCGGCGACGCGCACGTCGGTCTCGGTCGCGGTGTTCTCGGACGTGGCGGTGAGGGTCACGGGACGGTTCTCCTTCGACGTGGGCGGCGCCCGGTGGTCCGGGTCGCCGGAGCGGTGGGCGACGGGCTACGGACGGCCGGCGCCGTCGCCCACCAGTCTCGACACCGGGCGGCCGCAGCATATTCCCGACGGGCGGCCCCGGGGTCGCGCGCGGCCACCCGTGGGATGATCGTCCGTGGCCCACAGGCCGCCGTCGAGGCCGCCCGGCCCGACCCGAGACCGAGGAGATGCAGTGCCCGGAGAGAACCTCACCCGCGCCGAGGCGAGCGAGCGCGCGGCGATCGTCGACGTCCAGTCCTACGAGGTCGACCTCGACCTCACGACGGGGGCGACGACGTTCGCGTCGACGACCGTGGTGCGGTTCACCGCGACCGAGGGGGCGAGCACGTTCGTCGACCTCGTCGCCCCGACCGTGCGCGAGGTCGTGCTCAACGGACGCTCCCTCGACCCGGCGGAGGTCTTCGCGGACTCGCGCGTCGCCCTCGACGGCCTCGCGGCCGACAACGAGCTGCGCGTCGTCGCCGACTGCGCGTACACCAACACGGGCGAGGGCCTGCACCGGTTCGTCGACCCGGTCGACGGCGAGGTCTACCTCTACACGCAGTTCGAGGTCCCGGACTCGCGGCGCGTGTTCGCCGTCTTCGAGCAGCCCGACCTCAAGGCGGCGTTCGCGTTCACGGTCACCGCGCCCGCGGCGTGGCAGGTCGTGAGCAACCAGCCGACGCCCGCACCCGAGGCGCTCGGCACGAAGGCCGACCCGACCGGCACCGGCGCCGGCGACGTCGAGGTCGCGCGCTGGGCGTTCGAGCCGACGCCGCGCATCTCGTCGTACATCACCGCGCTCGTCGCAGGGCCGTACGTCGTGGAGCGCAGCGAGCTCACGTCGTCCGACGGCCGCACGATCCCGCTCGGGGTCTTCTGCCGCGCGTCGCTCGCCGACCACATGGACGCCGACTACGTCTTCGACAAGACGCGCGAGGGCTTCGCGTTCTTCGAGTCCGCGTTCGAGCACCCGTACCCGTTCGACAAGTACGACCAGCTCTTCGTGCCCGAGTACAACATGGGCGCGATGGAGAACGCCGGGTGCGTGACGTTCACCGAGACGTACGTGTTCCGGTCCAAGGTCACCGACGCCGTCAAGGAGCGTCGCGTCGTGACGATCCTCCACGAGCTCGCGCACATGTGGTTCGGCGACCTCGTGACCATGAAGTGGTGGAACGACCTGTGGCTCAACGAGTCGTTCGCGGAGTACGCCTCCACGCTCGCGACCGCCGAGGCGACGGAGTGGCACGAGGCCTGGACGACGTTCGCGGCGATGGAGAAGTCGTGGGCGTACCGCCAGGACCAGCTCCCCTCGACGCACCCGATCGTCGCGACGATCAACGACCTCGAGGACGTGTTCGTCAACTTCGACGGCATCACCTACGCCAAGGGCGCGTCGGTGCTCAAGCAGCTCGTCGCGTGGGTCGGCAAGGAGCAGTTCCTCGCGGGCGTCGCCGCGTACTTCCGCAAGCACGCGTGGGGCAACACCGAGCTGCGCGACCTGCTCGTCGAGCTCGAGGCCACGAGCGGCCGCGACCTCACGCAGTGGTCCGCCCTCTGGCTCGAGACGGCCGGCGTGAACACGCTGCGCCCCGAGTTCGAGCTCGACGCGCACGGCCGCTTCACGACGTTCGCCGTGCTGCAGTCCGCCGCGCCCGACCACCCGACGCTGCGCCCGCACCGCCTCGGCATCGGTCTCTACGACCTCGTGGACGGCGTCCTCACGCGAGTCCACCGTGTCGAGGTCGACGTCGACGGCGCCCGCACCGAGATCCCCGAGCTGCTCGGGCTCGACCGTCCGCAGCTCGTGCTCCTCAACGACGACGACCTCGCCTACGCGAAGATCCGCCTCGACGCCGCGTCGCTCCAGGTCGCGACCGAGCACCTCGCCGACCTGGCCGACCCGCTGGCCCGCTCGCTCGTCTGGGGCTCCGCGTGGGACGCGACGCGCGACGGCGAGACCCCTGCGGGCGACTACGTGCGCCTCGTGCTCGGCAACATCGCTCGCGAGACCGAGTCGACGACGATCCGCACGACCCTGAACCAGCTCGCGCTCGCGGCGAAGACGTACGTCGCGCCCGAACGCCGCGCCGAGACCCTCGCGCACGTCGGGGACGTCCTCTGGTCGCTCGCGCAGGAGGCCGCCCCGGGCTCCGACCTCCAGTTCCAGCTCGTCAAGTTCTTCGCGCACCTCGCCTCGACGCCGGCGCACGGTGAGGCGCTCCGCTCGCTGCTCGACGGCTCGGCCGCCCTCGACGGGCTCGAGATCGACACCGACCTGCGCTGGGAGATCCTCGAGGGCCTGGTCCTGCTCGACCTCGCGGACGACGCCGAGATCGAGGCGACCCTCGCCGCCGACTCGACCGCGACCGGCCAGCAGTCCGCTGCCCGCGCCCGCGCGACCGTGCCCACGGCCGAGGCGAAGCGCGCCGCGTTCGACCGCCTCGTCGGCTCGGACGACGCGCCCAACGCGATCGTCCGCGCCACGACGCTCGGCTTCCAGCACGTCAACGACCCCGAGTCGCTCGCCCCCCTCGTGGGCGCGTACTTCGACGCGCTGCTGCCGCTGTGGGACCAGCGGTCTTACCACATCGCCGAGGCTCTGGTCACGGGGCTCTACCCGGCGCCGCTCGCGAGCACCGTGCTCCGCGACGCGACGCAGGAGTGGCTCGACGCGAACGCCGACGCCGCCCCCGCGCTGCGTCGCCTCGTCGTCGAGAACCTCGCCGGCGTCGAGCGCGCCCTCACCGCCCAGGGCGCCGACGCCTGACCAGCCCAGACGCGCCGGGTCTCTCCCACGTCGGAGCGGCCCGGCGCGTCGGACGAAGCGTCACCACGCGGGCAGCCATCAGGGGTGAGCACAGACCAGGGTGAGACGACGTCGGGCGGGGTGGGTGGTGGTGCCGCGTCGTGGTCGGGCCTGGCGGGAGCCGCGAGGAACGAGCGGCGGATGGTAGACGCGGCACCACCACCCACCCCGACCACCCAAGGCGACGGACCGCCGTCGGACAAGCCGATGACACCTCGACCTGGACGACCCACGGCTCTACCTCGGCCAACCAGGGTTGTACCTCGGCAGGTCAGAGGGCGTCGTTCATGGCCTTCGCGAGGGAGCGCAGGCGGGCGGAGTCGAACAGGTCCTCCAGCAGGACGACGTTGCCCGACGAGTCGCCGAGCGGCACCTTCCAGTTGGGGTACTCCTGGTCCGTGCCGGGCTGGTTCTGCGAGCGGCGCTCCCCCACCGCGTCGGCGAGCGAGACGCCGAGCAGGACGGCGGGTGTGCTGCGGACCAGGCGGTGCAGGGCCTCGACGAGCTCGCGCTCGGACGGGTCGTCGCCGACGAGCCCGCGCTCGCGCAGGAACGCGACCATGGCGTCGCGCTCGGCACGGGCCGCGCGGCGCACGTCGGCGACGTCCTCGGTGAGGACGCCGAGCCGGTCGCGCAGCTCGACGTGCTCGCCCGCGAGGTACCCCGCGGACGGCGGCAGGTCGTGGGTCGTCACGGTCGCGAGCGCGAGGCGTCGGTAGTCCTCGGGCGGCAGCGGGGCGCCGTCGCCCGTCTTCTCGAACCAGAGGACGGACGTGCCGAGCACGCCGCGGTCGGCGAGGTAGTCGCGGACCCACGGCTCGAAGACGCCGAGGTCCTCGCCGATGACGATCGCCCCGGCACGCTGCGCCTCGAGGCACAGGATGCCGACGAGGGCCTCGTGGTCGTAGCGGACGTAGGCGCCGGCGTCGGCGCGCGCCCCGCCGGGGATCCACCAGAGGCGGAAGAGCCCGATGACGTGGTCGATGCGGATCGCGCCCGCGTGCCGCAGGACGGTGCGCAGCATGTCGCGGTAGGGCGCGTACCCGGCGCGGGCGAGCGCACGCGGGTGCCACGGCGGCTGGGACCAGTTCTGCCCCTGCTGGTTGTACATGTCCGGGGGCGCCCCGACGGAGACCCCGGTGGCGAGCACTCCCCGGTGCGCCCACACGTCCGCGCCGTCGGGGTGCACCCCGACGGCGAGGTCGTGCATGATCCCCACGGACATGCCCGCCTCGCGCGCGGTGCGCTGCGCGGCCCGGAGCTGCTCGTCGGCGACCCACTGGAGCCAGCAGTAGAACTCGACCCGGTCGGCGAGCTGGTCGCGCAGCGCCGCGACGGTCGGGCCGTTCGGGTCGTACGCGCCGGGCGGCCAGTCGCGGTCGCCGTAGTGGTCGGCGAGCGCGCACCACGTCGCGAAGTCCTCGAGGCCGCGCCCCTGCTCGGCGCGGAACGCGTCGAGCGACGCCTGGCGTGCGGTCGACCGGGGCGCCGCGAAGACGACCTCGAGCGCGGCCTTCTTGGCGTCCCACGCGGCGTCGCGGTCGATCGGCCCGGGGTCGGTGTCGAGGTCGCGCACCGGGTCGAACGCCCACTCGACGAGCGAGCGGTCCGCGGCCGACAGGTAGCCCGTCTCGCGGATGTCCTCGACCCGGACGTAGATCGGGTTGACGAAGCGCCGGCTCGTCGGCAGGTAGGGGGACGGCGTCATCGGGGTGCGCGGCTCGGCGGCGTGCAGCGGGTTGACGAGCACGAAGTCGGCCCCGGCCTCGCGCGCGGACAGCCAGGCGAGGTCGGCGAGGTCGGCGAGGTCGCCGACGCCCCACGAGGCGCGCGAGCGCACCGAGTAGAGCTGGGCCATGAAGCCCCAGGCGCGGCGCTCGACGACCGCGGCGGGGAGCTCGAGGCGCTGCGGCGTCACGACGAGCGTCGCGCGGGCCTGCGTCCCGTCGCTCTCGGCGTGCAGGTCGTGCCACCCGAGGGGCAGGTCGGCGGGCACCTCGAACGTCGCGCGCCCCACGCGCCGGCCGTCGACCGTGCGCGGCTCGACGAACACGTCGAGCTGGCCGAGGTCGCGGCGCTCGCGCGCGGCCCGGGCCGCGTGCTGCCCGGTCGGCTGGCCACCGTGGCGCGACGGCTCGGCCTCGAGCTCGACCCACACCGTGACGGCGGACCCGTCGGCGACGTGCACGGGCAGCGGGACGGCGTCGCCCTGCCGCACGACGACGGTCGGCGGCAGCATCTGGCGCCACGCGTCGTCGCGCGAGTGCTCGAGGCTGACCGCCACCTTCTCGGGCGACGACGCCGGGACGCCGAGGGCCTCGAGCACGGCGACGAGCGTCGACGCGCGGACCTGGCGGCGCGACCCGTCGAAGTCCCAGAAGTCGGACGCGACGCCGTGGGCGTCGGCCAGCTGCACCAACGGCTCGGGCAGGTCCGTCTGCGGGGGTTCGCTCACGCCTGCATCCTGCCAGAACGCGGGCCCGCGAGCAGCGCGTTCGTCCGGCGCGCCCAAGGACCGCCCACCTGGCCCGGGTACCCTGCGCTCATGTCCCACCCCCTTCTCGCCCCCGTCCTGCGCGTGCCCGCGGAGGTCCCGGAAGAGGTCCGCAACGGCTTCGACCCGAGCAACCCCGACGACTGGTTCGAGTGGTTCGTCGGGGTCCCGCTGCGCGTGCTCCTCATCATCGGCGTCGGCGCGATCGCCCTCGCGCTCGTGCGCCGCGTCATCCGCAGGATCACCGAGCACATCGCCGAGGGGACACCGACGCTGCGCAGCAAGCGGCTCCAGGGCGTCGCCGACTCCGGGGTCGGCAGCGTCCTGCTGCGCGCGAACCCGCTCGCGTCCGCGCGACGGGCCCAGCGCGCGCGGACGGTGGGCTCGGTGCTGCGGTCCGTCGCCAACATCCTCATCGGGGCGACGATCGTGCTCCTGGTCCTCACCGAGCTCGGCGTGAACATCGCGCCGTTCCTCGCCTCGGCGGGCATCGCGGGCGTCGCGCTCGGCTTCGGCGCGCAGAGCCTCGTGAAGGACTTCCTGTCCGGGACGTTCATGCTGCTCGAGGACCAGTACGGCGTGGGCGACACCGTGGACTTCGGCGAGGTCACGGGCACCGTCGAGGAGGTCGCGCTGCGCGTCACCAAGGTCCGCGACGGCAACGGGACCCTGTGGTTCGTGCGCAACGGGGAGATCCTGCGCACGGGCAACAAGACCCAGGAGTGGGGCCGCGCCGTGGTCGACGTGCGCGTGGCGTACTGGGCGGACGTCGACGCGGTGCGCGCGACGCTGCTCGCCGCGGCCGAGGACGTCGGCGCCGACCCCGTGCTCGGTACGTACTTCCTGGAGCCCCCGGAGGTCACGGGCATCGAGTCGATGACGGCCGAGGCCCTGCAGCTCAAGGTGCAGGTCAAGACGCGGGCGGCGATGCAGTGGGAGGTGGCGCGCGCTCTGCGCGCCCGCGTCCGGCAGGGGCTGTCCGACGCGCGGATCCCGCTGGCGGGGGCGCAGCAGGTGGTCGTCCTCGACCACTCGCCGTCGGTGCCCGACGACCGGCCCGACGACCGGACCGACGACGGTCCGCGCGGCGCAGCGCGGGACGAGCAGGCGGCGCGCGACCGGCGCGGTGCCGCGGCGGCCGCCGCGATGCAGGACCGGACCGGCGGTTCCGCGGGCCCCTCCGCCTGAGCCGGGCGGCGCCGTCGGGCACGTCCGTCCCCGGCGGCGCCGGCCCTCCGCGGCGGAGGGCCGGACGGGGTCAGCGCAGGCCGTCGAGCTCCGCGGCGAGGTTGTCGGCCTCCGGGCCGACGATGACCTGGACGACGCGGCCCGAGCGCACGACGCCGAACGCGCCGGTCGCCTTGAGGCGCGCCTCGTCGACGAGCTGCGGGTCGGTCACCTCGACGCGCAGGCGCGTGATGCACGGCTCCAGGTCGACGACGTTGCCCTGGCCCCCGAGGGCCTCGAGGATCTGCTGTGCCTTCTGGTCCGAGGGGGTGCTCATCGAAAGTGTCTCCTGAGGCGAGTCGCGGCTGGGGATCCGCGCGCGGGATCCGGGGTGTCGGGGTGCCGTGCACCTGGCAACAGCCTAGTCTCCTGGCGAGGTTGTCACCGGATCGACGCAGGAGCGCAACGGCACCGCAACGACGGTGTGCAGCGCGCCAGCCCCTCGTCGGCCGGCGACGGGCACGCGTGCGCACCGGCCCGGGCACCCGGGTCGCACGCCCGAGTCGGACAGGAGCGAGGTCGTGACGGGCGGAACACAGGACGAGGCACGGCAGGTCATCACGGGCATCGGCGTGTGCCCCGGCACGGTGGTCGGGCCGGTGGTGCTCATGCCGGAGCCGATCGCGGAGCCGGCACCCGGGCTGCGGATGGGCCCGCGCGAGGACCACGAGGCGCAGGCCCGCCGGGTCGACGCCGCGGCCGCGCAGGTGGCCGCCGACCTCCAGCGCGCGGCCGACGCCGCCGCAGGCGAGACGCGCGACGTGCTGGAGGCGACGGCCGCGATGGCCGGCGACCCCACCCTGGCGGCCGACGCGCGCCGCCGCGTCCTCGACGAGCACCTGGTGCCCGAGCGCGCGGTGTGGGAGGCCGCGGAGGAGGTCGTGCGGCAGTTCACCGAGCTCGGCGGGTACTTCGCCGAGCGCGCCCGCGACGTCGCCGACGTGCGGGACCGGCTCGTCGCGGCGCTCACGGACCGCCCCGCGCCGGGCGTGCCCGAGCACGCCGAGCCGTTCGTGCTCGTCGCGCCCGACCTCGCGCCGTCGGCCACCGCTGCCCTCGACCCGGCGCGCGTGCTCGCGATCGTCACCGACGGCGCCGGCCCGACGTCGCACACCGCGATCGTCGCCAACGCCAAGGGCATCCCCGCCGTCGTCGCGGCGACCGGGGCGAGCGCCGCGCTCGCGCCGGAGGACGTCGTGCTCGTCGACGGCGCCGCCGGGACCGTGGTCGTGCACCCGTCCGAGGAGCAGGTCGCCGCGGCGCGGGCGAGGTCGCAGCAGGTGCGCACGTTCGACGGCACGGGCCGCACGCGCGACGGGCACCGCGTGCAGCTCCTCGCGAACGTCGGCGACCCGGCGGGCGCCGCGGCCGCGGCCGCCTCCGGCGCGGAGGGCGTCGGGCTGTTCCGCTCCGAGTTCTGCTTCCTCGACCGCGAGCAGCCGCCGACCGTCGAGGAGCAGGTCGCCGCCTACCGCACCGTCTTCCGCGAGTTCGGCGGGCGCAAGGTCGTCATCCGCACCCTCGACTCCGGCGCGGACAAGCCGCTCCACTTCCTCACGGTCGACGACGAGGAGAACCCGGCGCTCGGCGTGCGCGGGCTGCGGACCGCCGCGCGGTGGCCCGAGCTGCTCGAGCAGCAGCTCGACGCGATCGCGCAGGCCGCCGCCGCCGAGGAGGCGGAGGTCTGGGTCATGGCGCCCATGGTCTCGACCGTCGGCGAGACCGAGTGGTTCGTCGAACGCTGCCGTGCCCACGGGCTCGACGTCGCCGGCGTCATGGTCGAGGTACCGAGCGCCGCGCTGCTCGCCGGGCCGATCCTCGCGCGCGCGTCGTTCGCGTCGATCGGCACGAACGACCTCACGCAGTACACGATGGCGGCCGACCGCCTCCTCGGGTCGCTCGCCGAGCTGAGCGACCCGTGGCAGCCCGCGGTGCTGCGGCTCGTCGAGGCGACGTGCGCGGGCGGCGCCCAGCAGGGGCGGCCCGTGGGCGTGTGCGGCGAGGCGGCCTCGCAGCCGGTGCTGGCCGTCGTGCTCGTGGGCCTCGGGGTGTCGTCGCTGTCCATGACGGCCCGGGCGATCCCCGACGTCGCCGCGCTCCTGCGCGAGGTCGACGTCGACGAGTGCCGACGGCTCGCGCGCCTCGCCGTCGAGGCGGAGAGCGCGGCCGAGGCCCGCGCCGTCGTCCGCGAGAACCTCCCGGTGCTCGCCGAGCTCGGCCTCTGACGCGCACCGACGCGCGCTGTGACGTGCGTCCGGGTCGCCGCGCGCGGCCCGGACGGCGGCGACGCCGGTGCGATGATGGGCCGGTGACGACCGAGCCCAGCCCCCGCACGACGCTGCCCGTCGCCGGCCTGTCGAACGGCACGACCGGACCTGCGACCGGCCCGGCGGCCGACGCCGCGCCGGTGCGCCCGAGCCGCACGTTCTACGACGAGGTCGGCGGGCACGAGACGTTCGTGCGCCTCGTCGACGCGTTCTACGAGGGCGTCGCCGACGACCCGGTCATGCGCCCGATGTACCCCGAGGAGGACCTCGGCCCGGCGCGCTGGCGCCTCACCGCGTTCCTCGAGCAGTACTGGGGCGGCCCGACGACGTACAGCGAGCAGCGCGGGCACCCCCGCCTGCGGATGCGGCACGCGCCGTTCAAGGTCAACCCCGAGGCGCGCGACCGCTGGCTCGCCCACATGCGCGCCGCCGTCGACACCCTCGACCTCGCGCCGATCCACGAGGCGACGCTGTGGGACTATCTGGAGCGCGCGGCGCACTCGCTCCTCAACACCTTCGAGGACTGACCGACCCGCCGCCCGAGCGAAGGAGCCCCACCCGTGACCCCCGAGCCCACGCCGCCGTCGACCTCCGCGGCCTCCCCCGGCCCGACGTCGGACGCCGCCCCGCGCGAGCAGGTCCCCAACCCGCTGAACCACCTCCTCGACGTCCTGCGCCTCGAGCGCGTCGGCGACGGCGACGGGTCGGCCGCCGACCCCGAGCACTTCCGCGGCGAGAGCGTGCACCAGCCGACGGGCCGCGTCTACGGCGGGCAGGTGCTCGCGCAGGCGGTGCTCGCCGCGGGCCGGACGGTCCCCGAGGGCCGGCTCCCCCACTCGCTGCACGGGTACTTCCTGCGGCCCGGCGGCCTCGACGTGCCGATCGACTTCGCGGTCGAGCGGCTGCGCGACGGGCGCTCGTTCAGCGCGCGCCGGACGCACGCGATCCAGCACGGCAAGCCGATCCTGTCGATGATCGCCTCCTTCCAGGAGGACCAGGGCGGCATCGAGCACTCGTCCCCGATGCCGGACGCCCCGCCGCCGGAGGAGGTGCCGTCCGCGCTCGACGTGCTCGGCGGCATCGACCACCCGATCGCGCGCTTCTGGTCGCACCACTCAGCGTTCGAGCTGCGGCACGTGGGCGGCTCGCTCTACCTCGGTCCCGACCACGAGCCCAAGGACCACCAGATGGTCTGGATGCGGGCGCGCGGCGACGTGGGGGACGACCAGCTGCTGCACCGCGCGCTCATGGCGTACGCGTGCGACCAGGTGATGCTCGAGCCGATCCTGCGCGAGTCGGGCACGAGCTGGGTCACGCCCGACCTGTCGATCGCGAGCCTCGACCACGCGATGTGGTGGCACCGCGACGCGCGCGTCGACGACTGGCTCCTCTACGTGCAGTCGGCGTCGAGCGCCCAGGGCGGCCGCGGGCTCGGTGCCGCGCGCGTGTTCGCGCAGGACGGGACGCTCGTCGCGTCCATCGCGCAGGAGGGCATGGTCCGCCTCCCGGCGCTCTGAGCGCCGGGAGGCGGACCGCCCTCACCGCGGTTTCAGCCAGGTGTCAGCCAGGTGTCAGCCGCACGCGACCGTCGCTGACGACGGCGGCGCGCCCGTGCCGACGAACCCGAACGACGTCGTCCCGCCCGCGGCGAGCGTGCCGTTCCAGCCGACGTCCGTCGCGGTCAGGACGCTCCCGCTGACGCTCGTCGTCGCGTTCCAGGCCTGCGACAGGCCGCCGGGCGCGAGGTCGAGCGACACGGTCCAGCCGGAGAGACCGGACGGGCCGGCCGTGACCGTGACCTCGCCCTGGTACCCGCCCTGCCACGACCCGCGCGTCGCGTAGGTCGCGGTGCACGCGCCGGGCTCGGGCCCGCCGTCGTCCGCGAGCGTCGTGGCCTGCGCCCCGAGGGACACGGGCGAGAGGTTGCCCGCCGCGTCTCGCGCCCGCACCGTGTACCGGTACGTGGTCTCGGGCGCGAGGTCCTCGTCGGTGAAGGTCGTGCGCGCCGTGGAGCCCACCACCTCCCCGTCGCGCAGCACGTCGTAGGCGACCACGCGGACGTCGTCCATCGACGCCGTCCACGCCAGCGAGGCGGTCGTGGCCGTCGTCCCCGTCACGGCGAGGCCGGCGGGCGTCGTCGGCGCCTCGGTGTCCGGCTCCGTCGGGACGTCCTCGCCGAACAGGCGGTCGTAGTCGGCGAGCGCCGTCGCGACCGCGGTCTGGGCCCAGAACCGGTGGTAGGTGAACTCGGGCGCGGGCCCGCCGTCGAGGTGCGCCTGGACCTTCGACCACTGCGGGTCGTCGAGGTAGAACGACCGCAGGTCGAGGAACGACGCTCCCGGCTCGATCACGTCGCCGTTCGGCATGGTCCCCGACCACCCGGCCGGCACGTACGTCCCGTCGCCCGTGGTCGACGTCAGCACGTCGTCGAAGCGCGCGTAGTCCGCCCGCGTCTCGGTCGTCGCGACGCCGACCGGGTCGCTGTTCTGCTCCCAGATCGCGTCGAGCAGGTCGCGCGCGACCTGCTGCGCCGCGTCGTGCTGCGGCCCCTCGCCGCCGGCGGCGTAGTACATGAGCGAGCGGGCGAGCGCGCCGGCGACACCGACGTCCTGGCCGTAGCCCGTCACCTCGACGCTCAGGCCCGCGTTGTCGCCCGGGTTCTCGGGGTCCCAGTCGTCGGGCTGGCCCGACCACGCGAGGTTGGACGGGATCTGCCAGGAGTCGTCCGTGACCGTGACATGGTCCATCACCCAGGGGACCCACCTGTCGAGGATCGCCTCGGCGCGCTCGTCGCCCGTCTCCTCGTAGAGCTGCGCGATGCGCTCGACGCCCCAGCCCTGCATGCCCATCCACGAGTTGGAGGGCGGGTCGTGGTAGACGGGCGCCTCGGTGTACGCCATGCCGTAGAAGGTCGCGACGTCGTCGGGACGGTCGGCGTAGTGGCCGTCCCACGAGTTCGTGCTGCCGCCCGCGATCCCGCCCTCGGGCGACTGGAGCCACTGGAAGAGCTCGATCTGGCGGTCGAGGCTCGTGCCCCAGTCGTCGCTCGCCGTGGGCGACGCCGGCTGGAGCGCCGGGTCGTTCGCGAGCGCCCAGGCCGCCATCGGGTTCTGGTACCCGAAGTGCGCGTGGCTCGACCCGATGCGCCAGGCCCACGGGCCGGACGTGTCGAGCGCGCCGCCCCACGCGTAGTACCAGGACAGCAGGTAGTGCGCGCTGCTCCGGCCCGACCCCGCGGCGCACGACGTGGACTCGCAGCCCGGCGTCTTGAAGTACTTGTCGAACAGCGCGTAGCGCAGGTAGTCACCCATCTTCGAGGCCTTGCCGACCGTGTCGGCGACGGCCTCGGGCTGGCCCTGCTGGGTCGCGAACTTGTTCGCCCAATAGGCCGCCTCGACCGCCCGCGCGTCGGCGTCGGGCGCGTTGGTGTACTTCCACTGCTTCGCGTACGACGCGTCGCCCGTGAAGAGGTCGAGGTAGCCGTTCTCGCCGCCGTAGCTGAAGTCGTCGATCGACGGCTGGGGCACCGTCTCCCAGACGGACTCCTGCGGGCCGCGCTGGAACGTGTTGATGTACGACGTGCCCTCGTGGTCCGGCCCGAGCAGCGTCGAGGAGCCGGGCGCGGCGCCGAAGCCGTACACGTTGTCGACGTCGGCGAGCCAGTGCATGCCGTAGACCTCGGGCGTGCCGTAGGTCGACCGCAGCTCGGCCGCGATCGGGTCGGTGCCGACGGACACCGAGGAGTCGAGCTGCGACGGGTACTGGCTCGGGTGGTTGAACTCCGGCGCGTACGTCGCGGGCTTGGCCGGGTCGTACGCCCCGTTGGTGGGCTGGTTCTCCGTGGTGGGGATCATGTACGCCTCGAGCGTGTCCCACGCGTGGTTGAACGGCTCCCAGTCACCGGTGACCTGGCCGTAGGAGGTCTCGAGCCACAGCCAGAAGGAGTACGCCTCCGACGTCGTCTCGTGCCCGTAGTCCGGCGCCTCGACCATGAGCGTCTCGACCGCGTGGTACGGGATGCCCTGGGGCGAGAAGTAGCCGTTCGCGGGGTCGTGGATCTTCGCGTACAGCTCGAGGAACCGCTGCGTGTACTCGCCGTCGACGGGCGCCGCGGCCGCACCGGCCGACGTGGACGGGGCCGGGGCGGGGTCCGCGCTCGCCGGCGGGACCGCCGCGAGGGCCGCGAGCGCGACGCCCGCGGCGACCGCCGCAGCCGTCGCGCGGCGCCGTGCGGCCCGCGCGTGCGGGGCGGTGGGTGGTGGCGCTGCGCGCCGGGACGTGCGTGGCATCGTGCTCCCTCTCGTCGTCGAGCCCCGCGACGGCGGTCACGGGGACGCCGTCGTCGGCGCCCCCACCCCCGCGGGTCGCTCGACTCTCGGCGGGGTCCGCGGGCTCTCACAACGCGCGAAACGTTTCGGACGACGCCGACCACGGGATGACCGTGCCGTGCGCGCGCGCCCGCCGCCGTGCGAGCGCGACCCCGGCGCGCCGCAGCACCTCGAGCGCGTCCGGCGCCCCCGTGACGTCCCCCAGGTGCTCGACGACGGCGGACCCGCACGCCCCTGCCGCGCGGACCGCCGCGTGGCGGGCGGCGTCGTCGGACACGCCGTCGAGGAGCACGACGAGGTCGGTCGGGGCCAGCGCGCACAGGGAGCCCGCCGCGCCCAGCGCGCCGCCGAGCCGGTGCAGCGCGGGGACCGTCGGCGGCGTGTCGAGCCCGACGGCGAGCACGTGCGCGCCGTACCCCGGGACCCGCCCCCCGCGGCCGATCGCCTGCTCGAGCCGGTCGACGAAGAGGGTGCGGTGCAGCACGCCCGAGTCGGGGTCGACGAGCGCCCGCTCGCGCAGCTCGCTGCGGTACCGCTCGACGTCGGACAGGACGGCGAGCGCGCCGACCATGCGGGCCGGGCGCCCGCCGGCGTCGTGCACGGTCACGGCACGGCACCGCACCCGCACGTGCTCGCCGTCGGCGCACCGCAGCCGGTGCTCGACGTCGAGGGGCTCGGTCGTGCCGGCGAGCTGCGCGGCGACGGCGGCGTGCACGGCCTGCCGGTCGTCCGGGTGCACGCGGCCGAGCCACTCCTCGGGGTCGTCCCGGAGGTCGGCCACGTCGCAGCCCACGATGCGCGCCCACGCCGGGGACCAGCGCACGGTGCCCGTCTCGACGTCCCAGTCCCACGTGCCGTCGTGCGACGCGATGGACACGAGCGCGGCCCGCTCGGCCCCCGCCTCGACCTCGAGCGCCAGCTCGCGCACGCGCTCGGCCGAGTCGGCGAGCGCGCGCTGCTGCTCCTGCAGCGAGGTGACCAGGGCCTCCCGGTCCAGCGCGACGGCGAGCATGGCCGCCCAGTGGTTGTACCGCTCGCGGGTGCTCGTCGTGCGGGTGTCCACGAGTCCGCCCACCACGAGGAACCCCCAGTCGGAGCGACCGAACGCGACCGGCGCGACGACCGTGAGCGACCGCGGGTCGAGGAGCTCGCGGGGCGGGAACTGCGCCGTCGGGAGGACCGACCCCACGAGCCGCTCCACGGCCGTCCCCCCGCCGCGCGCACCCACGACCCGCAGCGCGCGGCGCTCCGGGTCGTCGTCGACGTCCTCCCACAGCGCGAGCGCCGCCGTGCCGCCCACCCCGCGCGGCAGCCAGTCGAGGCGCCGCAGGCCCTCGCCGTCGCCGCGCAGCAGGCCCAGGTCGACCTCGTAGAGGTCCACCAGGTCCTGCTCGAGCCGACCCGTGCGCGCCACGGCGCCGTGCGCGCACCCCCGGGCGACGGCGACGACCACCTCGGCCGCGGTCGCCCGGACGGCGTCGGCCCGGGCGCCCGCGGAGCTCGCCTCGGGTTCCCGGTGGGCGCCGCGCGACAGCACGGTCCGGCCGAGCTGGGACGCGCGCACACCCGGGCGACGCCGTCGCACGTCCCGCACGAGCGCGGCGACCTCCGCCTCGAGCGCCGGCACGATCTGCTCGAGCGCCTCCTGCGACGGGCGCAGGGCCGCCGTCCGGTCCGCGAGCGAGCGCAGGGCCGCCGCCCGCGGGACCACGCCAGTGTCGGCGGCGCCCCGGAGCAGGTGCCGCAGCACCAGGAGCCACGCGTCGACCGGGGCCGGGCGCTGGCCCCCGTCCGACCCGCGCCGCCGCAGGACGCCGCGCACGTCGGACCGCTCCAGGACGGAGGCGAAGACCACCCGGGCGACGTCGTCGAGGGGCCGGTCCGGGTCCGCGGGCGCCGCCACGGCCGCCGCCCGGGCGACCGGGGCGCCGATGAGCTCGCCCTGCGTGCCCTCCAGGCACCCGCACGACTCGCGCCGGATGAGGGCCGCCCGGCCCAGCCGGTGCTCCCGGCCGACGTTCTCCCCGCGGGCCCGTGCCACGAGCAGCTCGGCGACCCGCTCGCCGACCTGGTCGTGCAACGGGTCGACGGTCGACAGCCGGGGTCGCGACCGCGCCCCCGAGTCGGCGTGGTCGAACCCGACCACGGCCTGCTCCGCGGGCAGCTCGAACCCGCTGGCCTGCAGGCCCCGCATGAACCCGATGGCGTTGCGGTCGGTCGCGGCGAGCGTCGCCGTCGTCGGCAGACCCCGGGCCGCGAGCCGCCGCGCGGCGGTCTCGGCGCTCGCCTCCTGGTTGTCGCGCGTGCGGTAGACCCACGAGGGCGAGAAGGCGAGGTCGTGCGCGGCCAGCGCCGCACGGTACGCGTCGTACCGCTCGAGCGTGTCGCGCTGCTCGGTGTTGCCGACGAAGCCGATGCGGTCGTGGCCGTGCTCCACGAGGTGGTCGACGGCGGCGCGGACGCCTCCCGCGTTGTCCGGCGACACCGCGGGCGCGCGCAGCCCGTCCGCGCGCACCCCCAGGAGCACGAGCGGGACGCCCGACGCGTCGAGCTCGCGCAGCTCGGCGTCGGCGAGCGCCGTCGTCATCACGACGAACCCGTCGAACGTCGAGCGCCCCAGCAGGGGCCGCCGGCCCGGCGGTCCCGGGAACTCGTCGCGGTCGAGGTCCGCCGGGTAGGTCTGGAGGGCGACCACCCGGTGCCCGTGCGCCCGCAGGACCCGGGCGATCCCCGCCAGGGACCGCCCGAAGTAGAACCCTCCGACCACGGGGCACAGCACACCGAACGTCAGGTGCTCCCCCGCCTGTCTCGGGCGCCTCGTCGCGTCCGTCGACATCCTCGTCACCGTCCTCGTCACGTCATCGTCACCGAGTCCTGGTAGGCATCATGCACCCAAACCGGGCACAGTGTGGGAGCGTGACCACCAACTCGTCCGCGGGCCCGCCCTCGCACCACGCCGTCGGCCCGGCCGCACGGCGCATCACGATCACCGACGTCGCGCGCGCGGCGGGGGTGTCGATCGCCGTCGTCTCCTACGCCCTCAACGGCCGCCCAGGGGTGTCCGAGCGCACCCGCCGCCACGTCCTGCGCACCGCGGCCGACCTCGGCTGGCGGCCGAGCGCGGCCGCCCGCTCCCTGCGGACCAGCGCCCGCAGCGTGGCGCTCCAGGTCGTGCACGCGGCCGAGGGGGCCGCCGGACCCGCCCGCGCCCTCGCGCTCGCCGCGGGCATGCGCGCCGTCCTCGCGGAGCACGACCTCGCCCTCGGCGTCGAGGTCGCCGACGACCGCGACGCGGGCGCCCGGGAGCTCGAGGCCGCGTGGTCCGAGCGACGGCACGCGGCGTACGTCGTCGTCGACGCCCACGCGCGCGACCCGCGGGTCCGGGTCGCGCGCGAGGCGGCCATCCCGCTCGTCGAGGTCGCTCCCGGCCCGTCCGACCCCACCGACCCGGGCGCGCGGACCTGGTTCGCGGGCGACGCGGACGCCCGCGCGGCCCGCTACCTCGTGGAGCTCGGGCACCGCCGGATCGCGGTCCTGGTCTCGGACGCGCAGGACGAGGTCGCGCGCACCCTGGTCGCGGCGGCGCGCGACGCGGGCGGCCCGGAGGCCCGGGTCGACGTCGTCGAGTGCCGCACGTGGGAGGAGACACGCTCGCGCGCGGCGCGGCTGGTCGCGCACGACGCGCGCCCCACCGCCGTGCTCACCGACACGGACGTCGCCGCGCTCGCGGTGCTCGAGGCGGGCCGGGGCCAGGGGCTCGAGGTGCCGTGGGACCTGTCGGTGCTGTCCGGCGAGGACTCCGCGACGTGCCGTCTGGTCGCCCCCGCGCTCACCGCCGTGCACCGCCCGTTCCAGCGGCTCGGAGCGCACGTCGCGGACGTCGTCGTCGCGCGGCTGGGCCTCGGGCGCCCGGTCGCGCGCCCCGACGCCGACCCGACCGTGACCCGTCCGGCCTTCGACCGCGAGCGCCCCGCCGCACGTCTCCTCCTGCGGGGGACGACGGCGCCACCGCGGAGCGCCTAAACGTTTCAGGCGGTAGCCGACGACGGCCACGGGTCGTCACGTTGTCCCCGCCGGGCAGAGCCGCCCGGTGCGCGGACCCGTCCGCGCCCCTGGACCCTTGGAGGACCACGTGCCATCCCGATCCAGCCGACCGCGCAGGGGCGCGGCCGTCGCCGCGTCGCTCGTGCTGCTCGCCGCCCCGCTGGTCGCGACCGCCGCGCCGGCGAGCGCCGCCGAACCACGCGTAAGCAACCCGTTCGCCGGTGCCACGCAGTACGTCAACGACTTCTGGTCCGCCAACGTCGAGGCCGCCGCCGACCGCGCCGGCGGCGACCTCGGGTCCCGCATGCGGGCCATCGCCGAGGAGCCCACCGCGGTCTGGATGGACCGCATCAGCGCGATCGAGGGCAACGCCGACGGCCCGGGCCTGCGGCACCACCTCGACGCCGCGGTCGCGCAGAAGCAGCCCGGCGTGCCGATCGTGTTCAACCTCGTGATCTACGACCTGCCCGGCCGCGACTGCTACGCGCTCGCGTCCAACGGGGAGCTCAAGCCCAACGCCACGGACATGGCGCGGTACGAGACCGAGTACATCGACGTCATCGCCGACATCCTCGACGACCCGGCCTACGAGGACCTGCGCATCGTCGCGACCATCGAGCCGGACTCGCTGCCGAACCTCATCACGAACATCAGCACGCCCGACTGCCAGGCGTCCGCCCCGTACTACCGCGAGGGCGTGAAGTACGCGCTGGACGCGCTCCACGACGTCGGCAACGTGTACTCCTACATCGACGCGGCGCACGCCGGCTGGCTCGGCTGGCCGAGCAACGGGGGCCCGGCGGCGAAGCTCTTCAAGGAGGTCGTGCTGTCGACGGACGCGGGCTACGCGTCCGTCGCGGGATTCGTCACGAACACGGCCAACTCCACGCCCCTGCACGAGCCGTTCCTCGAGGACGTCCAGCTCGGCAGCACGCCCGTGCGCTCGGCGAGCTTCTACGAGTGGAACGCCGACTTCGACGAGACCGACTGGACGGCGCACCTCTACGACCTGCTCGTGGCAGAGGGCTTCCCGACGTCGATCGGCATGCTCGTCGACACCTCGCGCAACGGCTGGGGCGGCGACGACCGCCCGACGGCGGTGAGCACGTCGACGAGCCTCGACACCTACGTGGACGAGTCGCGCGTCGACCGGCGGATCCACCGCGGCGCCTGGTGCAACCCGGCGGGCGCCGGGATCGGCGAGCGCCCGCAGGCCTCGCCCGCGGGCTTCCCCGAGTCGCACCTGCACGCCTACGTGTGGGTCAAGCCTCCGGGCGAGTCCGACGGCGCGTCGTCCGACATCCCGAACGACCAGGGCAAGCGGTTCGACCGCATGTGCGACCCGACGTTCGTCTCGCCCAAGCTCGCCAACCAGCTCACCGGCGCCCTGCCCGACGCCCCGCTCGCGGGCCAGTGGTTCGAGGCCCAGTTCCGGATGCTCGTCGAGAACGCCTACCCGGCGATCGAGGGCGACGGCAGCGGCGGCCCCGCGGACACGACCGCGCCGTCGGTCCCGACGGGCCTCACGGCCGGGGCGACCACGACGTCGTCGGCGAGCGTGAGCTGGACCGCGTCCACCGACGACCGCGGCGTCACGGGCTACACCGTGCTCGTCGACGGTGCGGCCGTGGGCACGACGGCCACGACCTCGTTCACGGTCACCGGCCTCGACGCCGGCACGTCCTACGCCGTGAGCGTCCGGGCGCGCGACGCCGCGGGCAACGTCTCGGCCGCGTCCGCGCCGCTCACCGTGACCACGGACGAGGACGGCGGCCCGGGCGGCGACGACCAGGCGCCGTCCGCCCCGACCGGGCTGCGGGTCTCCGGCGTGACGACCTCCACGGTCGCGCTCGCGTGGAACGCGTCCACCGACGACACCGGCGTGACCGGCTACCGGGTCTTCAGGGACGGGACGCAGGTGGCCGAGGTCGCGGCGACGTCGTTCACCGACACGGGCCTCGCGGCGGGCACGGCGCACGTCTACGCGGTGCGCGCGGTCGACGCGGCGGGCAATGTGTCCGCGACGTCGGGCACCGTGACCGGCACGACGACACAGGACGGGGGCGGCACCCCCGGCTCGTGCACCGTCGCGTACACCGCGAGCTCGTGGAACACCGGGTTCACGGGGTCGCTGCGGATCACCAACGACTCCGCCACCGCCCTGCAGAACTGGTCCCTGACCTTCGCCTTCGCGGACGGGCAGACCATCACCCAGGGCTGGTCCGCGCAGTACGCGCAGTCCGGCTCGACCGTCACCGTGACCCCCGCCGCGTGGAACACCACCCTCGGCGCGGGCGCGAGCGTCGAGGTCGGCTTCAACGGGTCCCACACCGGGACCAACAGCGAGCCGACGTCGTTCACCCTGAACGGCGCGACCTGCACCGTCGCCTGATCTGACGCCGACGGCCGGGGCGCAGGCCTCGGCCGTCGGCGTGCCGAGCGGCTGGCACGCGGTGGCGGTACCCCCTGCCGCGCGAGCGGGCGACGCGTCCTGCACCATGACCGGGTGCGACTGCGTCGGGTGTCCGTGACCTCCCCCGGGTACTCGCGGCGCCCGAAGGGCGACTCCTGGGTGTTCCTCGACGTCGAGGGGCTCCCGCTCTCCGAGGAGGACGAGGTCGGACGGTGCACGCGTCTCGCGGTCCCGCCGGCCTGGTCCGACGTCTGGATCTGCCGCTATCCCGACGGGCACATCCAGGCGTTCGGGCGCGACGTCGCCGGTCGGGGCCAGTACCTGTACCACGAGCAGTGGCAGGTGCGCCGTGCGCGGCGCAAGCACGACCACGTGCTCGACGTCGGCCGGCGCCTGCCCGCGGCCCGGCGCCGCGTCGCGCGCGAGCTCGCGCAGCCCGGCATGGGCCGCGAGAAGGTGCTCGCCCTCGCGTTCCGGCTGCTCGACCTCGCGTACTTCCGTGCCGGCGGCGAGATCTACGCCCAGCAGAACAAGAGCTACGGCCTGGCGACGATCCGCAAGGAGCACGCACGGGTCCGGCGCGACGGGAGCGTGCACTTCCACTACCCCGCGAAGTCGGGCCAGGTGCGCGACGTCGTCGTGGACGACCCGGTGGTCGCCGAGCTCGTCACGACGCTCAAGCGGCGCCGCGGCGGCGTCGAGCTGCTCGCGTGGCGCGAGGACGGGCCCGACGGCCGGGCCGCGTGGCACGACGTCACGAGCGCCGACGTCCAGGCGGGCATCAAGGAGCGGCTCGGCGAGGACGCGACGCCCAAGGACTTCCGCACGTGGCACGCCACCGTCCTCGCGGCGCGCGCGCTCGCCGACGCCGGGGCCGCGCCGGCCTCGGAGCGGGCGCGGCGCCGGGTCGTCGCGGGGATCGTCAAGGACGTCGCCGAGGAGCTGGGGAACACGCCCGCCGTCGCGCGGTCGTCGTACATCGACCCGCGCCTGTTCGACCTGTGGGAGCGTGGCGAGACCATCGGGTCCACGCGGTCGCAGACGCGCGCCGAGCGCGAGCTCCTGGAGCTCCTCTCGTGAGGGCCGCGGTCACCGGCGTCACCGGCTACGTGGGCGGGCGGCTCGTGCCCGAGCTGCTGCGCGCAGGGTTCGAGGTGCGCGCGCTGGCACGGCACCCCGAGCGGCTCGCGGGGCGCGAGTGGGTCCACGACGTCGAGACGGTGGCCGCCGACGCGGCCGACCTCGAGCAGACCCGCGCGGCGCTCCAGGGCGCCGACGTCGCGTATTACCTCGTGCACTCGCTCGGCACCGGGAGCACGTTCGAGGCGCGCGACCGCCGCACCGCGCTCACGTTCGCGCGCGCGGCGCGCGAGGCGGGCGTCGGGCGGATCGTCTACCTCGGCGGGATGTTCCCGGACGTCCCGGAGGGCGAGCTCTCGCGCCACCTGGCCTCGCGCAAGGAGGTCGGCGAGATCCTGCTCGCGTCGGGCGTCCCGACGACGGTCCTCCAGGCGGCGGTGATCCTCGGCTCCGGGTCCGCGTCGTTCGAGATGATGCGCTACCTCACCGAGCGGCTCCCGGCCATGACGACGCCGAAGTGGGTCGACAACCGCATCCAGCCCATCGCGGTGCGGGACGTGCTGCGCTACCTCGTAGGGTCCGCGACGATGCCGCCCGACGTCTCGCGCGCGTTCGACGTCGGCGGGCCCGACGTCCTCACGTACCGCGACATGATGCAGCGCTACGCGAAGGTGGCCGGGCTCCCCCGCCGCGCGATCGTCAGCGTCCCGGTGCTCACGCCGAAGCTGTCGAGCCTGTGGGTCGGGCTCGTCACGCCCGTGCCGTCGGGCATCGCGCGCCCCCTGGTCGAGTCGCTCCAGCACGAGGTCGTGTGCCGCGAGCACGACATCCGGCGGTACGTGCCCGACCCGCCCGAGGGCCTCGTCGGGTTCGACCGCGCCGTCGAGCTGGCCCTGGAGCGCATCCACGACGGCGAGGTCGTGACGCGCTGGTCGTCCGCCTCGGTGCCGGGAGCGCCGTCGGACCCGCTGCCGAGCGACCCCGACTGGGCCGGCGGCTCGCTGTACGTCGACGAGCGGCGGACGGTCGTCGACGCGCCGCGCGACGTGCTCTGGCGCGTCGTCGAGGAGATCGGCGGGCAGGGCGGCTGGTACTCGTGGTCGCTCGCGTGGCGCGTGCGCGGGCTCCTGGACCGCGCGGTCGGCGGGCCCGGGCTGCGCCGGGGCCGGCGCGACGAGCGGCACCTGCGCGTGGACGACGAGCTCGACTGGTGGCGTGTCGAGGCGATCGAGCCGGGCCGTCGCCTGCTGCTTCGGGCCGAGATGCGCCTGCCGGGGCTCGCATGGCTCGAGCTGCGCGTCGACGAGGCCGCCGCCGAGCTCCCTGATGCCACCGACCCCGACGCGCCCGGCCCCTCGCCCGAGGACGCGAGCGGTCCCGGCCGGACCTACTTCGCCCAGCGCGCGCTGTTCTACCCCCACGGCCTCGCGGGCCAGCTCTACTGGTGGGCGGTCAAGCCGTTCCACGGCGTCGTGTTCGGCGGGATGCAGCGCAACGTCGCCGCGGCGGCGGAGCGCGCCGCGCGGGACGGCGAAACGTTTCAGGGCCGCGCGCGTCCTTGACCCCGGTTCCGCCGCCTCCGGACAGTGTCGACGACCTGCGTCGACGCGGACGCAGCCGGACCGAGAGGCAGCCATGCACCCACGACCCACCGCGGTCCTCGCCGCGGGCGCCCTGCTCGTCGCGAGCCTCGCGGCCACGACCCCGGCCTCGGCCGCGCCGGACCCGACGCCGGTCCCGGCAGCGGCCGCCGCTGCCACCGCCGAGCCGAACTACGCCGAGGCACTCCAGAAGTCGCTCTTCTTCTACGACGCCCAGCGCTCGGGCGACCTCCCCGACGACTTCCGCGTGAGCTGGCGCGGCGACTCCGCGCTCGACGACGGCGCCGACGTCGGGCTCGACCTCACGGGCGGCTGGTACGACGCGGGCGACCACGTGAAGTTCGGGCTGCCCATGGCGTTCACGACGACGATGCTCGCGTGGGGCGCGATCGCGAGCCCCGACGGGTACGCGGCGTCGGGCCAGCGCGACGAGCTGCTCGACTCGCTGCGCTGGGTCAACGACTACTTCGTCAAGGCGCACCCCGAACCGGACGTGCTCTACGCCCAGGTCGGCGACGGCGACGCGGACCACAAGTGGTGGGGCCCCGCCGAGGCGATGCAGATGGCCCGCCCGGCGTACAAGGTCGACCGGTCGTGCCCCGGGAGCGACGTCGCGGGCGAGACCTCGGCAGCCATGGCCGCGTCGTCGATCGTCTTCGCGGACGACGACCCGGCGTACGCGGCCGAGCTCGTCGAGCACGCCGAGCAGCTCTACGACTTCGCCGACACGTACCGCGGCACGTACTCCGACTGCGTGCCCGCGGGCGCCTTCTACAACTCCTGGTCCGGCTACCAGGACGAGCTCGTCTGGGGCGCGGCCTGGCTCTACGAGGCGACGGGCGACCCGACGTACCTCGCCAAGGCCGAGCAGGAGTACGCCGGTCTCTCCCGCGAGAACCAGACGAGCACGCCGTCGTACCGCTGGACGATCGCGTGGGACGACAAGACGTACGGCGCGTACGCGCTGCTGGCCCAGGCCACCGGCAAGCAGCAGTACGTCGACGACGCGAACCGCTGGCTCGACTACTGGACCACCGGGTACCAAGGGTCGCGCGTGCGGTACTCCCCCGGCGGGCAGGCGTTCCTCGACTCGTGGGGCTCGCTGCGCTACGCCGCGAACACGGCGTTCGTCGCGCTGACCTACGGCGAGTGGCTGCGGGGTCGCGGCGACACGACCCGCGCGCAGACGTACCAGGACTTCGGCGAGCGCCAGATCGGCTACGCGCTCGGCGACAACCCGCGCGGTGCGTCGTACGTCGTCGGGTACGGCGAGGACCCGCCGCAGAACCCGCACCACCGCACCGCGCACGGCTCGTGGCTCGACTCGCTCGCCGAGCCTGCGGCGACGCGGCACGTCCTCTACGGGGCGCTCGTCGGGGGCCCGGGCGCGCCGGACGACGCGTACACGGACAGCCGCTCGGACTACGTCGCGAACGAGGTCGCCACGGACTACAACGCAGGCTTCACGTCGGCTCTCGCCTACCTCGTCGGCGAGCACGGGGGCGCCCCGCTCGCCGACTTCCCGCAGCCCGAGGCCCCTGACCAGGACGAGTTCTTCGTCGAGTCGCGCCTCAACCAGCCCGGCACCGCGTTCACGGAGATCAAGGCCGTGCTGCGCAACCGGTCGGCCTTCCCGGCGCGCGTGCTCGACGACGTCCGCCTGCGGTACTGGTTCACGCTCGACGACGGCGCCGACCCCGCGACCCTGCGCGCCACGACGAACTACTCCGAGTGCCCCGGCGCGACGGCGAGCGTCGGCCACGCGGGCGGCGACCAGTACTTCGTCGAGATCGACTGCTCGGGCTCGGTCGTGTACCCCGGGGGCCAGTCCCAGCACCGCCGCGAGGTGCAGTTCCGCGTCACGGCGGACGTCTGGGACGCCGCGGACGACTGGTCCTTCGCACAGGTCGCGACCGGCGACGCCCTGACGAAGAACGCGCGCATCACGCTGTACGAGGGCGACGAGCTGCTGTGGGGCGACGAGCCGTCGGCGGGGCCGGTCGATCCGGACACCACGCCGCCGTCGAGTCCGGGGGCGCCGACGATCTCGGCCGTCACCGCGGCCGGGGCGACCGTCGCGTGGCCGCCGTCCTCGGACGCCGGCAGCGGCGTCTCCGGGTACGACGTGCTGCTCGACGGCGTGCGGGTCGCGACCACCTCGGGCACGACGCTGGCCCTGACGGGACTCGCGCCCGAGACGACCTACCGCGTCGCCCTCGTCGCGACCGACCGGGCCGGCAACGCGTCGGCGCCCGGGCCGGCAGCGACGTTCACGACCCCGGCGACGTCGACGGGTCCCGCGCCCGGCGCCTGCGCCGTCCGCTGGTCGTCGAGCGACTGGGGGTCCGGCGGGACGGTGACCCTCCGGCTGACGAACACGGGCACGACGGCGCTCGACGGGTGGGCGCTCGCGTTCACCTTCCCGTCCGGGCAGACCGTGACGAACGGCTGGAGCGCCACCTGGACGCAGACCGGCGCCGACGTCACGGTGCGGTCCGCCGCCTGGAACGGGACGCTCGCCCCCGGTGCCTCCGTGGAGGTCGGCGCGAACGTCGCGCACGGCGGCGTGAGCACGCCGCCCTCGCGGTTCACGCTGGTCGACGGGTCGGGCGGGACGGAGTGCACCGTCGGGTGAGCCCTCGCCCACGAGCGTCGCTCGCGCCGGGACGCTGCTCCCCGGCGCGAGCGACGGTCACCTGCGGCGGCGGAAGGTCAGCGGCTCCTCGACGAACGGCTCCCACGCCGCACGCTCGGCCTCGGTGATGCGGCGGGGCGCCCCGGTCGCGGCGTCGACCACGACGATCGTGGTCACCGCCTTCGCGTAGGGGGCGCCGCCCGAGGTGGGGCCGGTGCGCTCGAAGCGCGCGGCGCCGTCGTGCACCTCGTAGCAGACCTCCAGGCTCGCGCCGCCGAGGTGCCCGATCCACAGCTCGACCCGCACGGGCGTGCGCGTGAAGCCGAGCGGGCGCAGGTACTCGATCTCCTGCCGCGCGACGAGCGTGTGGCTCGTCGCGGCCGGCCCGGTCTCCAGGACCGCCGTCGGCCAGGCGTCCTCGCCCGCGTCCGGGTGGGTCCAGAACGCCGTGATGCGCGCGTCCTCCAGCAGCCGGAACATCTCGACGTTGTTCACGTGGGCGTACGCGTCGAGGTCCGACCACCTCAAGGAGACGGGGACGTGCAGGCGGGTCATGGAGTGTCCTCTCGCTCGACGGGTGGCGCGACCATTCTCCTCCGACCGCCGACCACGACGTTCCGCGCCGTCGAGCACGACGTCGCTGTCGTTCTCGGCCCGATTTCGAGAGCAACCTCATGTTCGGCGGGGAGGCGGGGCGTCAGGACGCGGCGACGAGGGCCGCGGCGCGGCAGCTCGCGAGCGCCGACAGCTCCTCGCCCACCGGGAGCCGGACCAGGCGGTCGGCGACCTGGCCGACGGCGTCGCGCAGCCGGCGTCGGGCCCGCGCGGCGCGGCGTCGCCCGCCCACCGCCGCGGCCGCGCGCGAGAGGAGCGCGACGACGACGCCGACGACGACCCCACCGAGCACGAGCAGCGTCGGCCACGGGAGCTCGGGCGCTCCCGGCCCGCCGAGCGTGAGCACCGGCGTCGGCGGCTCGGGCAGGCGCAGGTAGGTGAACCCCCACAGCGCGGCGAGCCACAGCAGCCCGACCACGAGCGCCGCGAGCACGAGCCACTGGAAGGCGCCGACGACGCGCCACCACACCGGCCGGCGCGACGCCTCGAGCTCCGTCCCGGCGACGGCCTGGTCGAGCGCGTCCGCGAGGTCCGCCGCCCCCTCGGAGGCCCGACGCCGCACGGCCAGCGCCCAGTCGTCCGGAACCCCCGCGGTCGCATCGCTCGCGTAGTCGCGCACGGCCGTCTGCGCCCCCGCGCGGAGCGCGGCCGGGACCGCGGGCAGCGAGGTCCGGGCGAGCTCGGGACGGGCCTCGCCGTCCCCGGCGCCGAGGTCTTTCGTGGCGCGAGCCCGGGCCGACCCGGGCGCGGGGCCTGCACGGAGCCCGATGCGGCGCAGCGGGTCGGGCCGGAACCGCCCGACCCAGCGCGTGACGGGCCAACCCGTCGCGGCGCGCGCGTCGCGCACGGCCGAGCCCCGCACCGCCGCGACGACGGTGGGCACGCCCGCCGCGGCCTCGAGCGCGTCGACGAGGCCGTCGCGCGCCCGGCGTGCGGCGCGCTCCGGGACGGGCTCGCCGCACGCGGCGGCGACGCGCCGGGCCACGGCACGGACGTCGGCGGCGAGCCGGTCGTTCGCCGCACGCCGTCGCGCCGCGGCGTCCGCAAGCAGACCGCGCAGCTCGTCGAGCCCCTGCCCCGTGCGCGCCGAGACCCCGAGGACGCGCGCGTCGCCGAGCCCGTCCTCGGCGGCGAGCCGGCGCAGGTCCGCGAGGCACGCGTCCGCGTCGGCAGGCGAGAGCCGGTCGACCTGGTTGAGCACGAGCACGACGACCGAGCCGTGCCCCGCGAGGGGGCGCAGGTAGCGCTCGTGCAGCGCGGCGTCCGCGTACTTCTGCGGGTCGACGACCCACACGAGCAGGTCCGCACGCTCCACGAGGCGCTCCGCGCGCACGCGGTGCTCGACGACGACCGAGTCGTGGTCGGGCAGGTCGAGCAGCACGAGGCCGCTCGTGACCTCTGCGGCGCGCCGGCCCTTGAGGAGCCCGCGGAGCCCGCCGCCCGCGCGCGCGTCGTCGGGGTCGCCCGACGTGAGCGGCGTGCCCATCTCGTGCCGGCGCCGCACCTCCAGCCAGTCGAGGAGGGCCCCGGCCCCGGCTGCGCCGGGCGCCGTACCGGACGGCGTTCCGCCCGCCGGGTGCGCCACCGCGCCGGTGCCCCACACGGCCGCCAGGGGGTGCGACGTCGTCGGGCGCTGGACCCCGACCGTCGCGAGCTCGTCCCCGGCGAGCGCGTTGAAGACCGACGACTTGCCCGAGCCCGTCGCACCGGCGAGCGCGACGACGGTGTGGTCGGCCGAGAGGCCCGCGCGCTCGCGAGCCCGGGCGACGACGGTGCGTGCGTCGGCGAGCAGGTCGGCGTCGAGGCGACCCTCGCCGGCACGGACGGCGGTCTCGAGCGCGGTCGTGCGCGCCGCGAGGTCGATCGTCATGCGCGCTCACCACCCAGCAGCCGTCGCCAGAACCCGGGCCTGCGGCCCGACTCGTCGTCGCCCTCGGGCAGGCTCGCGGGCTCGTCCTCCGCCGACCCGCTCCAACCCGCGCCCCGCAGGAGCCGCGCGGCGTGCCGCCCCGTGGTCGGGCGGGCCGCGTCCTGGTCCCGCCCGCGCGCGGTGCGCTCGACCCGCGCCGCCGCCTCGACCGCCCGCGCGGCCTCGCGCACGGTGCGCGCCGTCTCGTCCGCCTCCGCGGTGCCGAGCGCGTCGAGCTGCGCCGTGTAGCGCCGGGCCTCGTCGTCGAGCACGGCGCGCACCCGCTCGGCGAGGCGGTCCCGCGCCGTCCGCGTGAGCCGCCGTACGGCGTCGTCGCCGAACACGGCCTCGAGGAGCTTCTGCGCGAGGATCGCGGTCCCCCCGGCGATGCCGACCTCGGCGCCCGTGAGGCCGCCCGTCGACGCGAACACCACGACCATGAGGCTCAGCCCGAGCCCGTTGATCCCGAACGACAGCGCCCGAGCCGCCCCACGCTTGCCCGCGCCCTGCTCGCGCACGAGGTCGAGGACGTCCGACTGCCAGCCCCGGATCTCCTCGGCGACCCTTGCCCGCACGCCGGCCGACGAGCGCGACAGGTCGAGCCCGTCCAGCAGCGCCGTGCCGGCCGGGTCGGCGCGCCACCCGCCGTACGCGCGCTCCGCGGCCGCGTCCGTCGCGTCGAGCACGACGGCCTCCAGCCCGTGCGCGATCGCCTGCTCGACCTGAGGCGCCTGCGCCGGGCGCCCGCGGAAGAACGCCGCGACGGCGTCGCGCACACGCCCGACGCCCTGCTCCACGGAGCGGAACAGCTCGCTCGTCCCGACGAAGTCCTGCCAGCGCGCGAGCACCTCGCCGCGCAGCAGCGCGCCGTCGCTCGTGGCGGCGTCCACGGTGGCCGCCGCCTCGTCGTACGCGCGCCCGACGACGGCCCGCAGGCGCGCGTCGGACGTCGCCTGGGCGTCGGCGGCTCCGGCCACGAGCACGGCCCGGCGCACGAGGTCGTCCACGACGCCGTCCCGCGTCGCGGTCGCGACCCGGTCGCGCGCGTCGCCGTCGGCCCCCAGCGCGGACAGCCACGACGCGACCTGGGCGACGGACCGCTCCGGGAGGAATCCGTCGACCAGCTCGGACTCCCCCACGACGAACAGCGGCGCGGCGTCCAGCCCGTTCTCGTCCATCATGCGGCGGAGGTCGTCGGCCACGGCCTCGGCGCCCGGGTCGACCCGGTCGAGCACGATCGCGACCTGCGCGCGCCGCTCGGCCGCGCGGTGCAGGAGGTCCCACGGGACCGCGTCGGCGTAGCGCGCGGCCGTCGTGACGAAGAGCCACAGGTCCGCCGCGGCGAGGAGCTGGGCCGCGAGCTCGCGGTTCGCCGTCTCCACGGAGTCGACGTCGGGCGCGTCCACGAGCGCGAGGCCCTGCGGCAGCGCGTCGCTCGCGACCAGCCGGAGCGTGCGCGTCGGGTCGGCCGGGCTCGCGTTCGAGGTTCCCGCGGTCCGGCCGGGCACGGCGGTCGCGTCGCGCGCGACCGCGGCGGGGCCCCGCCCGTGCTCGCTCACGCGCGCGAGGCCGGGGAGCACGCGGTCGGTGGAGAACCAGCGCTCGTCGAGCGGGTGGTGCACGAGGACGGGAGCGCGGGTGGTCGGCCGCAGCACGCCGGGCGCGGACACGTGCTCGCCGAGCAGCGAGTTCACGAGCGTCGACTTCCCCGCGCCGGTGGACCCGCCCACGACGACGAGCAGCGGCGCGGCGTGCGAGCGCAGCCGCGGCAGCAGGTAGTCGTCGAGCTGGTGCACCGCGAGGTCGAGGTCCTCGCGCGCGGC
The DNA here is from genome assembly GCF_055571305.1 of Cellulosimicrobium sp. NPDC030954. NCBI lineage: Bacteria > Bacillati > Actinomycetota > Actinomycetes > Micrococcales > Promicromonosporaceae > Cellulosimicrobium > Cellulosimicrobium sp. NPDC030954. Next base: position 46,969 of record NZ_JBVIFN010000003.1, read on the forward strand.
AGCCGCGCCCGGGGGTTCCAGCGGCAGCCGCGCCGCCGCGAGCCGGCCGCGCAGGATCTCCAGGGACTCGACGAGCCCCGCCGTCGCCGCGGCGCCCGCGGCGACAGCCCCAGGACGCGACCCGTCGGCCGCCGGCTCGGGGGCCGAGCCGTCCGCACGGACCACGCCGTCTCCGGGGTCACCGCTGGCCGTCATCCCGCCAGTCTGCCGCAACGCCGCTGGTCAGGCCCGGTGTGAGTCGGCGCGCCGCGCGAGATCGGCCCGCCCGGCACGAGATCGACCTTCGGAGGGTCGATCTGGGACGCTCGGGCCGATCTCGCGGGCGTGGCTCACTCCCCCAGGCGGCGCCGGAGCCATGCGACCCCGACCTCGGCCTGCGCCCGCTGGAACGCCCGCACGTGCGGGATGCCCGGGGGTGCCGGGTCGAGCGAGGACTTGAGGAAGAACCCCGTGAGCGACGCGAGGTAGCAGGTCACCGCGTCGGGCTCGACGTCGCGCGGCAGCGGGTGGCGCCGCAGCACCTCCTCGGGCGGCGGCCCGCCCTCGACCTGCACGGCCGGGAGCATGCCGACGGCATCGCAGAACGCGGCGCCGCGCGCGGCGTACGGCCAGTCGACGGCGACGGCGACGAGCCTGTCCCTGGTGCGCTCGCCGCGGATCGCGGACCCCAGCACCGCGCCGTCCACGAGCAGGGCGTTGTCGCCCCGGAGGTCGCCGTGGACGAGGTGGTCGCCCGCCGTGGCCTCGGGCCACGGCTCGGCGAGCGCGGCGAGGCGGTCGAGCCGGGCCGCGACCCACGGGTCGTAGGTGCTCAGGGCCTGCGGGCGACGGTCCGCGAGGTCCTCCCACTCGCGCCACTCGACCGTCTCCGCGAAGCGCGGGAGCGGCGCGTCCCCCGTGACCTCGACCTCCGCGACGCGGCGCGCGAGGTCGGCCACCGCGGCGAGCTCGTCGTCCCGCCACGGCGTGGCGACGGCCCGGCCGGGCACGGCGTCGAACGCGAGGGCGACCCACTCGCCGGCCCCGTCGAGGTCGTCGTCGAGGACCCACCGGAGCACGGGCGCCGGCGTCTGCGCGGGCAGCGCCGCGGCGACGCGCGCCTCGAGCCGGTACAGGTCGCGGGTGAACGCGTGCTCGGGCCCGACCGCCTTGACGAACACGTCCCCGCAGCTCGCCCGCAGCGTCGACGCGAGCCCCTGCGAGTAACCGCCGTCGTGGCTCGTCCACCCCGTGACGACGTCCCCCAGCCGGGCCTCGACGGCGGCGCGCACCGCCGGCGGGAGGTCGGGCCAGGTGGGGCGTACGCGCGAGGGAGCGAGGTCGAGGGTCATGGAGCGCGATCCTGCCGAGGGCCAGACGACGACGTCAACGGCTTTCCGCGCCCCGGAGCAGCGCGGGTGCGGGCGCGAACTCCCGGACACCCGGACACCCGACACACAGACGCCGGGCGGGAACGAGTCCCGCCCGGCGTCGTGGTCGATCGAGGCCGCGAGGTCAGTCGCGCGTGAGCTTGCGGTACGTCACGCGGTGCGGGCGCGCCGCGTCGGCACCGAGGCGCTCGACCTTGTTCTCCTCGTAGGACGCGAAGTTGCCCTCGAACCAGTACCAGCTCGCCGGGTCCTCCTCCGTGCCCTCGTACGCGAGGATGTGCGTCGCGACGCGGTCGAGGAACCACCGGTCGTGGGACACCACGACGGCGCAGCCGGGGAACTCGAGCAGCGCGTTCTCGAGCGAGCCCAGGGTCTCGACGTCGAGGTCGTTCGTCGGCTCGTCGAGCAGCAGGAGGTTGCCGCCCTGCTTGAGCGTGAGCGCGAGGTTGAGACGGTTGCGCTCACCGCCGGACAGCACGCCCGCGGGCTTCTGCTGGTCCGGGCCCTTGAACCCGAACGACGCGACGTACGCGCGCGACGGGATCTCGACGTTGCCGACCTTGATGAAGTCGAGGCCGTCGGACACGACCTCCCACAGCGTCTTCTTGGGGTCGATGCCGCCGCGCGACTGGTCGACGTAGGAGATCGAGACGGTCTCGCCGACCTTCAGGTCGCCGCCGTCGAGCGGCTCGAGCCCGACGATCGTCTTGAACAGCGTCGTCTTGCCGACGCCGTTCGGGCCGATCACGCCGACGATGCCGTTGCGCGGCAGCGTGAAGCTCAGCCCGTCGATGAGCTGGCGACCGTCGAAGCCCTTCTGCAGGTTCGACGCCTCGAGGACCACGTTGCCCAGGCGCGGGCCCGGCGGGATCTGGATCTCCTCGAAGTCGAGCTTCCTCGTGCGCTCCGCCTCGGCGGCCATCTCCTCGTACCGGGCGAGGCGGGCCTTCGACTTGGTCTGGCGGCCCTTGGCGTTGGACCGGACCCACTCGAGCTCCTCCTTGAGGCGCTTGGCGAGCTTCGCGTCCTTCTTTCCCTGGACCTGGAGGCGCTCGCCCTTCTTCTCGAGGTAGGTCGAGTAGTTGCCCTCGTAGGGGTACAGGCGGCCGCGGTCGACCTCGCAGATCCACTCGGCGACGTGGTCGAGGAAGTACCGGTCGTGGGTGACGGCGAGGATCGCGCCCGGGTACGTCGCGAGGTGCTGCTCGAGCCACAGCACGGACTCGGCGTCCAGGTGGTTCGTGGGCTCGTCGAGCAGCAGCAGGTCCGGCTTCTCGAGCAGGAGCTTGCACAGCGCGACGCGGCGACGCTCACCACCGGAGAGCACCGACACGTCGGCGTCCGGCGGCGGGCAGCGCAGCGCGTCCATCGCCTGCTCGAGCTGCGAGTCGAGGTCCCACGCGTCCGCGGCGTCGATGGCCTCCTGCAGCGTGCCCATCTCCGCGAGGAGCGCGTCGAAGTCGGCGTCGGGCTCCGCCATGAGCGCGGAGATCTCGTCGAAGCGCTGCTTCTTGGCGAGGATGTCCGCGACGGCCTCCTGGACGTTGCCGAGGACCGTCTTCTCCTCGTTGAGCGGCGGCTCCTGGAGCAGGATGCCGACGCTGTAGCCCGGGGAGAGGCGCGCCTCGCCGTTCGACGGCGTGTCCAGGCCGGCCATGATCTTGAGGATCGTGGACTTCCCGGCGCCGTTGGGGCCCACGACGCCGATCTTGGCGCCGGGCAGGAAGTTCAGGGAGACGTCGTCGAGGATGACCTTGTCTCCGTGCGCCTTGCGCGCCTTGTACATGGAGTAGATGAACTCAGCCACAGCCTGTCGTTCCACCGTTTCGGTCGGGAGAGGTACGGGATTCGTCGACCACTCAGCCTACGCGGTCGGGCCGCCGGGGCGCGCCCGACGGCGCCGCGACCCCTCGGGCCGCGGCACCGCCCGCACGACGCCGCTCAGGCGGACGCCAGCGCGCCGGTCTCGGCGTCGGCGTCGGCCACCGGCTCGGGGTCGGCGTCGGCGGGGGCGTCGGTCTCGGCCGGATCGCCGGGCTCGCCCGCGAGCGCCGCCCCGGCGTCCGCGAGGGTCCACGGGTCGTCGAGCGCGCTCTCGTCGCGCGGCGCGCCCTCGAACGCGGTCCCGTCGTGCGCCGTGGCGCCCGGTCCGCCGGACGACCGGTCCGCGCTGCCGGCGGCCCCGGACGCGGCGACGCCGGCCGCGTCGCCCCGGCGCGCGCCGTCGTCCTCGCGCCGGTGGACCGTGCGGGTGAACCGGGCCTCGCCGAGCGTGAGGTCGGGGCCCAGCGCGGTGGCCTCGACGACGAGGCTGGTGCGCGGGCCGTCCGGGCCGTCCCACTCGTCGAGCGAGAGCCGCCCCGTGACGACCACGGGGTCGCCCTTGTGCAGGGACAGCGCGACGTTGCGCGCGACGTGCTTCCACACCTTGACCGTGAACCACAGCGTGCGGCCGTCGACCCACTCGCCGCGCTCGCGGTCGAGGTAGCGGCGCGTCTGGGCGATGCGGAAGCTCGTGAAGTCGTTGCCGGACTGCGAGCGGAACAGCGTGGGCGTCGTCGCGACGAAGCCGGAGAGCGTGACGGTGACGTCACCGGGCATGGTTCCTCCTGAGGTCGGCGGCCGGGCTGGTCCCGGCCACCGCCTCAGGGTGCGGTGGGAGCGGGTGCGCCGTCCGTCGTCGTGCCGTCGCCTGTGGACGGGCCCGTGATCTCCGGGCCTGTGGGTAGCCGTAGCGCCCCGGTGAGCGGCGCCGCGGGGGCCTTGTCGCGCGCGGACTGCGCCAGCTCGCGGACCTGCCGGTGCGTGTCGAGGAGCGCCTGGGTCGGCTTGCCCATCGCGTCCTGCACGACCCGCTCGATCGCTCCCCGCCCGGACGCGAGCACCTGCTGCTCGCGCCGGCGGGCGAGCGTGCGGCGCACCTGGAGCGCCACGAGGAACGCGACCACCGCGCCGACCACGGCGACCGCCGCGACGATCGCGCACACGGTGACGAGCGTCCGCCCGAGGTCCAGCACGCGCAGCGAGCCGAGCACGGCGAGCACGCCTGCGACGACCCCGAGGCCGAGCGCCGTCCAGGCCGCGCGTCGCGTCGGGCGCGAGGAGGACGGCCCGCGCGTGTCGAGGGGGATCTTCGCGAGCGCCGACCGCGTCGCCTCCGCGACCTTCCCCGACGGCGCGACGGCGTCGTCGAGGGCCTTCTGCCACCCCGGTCGCAGGGACCGCCCGGCGCGCGCGAGCCAGCGCGAGCGCGAGAGCGCGACGGCGTCGGGCTGCGGCGGCGAGAACTCGGGGCGGCCGTAGCCGTTGCGCACCGCCGCGCCGACCTGCCCGGCGACGGCGGCGAGGCCGGTCGCGTCGGCGAGCGCGTCGACCTCCTCCTCGACGGCCGTGCTCATGGTCCACGGCACGTCGCCCGGGAGCTGCTCCAGCAGGAGCGCGCCCGCCCGGTCGAGCTCGCCCGCGACGCGGCTCGCGGCGACGCTGCGCCGCGCGACCGCCTGCTCCAGCAGCGAGCGCAGCTCGTCGAGGCCCTCGCCCGTGCGCGCGGAGACGGTCGTGACGTAGACGCCGTCGAGCCCGTCCTCCTCCAGCAGGCGTCCCATGTCCTCGACGAGCGCGACGCGGCGCGCCTCGGGCACGGTGTCGATCTGGTTGAGCGCGACGACCATCGAACCCTCGAGCCCCGTCGACTTCTGCAGGTAGCCCGAGTGCAGGGCGTCGTCGGCGTACTTCTGCGGGTCCACCACCCACACCAGCAGGTCGACGAGCGGGAGCACCCGGTCGACGACGTCGCGGTGCGCGGGCTCGATCGAGTCGTGGTCCGGCAGGTCGAGCAGGACGAGGCCGCCGAGCGCCGCCTCGTCCTCGGCGTCGAGCTCGCCGTCGCGCGTGATGCGGCGCTCGGGGTCCACCTCGAGCCAGTCGAGCAGGGCCGTCGCCGCGCCGCTCCACGAGCACGCGGTGACGCGCGCCGTCGTCGGGCGCTTCACGCCGACGTCCGCGAAGTCGAGCCGCGACACGCGGTTGAACAGGCTCGACTTGCCCGACCCGGTGCCGCCTGCGAGCGCGACGACCGTGTGGTCGACGCCGAGCGCGAGGCGCTCGCGCACGCCCCCGATCGCGTCGCGCACCTGGGCCGCGACCGCGGGGTCGAGGCGGTCCCCCGCGAGGTCCACCGCGCGCGCGAGGTCGTCGACCCGGGCACGCAGCTGGGCGTCGTGGGACGTCACATGAGCCTCCTCAGCTCGGCGAGTCGTAGGCGCAGCCCGACCGCGGCGTCCGCGGCGAGCGCGGGGTCGGCGAGCGCGGTGAGGACGGGCTCGGCCTCGCGCTCGACCATGGTCGCGGCCCGGTCGGCGAGGTCCTCGCGCAGCGCCGCGAGCGCGTCGTCGCCCGTCTCGGCGAGGACGGTCCGCACGAGGCGGGCCGCGTCGTCGCTCCCGGCGGCGCCCGCGAGCAGCAGGGCGGCCAGCCCGGTCTCGCCGAACGCCTTGACCGCCGCCCGGGCGGGCTCGCTCGCCGTCGGCGCGGCGAGGTCCGTCACGACCTGCTCGGCCCGTCGGGACCACTGGAGCACCTGGGTCGTGGCCGAGGCCTCGCGCCGCGCCGCGGCGTCCTCCTCGGTCGGCAGGACGTCGGAGGCTCCCGGCAGCGGGCGGTCCCCGTCGAGCGCGGCCCGCAGCGCGTCGTGCGCCAGGACGCCGTTCGCCGCGAGCGTGCGGTGCGCGGCGTCGCGCGTCTCGTCGAGGAGCGGGGCGAGCACGAGGTCGCGCGCGCGTCCGCGCCGCTTGGACGACCGGACGACGCCACCGCGGACCTTGACGCGGTCCACGCGCTCGGCCCCCGTCACCTGGGCCCACCGCGCCTCGAGCGATCCGTGCGCGACCGCACCGTCCAGCGCGGCCTGGCGTGCGGCGTCGCGCACGGGCGGGACCGCCTTCTCCGCCGCCGAGCGCAGGTCGGCCGCGGCCTCCACCTGCTGCTCGACCGCGTCCGAGACGCCCGTGACCCACGCGGGCAGCGCGCCGAGCGCCCCCTTGAGCGTGCGCACGATCACCGCGCGCGACCGGTCCGGGCCCGCGAGCATCGTCAGCCAGCGCGCGACCGGCGCCACGACCGAGCGGTCGAGCAGCCCCTCGTGCGGGCCGACGTCGGGCACGACGAACAACGGGGTCCCGTCCATGCCGTGGTCGCGCAGGCGCTGCAGCAGGTCGCCACGGATCGTCGTGAGGGTCTCGCGCGGGACGCGGTTGAGCACCATCGCGACGCTCGCGCCGCGCTCCTTCGCGCGCGACAGCGCCTGCCACGGCAGCGCGTCGCCGTAGCGCGAGGCGGTCGTGACGAACAGCCACAGGTCCGCCGCCTCGAGCAGCAGGCTCGCCGTGTCCCGGTTCTCGGACAGGAGCGAGTCCAGGTCCGGGGCGTCGAGCAGGCCCGTGCCGCGCGGGACGCCGTCGTGGTCGACGACGCGCGCCACGCGCGTCACCGGGCCCTCGACGATCACGTCCGCGTCGAGCGGGTTGAACGCGAGGACCGGCTCGCGCGTCGTGGGCCGCAGCACGCCCGCCTGCGACACCTCCTCGCCGAGCAGCGAGTTGTAGAGCGTCGACTTGCCTGCGCCCGTCGACCCCGCGATGACGACGATCGCCGGGGACGACAGCTCGCGCAGCCGCGGCAGCAGGTGCTCGTCGAGCTGCGTGAGGAGGCGGCGCCGTGACGCGTCCGACTCCGCCGCGCCCTCGATCACGAGCGGGAGGCGCACGTCCGCCACGTCGCGGCGCAGGTCGCGCGCGACGTCGTAGACCGTGACACCGAGCTCCTCGGTCGCCTGCGCGGGCCTCCACGAGCCCGGCGACCGGCCGGGCGCGGCGGGGCTCGCGTCGCTCGTGGCGGCGTCTGGGGTTCTCACTGGTTCATAGTGACGGCTGCCGGGGGCCCCGCCAAACGCACGCGCCGCACGACGCGCGACCACCCCACCTGCACGTCCGCCACCACGGCCCCCACCTCCCGAGCCCGCCCGACGCCCACTACGATGGGCGCGCGCCTCGATAGCTCAATGGATAGAGCAACGGCCTTCTAATCCGTAGGTTGCAGGTTCGAGTCCTGCTCGGGGCACCACACGTGACCGGTGCGAACGCGCCTCGGCAGGAGTCCCCGTTCGTTCTCGCGCCGCAGGGCTCCGTGGGCGACGGCGTCCCCGGAGAGCCCGTCCTCGGCCGTCCTCCGAGAACGCGGCCCTCGGTCCCGGGTCCGACCGTACCCCCCACCCCCGGAGCGGTGGTGGCGACAGGTGGCGAGGACCTGGAACCGCCTCCTACGGTGGACGGGCGGCCGAGGTGCCGCAGGGGGCACCGGTCGGTGAAGAAGCCCGCGGCCGGTGCACCTCTTCGACGGGCCACCCGCCCGCCGGAGCGTCAACAGCGCCCCTGCTCCTCCACGCCGAGGGGCGGGGCCGCTGGTCCTGGAGGCGGTCCGGGCCGACGTCGCGGCACCGGTCACCCGTCCGGCTCGACGACGTAGCCCGCGCGCTGGACGGCGGCGAGGAACGCCGCGAGGTCGGGCGCCTCCCGCAGGAGCGACCCGAGCGTGCCCTCGTGCAGCGTGGCGGTGAACGTCGCCGTCGCGAAGGGGTGCGTGACCGGCGCGGTGCCGGGCAGCGGGGGCGGCACGGAGACGCTCACGAGCACCCCCGGCTCGCCGCGCACGACGAGCGCGACCTGCCCGTCCCGCAGGACGCGGTACCGCGGCACCGTCCCGTCCGTCCTCGCATCGCCCACGGGTCCACGGTACGGCCCGGCCGCCCGCGCTCAGCCGAACGACGGCGCCGTCGCGTGGTCGATCTCGACCAGGTAGGCGTGCCGCTCCTCTCCGCGCGGGTAGGGGCCGCCGGTGTAGAGGACGGGAGCCGGTCGACGACGGCCCAGCCCGCGTCGTCGTCGAGCACCTCGACGACGCGCCCGCGCAGGGTCGCCATGACGTACGGGTTCCCGGTCTCGGTCACGGACACCGCGACGCGCGGGTCGCGCGCGAGGTTGCGCGCCTTGCGCGAGCCGGGGCCGGTGAGGAACGCGAGCCGGTCCTCCTCCCAGCCGACCCAGAGCGGCACGACGTGCGGGCCGCCGTCGGGCAGGACGGTCGCGAGGTGCGCGACGTGCGGACCGGCGACGAGCGTGCGGGCGACCTCGGGGACGTGGGCAGGCCCGGGGACGAAGCCGGCGCTCACACGATCGCCCCGCACGAGGGGTCGACGACGACCCCCGTCGTCGCGCCCGCGGCGTCGGAGGCGAGGTACACGGCCGTGCCGGCGACCTCGGAGAGGCTCTCGTCCCTTCCTCGGCGGCGGCGCGCACCTCGTCGGTCGGGGTGCGCGCCGAGCTCTCGCACACGGACGACGGCGCGGGCGGGCGGAACTCATCGGCCGCCCGGACGTCGGGTCGGGCATGGGGAGTTCTCACCCTCCCGATCCCCGGAAAGGGTAAAGATCAGGCCACCCGCCGTAGATATACTCGGCCGACCGGCGCAGGCCGGTTCCGCCCGGTTCGCCCGGGTCGAGGGGGAGGTCGTGAGGCCCGCCCCCACCCGCCACCGACGGCGTCCGACGGCACGCACGAGCGAAGGACAGACATGACCGAGGCAGCACCGCTCCAGCCCCCCGCCCCGACGGAGACGCTCACGCTCAGCGCCCCGGAGCCCGTCAAGCCGGTCGCCGCCACGCAGGCGCCGTCGCTCGCGCCGCGCGTCGACGAGGCAGCGATCCCGGGCCTCGAGTCGAAGGTCTCCTCCTACCTCGACCAGCTCCTCGCGACGGACACGCGCTCGCCCGACTTCGCGGCGAAGGCCGACGACATCCGCAAGATGGGCGACAAGGACATCCGCGCCGCGGCCGACGTGTCCAACCGCATGCTCGAGATGCCGGTCAAGGAGCTGCGCGAGGGCGGCGTCTCCGACAGCTCCAAGGTGAGCAAGTCGCTGCTCGAGCTGCGTCGCACGGTCGAGGACCTCGACCCCAGCGAGGCGAGCATGGGCAAGAAGTTCCTGGGCCTCATCCCGTTCGGCGGGAAGCTCCAGGACTACTTCCGCCGCTACGAGAGCTCGCAGAAGCAGCTCAACGCGATCGTCCAGTCGCTCTACAACGGCCAGGACGAGCTCCGCAAGGACAACGCCGCGCTCAACCTCGAGAAGCAGAACCTCTGGGACTCGATGGCGCGCCTCAACCAGTACATCTTCATCGCGGAGCGGCTCGACACCGAGCTCTCGACGAAGATCGCCGAGCTCGAGGCGAGCGACCCGGAGCGCGCCCAGGCGCTGCGCGAGGACGTGCTGTTCTACGTCCGCCAGAAGCACCAGGACCTGCTGACGCAGCTCGCGGTGTCCATCCAGGGCTACCTCGCGATGGACATCATCATGAAGAACAACGTCGAGCTCATCAAGGGCGTCGACCGCGCGACGACGACGACGGTCTCCGCCCTGCGCACGGCCGTCATCGTGGCGCAGGCGCTCGCGAACCAGAAGCTCGTGCTGGACCAGATCACGGCGCTCAACACGACGACGTCGAACATGATCGCCTCGACCTCGAAGATGCTGGCCGACCAGTCGGCGAGCATCCAGCAGCAGGCCGCGAGCGCGACGGTCGGCCTCCCGCAGCTCCAGCAGGCGTTCGCCAACATCTACGCGACGCTCGACTCGATCTCGACGTTCAAGACGCAGGCGCTCGACTCGATGGCGCAGACCATCGGCGTGCTGGAGACCGAGACGACGAAGGCGAACGAGTACCTCGACCGCGCGCGCCGCTCGGACCAGTCGCAGGTCGGCAACGGCTCGCTCGACATCGGGCGTCTGTGACCCCTGGCGACGCCCGCCCTCCGTCCTCCCGCGGCCTGACCGCCGCTCCCCGCACCACAGATCGGACCCCGAGCTAGATGGGCTGGTTCTCCGACGTGATCGGCCGCCTCGGCGGCCGGTCCCCCGCGCCCGAGCCCGCGCTCGAGCTGCCCGCCCCGCCGACGTCGGCCGAGATCCTCGCCTCGGTCGAGCGCGTGGAGCAGCAGATCGAGGGGCGGGTGCCGCCCGCCGTCACGGCGCGCGTGCACCGCATCACCGGCACGGTCGAGGAGATGGTGCCGCGGCTCGACCGCCTCGGCGGCGGGTCGCAGCAGGCGCACACGGTCGTCGCGACGGCCACGAGCTACCTGCCCGAGGCCGTCGGCGCGTACCTGCGCCTCCCGCGCGACTTCGCCGACCGGCGGGTCGTCGCGCAGGGCAAGACGTCGCTCATGCTGCTGTGCGACCAGCTCGACCTGCTCGGCGTGACGCTCGACAAGATCTCCGACGCGGTCTCGCGCGCCGACGCCGCCGCGCTCGTCGCGCACGGCGCGTTCCTCGCGGAGAAGTTCCGCGACTCGTCGATCGCGCTCGACCCCGGGGCGGGCCAGGGCACGCCCCAGCCGCCGAGCGGCACGACGTCGGAACCCGGACGACTGGAGGCACCATGACCGGCCAGGTGGTCCCGAGCCTCGCGGCGGCGCTCGACGCGCTGGACGCCGCGGCGAGCGCCGCGGGCGTGGACGAGGAGGCCGCGCGCGACGAGGGTGCCCGCCTCGCGGCGGCCGTCGCCGAGTCCTCCCCCGGCGCACCCGCCGCGTGGCTCGCGGCGCTCGGGCACGACCCCGCCGCGACGGGCGCGTTCTTCACGGCCGCGTCGAGCGCGCGGCGCTGGCGCACGTCGCCGACGGACGTCCTCGCCGCGCTCGGCACGGCGCGCTCGAAGCACGCGACCGCGTACGGGCAGGCGCTCGCCGACGTCGCGCGCGCCGCCGCGCACCTCGGCTCCCCGGGCCCGCACGTGGCCGGGGCCGCCGCGGCCACCGCCGCGGTGCAGCAGTCGGGCGGCGTCCCGGCACCGGCCCCGGCCGCCGTCCCGGGTGCCGGTCGCACGCCGTCGGGCCCGACGCCGCTGCCCGCCGCGGGCGGGCCGCTCGCCGCGCGCCCGTCGGCCGGCGGGGCGGACCCGTTCGACCTCGGCGACCTGCTCGCCGCGCAGGGCTCGCTCGACGGCCTCCGCCGCCCCGCGCCCGAGGTCCCGTCGGTCGCGTCCATCCTCGACGCGCTCGGTGCCCGCCCCGCCGCGGCACCGTCCGGCACGTCGCACGGCCCGGCGCCCGCCGCACCGTCGGGCACGACGCCGGCCGGCGCGCCCGCGGGCGGCGCCGACGCCACGGCCACGCGGACCGAGGCGGCGACGACCGCCGAGGCCGCGGCCGAGGAGGAGCCTCCCCGCTCGATCGAGGAGCTGCTCGCCGAGCTCGACGCGCTCACCGGGCTCACCCGCGTGAAGGACGAGATCCACCGCCAGACCGAGCTGCTGCGCGTCGAGAAGCTGCGCACGGAGGCGGGCCTGACCCGCCCGACGCTCACGCGCCACCTCGTGTTCCTCGGCAACCCCGGCACGGGCAAGACGACGGTCGCTCGCCTCGTCGCGGGGATCTACCGGGCGCTCGGGCTGCTCGAGAAGGGCCACCTCGTCGAGGTCGACCGCTCCGAGCTCGTCGCGGGCTACCTCGGGCAGACCGCCGTGAAGACGTCCGAGGTCGTCGCGACCGCGCTCGGCGGCGTGCTGTTCGTCGACGAGGCGTACGGCCTCGCGGAGGACCAGTACGGCGCCGAGGCGATCAACACGCTCGTCAAGGACATGGAGGACCACCGCGACGAGCTCGTCGTCATCGTGGCGGGCTACCCCGGGCCGATGGCGGACTTCCTCGCCACGAACCCCGGCCTCGAGTCGCGGTTCTCCACGACCATCACGTTCGAGGACTACGCCGACGCCGAGCTGCGCGACATCTTCGCGGGCATGGCGGCGAAGTCCGACTTCGAGCCGACGCCCGAGGCGCTCGACGTGTTCGCGCGCCTCGCCGCGGCCCAGCCGCGCACCGAGGGCTTCGGCAACGCGCGCTGGGCGCGCAACGTGCTCGACGGCGCGATCGCGCGCCACGCGTGGCGCCTCAAGGACACCGACGCGCCGACGATCGACGAGCTCCGGCTCCTGCTGCCGGTCGACGTCGTCGACGGTGAGGGCGCCCCCGCGCTTCTCGCCACGCTCGACCCGCCCGAGCCCGACGGCGCCCCGGACGACGCCCCGACCGCGGACGCGCCCACCGACGACGCGCCGTCCCCCGACGTCGCGTCCGACGACGCGCCCGAGACCGCCCCCTCCACCGCCGAGGAGAACGCATGACGACCACCCCGGTCCGCCCTGCGGGCCAGCAGATCGTCCCCGCGGGCGGCCCCGCGCCGGGCGGCGCGCCCCGCCCGGCCGGCGCCCCGAGCGGAGCACCGAGCGCCGGCGTGTCCCGCGCCCGGGGCGCGCTGCGCCGCACGCCTGGCAAGCTGCGGCTCGTCATGGCGCTGTGCGTGCTCGCCGCCGTCGCGCTCGGCGTGCTCGGCTTCCAGGCGGGGAGCGTCCAGTCCCGGGCGCTCGAGGCCGCGAGCGAGGACACCGCGCAGCTCGTCGGCGTCCAGGAGGTCCGCAACGCGCTCGTCGCGGCCGACGCGACCGCGACCGGCGCGTTCCTCGTCGGAGGCCTCGAGCCCGCCGACCAGCGCGCCCGGTACGACGACCTCGTCGACCAGGCCGCGACCGGCCTCGCCACACTCTCCGGGAGCAACGAGGGCGACGCGGAGCTGCTCGGCCAGGTCGCGGCCGACCTCACGGTCTACACCGGGCTCGTCGAGCAGGCGCGCGCGAACAACCGGCAGGGCTTCCCCGTCGGCTCGGCGTACCTCGACCAGGCGTCGACGATCCTGCGCGAGCAGATGCTCCCGGCGCTCGACGAGGTCGTGCTCGACGACGCGGACCGCGTCGCCGCCGACTTCTCGGGCGTCCGCAACGCGCTGTGGGTGCTCGCGGGCGGGCTCGTGGCGCTCGCGGTGCTCGTCGTGAGCCAGGTGTGGCTCGCGCGCCGCACGCACCGCGTGCTCAACGTCGGCCTCGCGGTCGCCACCGCCGTCGTGCTCGTGGTCGGCATCGTGTCCACGGTCCTGCTGGCCCAGGCGGGCTCGCGCGCGCAGGACGTGCGCACCGGCCCGTACGCCGCGACGCTCGCCGCGTCCCAGGCCTACTCGCTCGCCAACGACGCCAAGTCGATGGAGGCGTTCACGCTCATCAAGCGCGGGTCCGGGCAGGCGTACGAGGAGGCGTTCGTCACGGCGACCGACGACGCCACCGCGCGGCTCGACACCGCGGCGTCCGAGGGGATCCTCGACGGGTCGACCGTGCAGGCGCTCGAGGCGTGGGTGACTCGGCACGCGGACATCCGCGCGCTCGACGACGCGGGCCAGTGGGACGATGCCGTCGCGCTCGCCACCGCGACGGACCCCGAAAGCCCCAACGCCGCGTTCGACGCGTTCTCCACGTCCGCGCGCGACGACATCGAGACCAACGCGGCCGCGACGAGCCAGCGGCTCGACGGGGCGGCGACGACCGCGACCGTCGCGGGCTGGCTCCTGCTCGCCGCGGGCCTGGTCGCCGCCCTGCTCGCGTGGCGCGGCGTGACCGCACGACTGGAGGAGTACCGGTGACCACGACGCTCGCCACCCCCGACCGGTCCGCCCGGAGCCGACGCGCCGCCGCACGCCGACGCCGCACCGGCGTCGTCGGCGCCGCGCTCGCCGCGGCGCTCGCGCTGACGGCGTGCTCGGGCCCGTCCGGCGCGGACGACCTCCGCCTCACGGAGGCTCCTCAGGACGAGGCCACCGAGGATGCGCCCGCCGCCCCCGCGGCTCCCGCGGAGTGCGCGGACCCGCTCGCCTCCTACGCGCCCGAGGGCGCGCTGCCCGGTCCGGACGCGCTGCCCGGCGGGAGCACCATGGCCGCGATCCGCGACCGGGGGTCGCTGGTCGTGGGCGTCTCGGCCGACACGCTGCTCATGGGCGCGCGCAACTCGCTGTCGGGCCAGATCGAGGGCTTCGACATCGACGTGCTGCACGAGATCTCGCGCGCGATCTTCGGCGACCCCGACCGGCTCCAGTTCCGCGTCATCACGTCGGGCCAGCGCATGGAGGTGCTCGAGAACGGCGAGGTCGACCTCGTCGCCCGCGCGTTCACCATCAACTGCGAGCGCTGGGAGACCATCGCGTTCTCGGCGGAGTACTACCACGCGGGCCAGAAGGTGCTCGTCACGCGGGACTCGACGGCGAGCGGGATCGCCGACCTCGAGGGCCAGCGCGTGTGCGCGCCCGAGGGCACGACGACGCTCACGCGCCTCGAGCAGTTCTCCGGCATCGAGCCCGTCCCGGCCACGACCCACACCCAGTGCCTCGTGCTGTTCCAGCAGGGCAAGGTCGACGCGATCACGGGCGACGACACGATCCTCGCGGGGTTCGCCGCGCAGGACCCGTACGCCACGGTGGTCGGCGAGGCGATCAGCGACGAGCCGTACGGCATCGGCGTCCCCGCGCAGAACGTGGACATGGTCCGGTTCGTCAACGGCGTGCTGGAGCAGATGAAGTCCGACGGGCGCTGGGCCGCGATCTACGACGAGTGGCTCGGCGGCCTCGGCCCGGCGCCGGCGCCGCCGACCGCGGTGTACGGCCGCACGCCGTGACCCGCTCGACCGCGCCCGAGGCGCCGGGACGCCTCGGCGAGGCGATCCCCGCCGCCGACCTCCTGGCGTACCTCGCCGCGCTCGAGACGTGGCTCGACGAGCGCCGCACGGAGCTCGACCGGCTCGACGCCGCCGCGCAGGCCGCGGCGACGCCCGACGTCTACACGGCCGACCTCGTGCTCGCGCTGTCGCTCTGGCAGGCGATCCGCTCGCGCGCGGACGAGATCCGGCCCGTCTGGGACTCCGGCCGGGCCGACGCCGTCGCGCGCGAGAAGATCTCCCAGCTCGTCTGGGGCCGGCTCGACTCCGGCTCCGGCGCCGCGCTCGTCTCGCTCGTCGAGGCGGTGAAGCTGTGCGACGCGCTCGTCGTGCAGCTCCGCACGCGCCTGTCGTTCGACCCGCACACGGCCGACCAGGTCGCGCGGCTGCGCGGCGTGCGCGCCGAGCTCGTGCGCTGCGAGGACCTGGCCGGCTCCGACGCGGACGCCCGCGGGCGCGTCGAGACCCTGCGCGGACGCCTCGACCACCTCGTCGCCCAGGCCGCGCGCGGGGCCGACGTCTCGGGCCCGCTCGCGGAGCTCGAGACCGAGGTCGCGCGCGCCGAGCGCGACCTCATCGTCGCGTCGGCGCAGCGCCGCGAGCTGCGCCGCGACCGTGCCCGCACCGAGGAGCAGCGCGACGCGCTGGAGGCGCGCGAGCCCGCCCTGCGCGAGCTCGTCGCGCGGTGCCGGCGCGAGATCGCGCACCCGCCGCGGCTCGCCGTCCCCGACGTCTCCCGCCTCGGTCCGGTCCCCGACTCCCGCTTCGAGCTCGACGCGTACACGGCGCGCCTGGCGACCGTGGCGCGCGCCGTCGAGACCGTCGAGGAGGCCTACACCCGCCCCCTGCGCGCCCGCGCCGAGCTGCGCTACAGCCTGGAGCGGCTCGCCGAGAGGGCCGAGGCCAACGGGCGTTCCGCGTCAGCGACCGTGCGCTCCGGCCACGCCGAGGCCCGCGAGGCCGTCGAGGCCGTGCCGTGCGACGTGACGCTCGCCCGCTTCCTCGTCGAGCAGTACCAGTTCCTCACCCGCGACCTGCCCACCCCGGAAGGAGCGTCGTCGTGACCACCACCGCGACCGTCCCGTGCTCGGAGCCCGGCTGCCCGGGCACCATCGAGGACGGCTACTGCAACGTCTGCGGCACGCCCGCGGGCGGCTCCGGCGGCACGCCGACGGGGGCCTCGACCGGCACCACCGGTGCGCCGGCGCCCGGCACGGCTGCCGCCGCGTCGCCGTCCGCGATGCTCGGCACCGGCTTCGTCCAGGGCCGTCCCGGGGCGGGGCCGGCCGCGGGCGCGGACCCCGACGCCGAGCGCTCGACGCGCACGGGCCGCACGAGCTCGAGCCGCCTCGCCACGGCCGCGCTCGGCTCGGCGCGCACCGCCGCGACCGGCTCGAAGGCCACGCGTCGCGTCGGGACGTCGTCGACCCGCCTGCGCGGTCGCGGCCTCGGCGCGGGGCTGACGACCGTGCCGTCCGTCCCCGCGCGCGACCCGCTGCAGTCCGTGATGGCGGTGCCCGAGGTCGCGGAGCGCAAGCGCTACTGCCCCGCGTGCGGCGAGAAGGTCGGCCGCGGACGCGACGGGCAGCCCGGCCGCACGTCCGGCTTCTGCCCCCACTGCGGCAACCGCTTCGACTTCACGCCCCAGCTCTCCCCGGGCGACCTGGTCGGCGGGCAGTACGAGGTCGTCGGCTGCCTCGCGCACGGCGGCCTCGGCTGGATCTACCTGGCCCGCGACCAGAACGTGTCCGGCCGGTGGGTCGTGCTCAAGGGCCTGCTCAACTCGGGCGACCCGGACGCCTACGCGGCCGCGATCTCCGAGCGGCAGTTCCTCGCGGAGGTCGAGCACCCGCTCATCGTCGAGATCTACAACTTCGCCATGCACGACGGCGCCGGCTACACCGTCATGGAGTACGTCGGCGGCGAGTCGCTCAAGGAGATCCTCCAGGACCGCCGGGACGCCAACAAGGGCGCGATCGACCCGATGCCGGTGGACCAGGCGCTCGCCTACGTGCTCGCGATCCTGCCCGCGTTCGCCTACCTGCACGACCACAACCTGCTGTTCTGCGACTTCAAGCCGGAGAACGTCATCCAGCAGGGCGACGGGGTCAAGCTCATCGACCTCGGCGGCGTGCGCCGCAGCGACGACCTCACGTCGGCGATCTTCGGGACCGTCGGGTACCAGGCGCCCGAGGTCGCGGAGGTCGGCCCGTCGATCGCCTCCGACATCTACACGATCGGCCGCACGCTCGCGACGCTCGTCCTCGACTTCCGCGGCAACACGACGACGTACGTCGCGTCGCTGCCCCCGGTCGCGGACACGCCCGTGTTCCAGCAGTACGACTCGTTCTACCGCCTGCTCGCCAAGGCGTGCGCGCTCGACCCGGCGGACCGCTTCGCGACCGCCGACGAGATGCGCACCCAGCTCCTCGGGGTGCTGCGCGAGGTCGTGGCCGCCGACGCGGGGCCGGGCAACCCGGCGCTGCACTCGGCGGCGTCCGTGCTGTTCGAGGCGCCGGTCGCCGACGTGGCGGCCCGGCCGCTCGCGTGGGACGAGCTCCCCACGCTGCGCCGCGACGACCACGACCCGATGGCGAGCTGGCTCGCCGGTGTCAACGTCGTCGACCCGGACGCGCGGCTCGCCGCGCTCGCCGACGCGCCCGAGGACACGGTCGAGGTGCACCTCGCGCGCGCCCGCGCGGCGATCGAGGCGGGCCGGTTCGACGTGCTGCGCGGCACGATCGGCACGATCCTCGCGGACGACCCGTGGGAGTGGCGCGCCGCGTGGCTCGGGGGTCTCGGCGAGCTCGCGCAGGGCGACCCGGTCGCCGCGCGCGCGTCGTTCAACGCGGTCTACGGCCAGGTGCCCGGCGAGCTCGCACCGAAGCTCGCGCTCGCCGCTGCCTGCGAGCTGAGCGCCGAGCCGGACATCGCGGAGTCGCTCTACGTGATCTGCGCGCGGACGGACGCCAACTACACCGCGCCCGCCGCGTTCGGGCTCATGCGCATCCGCGAGGCGCGCGGCGACCTGGACGGGGCGCTGCACGCGCTGGACCTCGTGGGGCCGACGCGCGGGTCGTACGTGGAGTCCCGCACCCTGCGCGCGCACCTGCTCGCCGAGTCGGGGCGCGGCCTGCCCGCGCTCGCGGACGCCATGGCGAGCGTCGCCGCGGTGTCGATCGCGCCGCGCGAGCGTGCCGAGCTGTCCGTCGGCGTGCTGCGCTCCGCGCTCGAGACCGTCACGCGGTCGGGTCCCGAGCCGACGACGCGGATCGCGGGCGTCCCCGCCGACGAGCCCGCGCTGCGCGACGCCCTCGAGGGCGCGTACCGCGAGCTCGCGTCGCTCACGGAGTCGCGCGACGAGCGCGTCACGCTCGTCGACCGCGCGAACGAGGTGCGACGGTGGACGGTCCGATGAGCGACGCCCCGGCGCCCTTGCCCGACCAGGCCGTCCCCGACCAGGCCGCCCGCGGCCAGATCGACCCCGACCGGGCGGTCCCGGCGTCGGCCGCAGTGCTCGCGTGCCCGGCGTGCGGCGAGCCGTCGCCCGAGGGCGCGCGGTTCTGCGAGGCGTGCGGCACGCCGCTCGCCCCGCTCCCCCCGGCGGGCGACGCGGACGGCGAGGCGGCGGACCGTGGCGGAGCGGACGGGGCACCCGCCGGCCCCGAGACGTCGCCGCGTGCGTCCGCGGACCCTGCGTCCGCGCCGGGCGACGGCGCCGCCGACCCCGGCGTCCGGCCGTGCGTGCGGTGCGGGGGCCGCGTCGCCGAGGACGGGTACTGCACCGAGTGCGGCGAGCCGGCCGCGTCCGAGCGGGACCACTGGGCCGAGCGCCCCGCGACGTGGGTCGCCGGCGTGTGCGACCGCGGCGTGCGGCACTCCCGCAACGAGGACGCGATGGCGCTCGCCGCGAGCCCGTCCGCGACCGCGGACCGCGCGTTCGCCGCGCTCGTCGTGTGCGACGGCGTCTCCTCCGCGCCCGACTCCGACGTCGCGAGCCTCGCGGCGGCGCGGGCGGCGCGCGACCTGCTGGCCGCGGGCGCCCCGGAGGGCACCTCCCCCGTCGTCGGCGAGCCGACGGCGCGGGTCGCCGCCTGGTCGGCGCTCGTCGGTGACGCCTCGCGGGCCGCGCAGGACGCGATCCTGACGACCGTCGGCGCGATGGCCGACCGCGAGAACCCGCCGTCGTGCACGTTCGTCGCGGCGGTCGTGGACGGCCCGCTCGTCGTCACGGGCTGGGTGGGCGACTCGCGCGCCTACTGGATCCCGGACGAGGGCGACGCGCACCAGCTCAGCGTCGACGACTCCTGGGCGCAGGAGATGATGGCCCAGGGCATCCCCCGCGTCCAGGCGGAGAGCTCCCCGCAGGCCCACGCGATCACGCGCTGGCTCGGCCCCGACGCCCCGGACCCCGTCGCCCGGACGGCCGCGACCTTCCCCGACCGCGACGGCTGGGTGCTGGTCTGCTCGGACGGGCTGTGGAACTACTGCTCCCCCGCCGCCGACCTCGCGGCGCTGCTCCACGCCACCCAGGAGCGGGTCGGCCACGAACCGCAGACCGTGGCGGGCGCGCTCGTGGACTGGGCCAACGCCCAGGGCGGCCGGGACAACATCACGGCGACGCTCGCGCGGTTCGACCGGTCGTCCGCCGCGACGTCCCCCGAGCTCGACCCGGACCTCGAGACGACGGTCCCCAGGTCCTGACGGGCCGCGCGCCGCGGTCCCGCCGGACCCCCCGCACGACCCGCCACCACCACCCCCGACCCGATAGCCTGCACGAACACCCGCACCACCGAAGGAGCCCCCATGGCCGAGTTCGCCGCCGAGGTCTACCAGAACGAGTTCCTGTCCGAGGGCGCCACGGACGTCCACGCGATCGTCACCGTGACGTGCACGGGGGCCGGGAGCGCGGGGAGCGTCGGCGGCGCGGGCGGGGTCGCCGAGATCATCATGGTCGACACGTCCGGCTCGATGTCGGGCCGCAACATGGAGGCCGCGAAGCACGCCGCCCAGGTGGCCGTGGACCAGATCCTCGACGGCACGTGGTTCGCGATCGTCGGCGGCAGCCACGTCGCCAACCGCGTCTTCCCGTACCCGAACGCGCGCATGGCGATGGTCCAGATGGAGCCGGGGGCGCGCGCCGAGGCGAAGCGCGCGATCTCGATGCTCACGCCCGGCGGCGGCACGGCGATGAGCACGTGGCTGCGCCTCGCGGACCAGCTCTTCGCGACGGTTCCCCAGGCGGCGCAGCGGCACGCGATCCTCCTCACGGACGGCAAGAACGAGTCGGAGCCGCGCGCGAACCTCTCCGCCGCGGTCCGGGACGTCACCGGGCACTTCCAGTGCGACGCGCGCGGCGTCGGCTCGCGCTGGCAGGTCGACGAGCTGCGCGAGATCTCGACGGCGCTGCTCGGCTCGGTCGGCCTCATCGCGGACCCGAACGAGATCGCGGCCGACTTCGAGCGGCTCATGCAGGCGTCCATGGCCCGCGGGGTGGCCTCGGCCGACCTGCGCGTGTGGGCCCCGCAGGGCTCGCAGGTGCTGTTCGTGCGCCAGGTCGCGCCGACGGTCGAGGACCTCACGCACCGCCGCGCCGAGGTGAACCCGCTCACGGGTGCCTACCCGACCGGCTCGTGGGGCGACGAGTCGCGCGACTACCACGTCGCGGTCCGCGTCGCGTCGAAGCCGGTCGGCTCCGAGCAGCTCGCGGCGCGCGTCCAGCTCGCGGTGAACGGCGAGGTCGTCTCCTCCGGGCTGGTGAAGGCCAAGTGGTCCGACGACGAGTCGCTCACCACCCGCATCAACCCCGAGGTCGCGCACTACACGGGCCAGACCGAGCTCGCCGCGGCGATCCAGGAGGGCCTCGCGGCCAAGGCGTCGGGCGACGAGGCGACGGCGACCGTCAAGCTCGGGCGGGCCGTGCAGCTCGCGCAGCAGACCGGCAACGAGGAGGCGACGTCGCGGCTGCGCAAGGTCGTCGACATCGACAACGAGGAGCAGGGGACGGTGCGCCTCAAGCGCAACACGTCGACCCTCGACGAGATGGCCCTCGACACCGCCTCGACGAAGACGACGCGGGTCCGCCGGTGAGCGCCGTCGTCTGCCCCAACGGGCACCCGTCGGAGTCGACCGACTACTGCGACGTGTGCGGCGAGCCGATCGGCGCGGCGTCGGCCCCGTCCGCGCCCGTCGCGAGCGGTGCGACGCCCGCGCCGGGCGGCGCCGGGGCGGCCGCGCCCGCGACGACGTGCCCGAACTGCGGGTCGCCGGCGCCCGGCGGCGCGCTGTTCTGCGAGAACTGCGGCTACGACTTCACCACGGGCGCCCTGCCCGACCCGGTCGAGCCGCCGTCCGCGCTCTCGCTCGACCCGCCGTCGCGCCCGACGCCCGCGCCCGCGACCTCCGCACCCCCGGTGCCGGGCACACCCTCCGGGTCCACGCCGCCCCCGCTGCCGACCTCCGCGGCAAGGTCCGCCGCGACGTCCCCGTCGTCGTCGACCCCGCCCCCGCTGCCCGCCCCGAGCCCCGCCGCCGCACCCGAGGCGGGCGCCCCGGGCGAGCCGGCGACGTCGGGCACCCACCTCCCGACGCCCCCGGTCCCGGGGCCGGACCAGTGGGTCGTGGAGATCTGGATCGACCCCGACTGGTACGCGGCGCAGCAGCCCGAGGACCCGATGCCCTCGGCGGGCCTGCCCGGCCTCGTCGTGCTGCGCGAGCGCAGCGTGCTCGTCGGCCGCCCGTCGGTGTCCCGCGGCATCCACCCGCAGGTCGACTGCGGCGCGGACACGGGCGTCTCCCGCCGGCACTGCCAGCTCAGCACGGACGGTCAACGGTGGTGGGTCGAGGACCTGCAGTCGTCGAACGGGACGTACGTGAGCCCCGCCGGCGAGCCGCTCCCCACGGACCCGGTCCCCGCCGGGCAGCGACGCGAGCTGTCCGACGGGGACCGGGTCTACCTCGGCGCGTGGACGCGGCTCGTCGTCCGCAAGGCGCTCCCGGGCGAGGTCTGAGCCGGCTCAGCCCTCGGTCGTCCGAGGCTCGGCCTCGGCCGTGATCTGGGTCGCCGCACCGCTGCTGCCCGCGCGGTGCGCGACCTCGATCCGGCGCGGCCGGGCCTCCTCGGCCACGGGGATCGTCAGCGACAGCACCCCGTCCTCGTACGACGCCGAGATCTGGTCGAGCGCGAGCCCGCGCCCCACCGTGAGCTGACGCGCGTAGGTCCCCGAGGGCCGCTCGCGCGCGAGCCACTGGACGTCGGGATCGGTCCGCGGGCTGCGCTCGGCGCGGATCGTCAGCGTGCGGTCCTCGACGGACACGTCGATCGTCCCCGGGTCGACACCGGGAAGGTCCATCGTCAGGACGTAGTGGTCGCCCGCCCGGAACAGGTCGAGCGGCATGCCGCCCGACGCCGACGCCGCGGTCGCGCGCGCCCCGGACGCGAGCTGGCCGACCAGGCGGTCCATCGCATCGAAGGTGGTCGTGAACGGGTCGATCATCGCAGCCACACCTCTCACCTCCTCGTCGGTCGGTCCCGGACCGTCCGGGACCGGTCGGTGGTCCCGCGAGGTAGGCACCTCGCAGGCGGCTACACCTCTGTTCTAGCACTCTCCCCCGGAGAGTGCCAAGAGCCGCCGTGGGCCGTCCCGGTGCACGCGGCAGAGGGGCGGTTGTCGACTTCCTCCGAGACCGGATCCCGCGACGACAGCCAGGTTGGTGGAACCCTCCAACCCGTTGTGCGATCCGTGCACGCGGCGACACCGCCGTCGTCCGCGTCCCCGTCGTCGCGCACCGCGCAGGGCCGGGAGAGTGGACCTGGCCACGACGGGTCGGGCACCGATCCGTCACGACGACGCAGGGAGCACCATGACCGACGCACCGACCACGGCGACCCCCGGGACGCCCGCGCCCGCCACGCAGACCACCGGTCCGGGAGCGGGGCGCCGCGCGCCGCTCGCGCTCGACGCGGGCGACGCCGCGCGCGTCGCGACCTTCGCGGCGCTGATCGCCGCGCTCGGGATGCCGGGGTCGATCGCGCTGTTCGGGAACGCGGTCCCGATCACGCTCCAGACGCTCGGCGTCATGCTCGCCGGGACGATCCTCGGCGCGTGGCGCGGCACGCTCGCGGTCGCGACGTTCCTCGCGCTCGCGGCGGCCGGCCTCCCGGTGCTCGCGGGCGGGCGCGGCGGCCTCGGGGCGTTCGTCGGCCCGTCCGCGGGCTACCTGCTCGGGTTCCTCGCGGGGGCGGCGGTCGTGGGCTGGCTCGTCGACCGGCTGCGCCGGGTGACGTTCGGCGGTGTGCTCGTCGCGTGCCTCGTCGGCGGGGTCGCGGTCGTCTACGCGTGCGGCGTGCCGGTCCAGTCCGCCGTCACGGGGGTACCGCTCGCGACGACGGCGCAGCTCTCCCTCGCGTTCCTCCCGGGCGACGTCCTCAAGGCGCTGGCCGCCGCGGCGATCACCGTGGGCGTCGTGCGCGCCTACCCGGCCGCGCGCCGGTCGGGCCGTTCTGCGGGCCGTCCCATGGCCGCCGGCCGCACCGCCTCCTGACACCTGCGAGAGTGTCCGCGTGCCCGTCGCCCACCAGGTCCTGACGCACGCCGCCGACCCGGCGGCGCGCGACCGCCCCGCCCTGCGCACCCCCGAGCGGTCGCGCACCTACGCCGCGCTCGCCGCCGACGTGCGCGCGGGCGCGACGCACCTCGCGGCGACCGGCACGCGCCCGGGCGACCTCGTCGCCGTGTCCCTGCCCGACCCGCTGGACCTGCTCACGGCGGTCCTCGCCGCCGACCACGCCGGCGCGACGCCGCTCGTGTGCGACCCGGCGTGGCCGCGCGCGCACCGCGCGGAGGTCCTGCGCACCCTCGCGCCGCGCACGTTCGTCGAGGTGCCCCTGCCGCGCGGGACCGGCGCCCTCCCCGACCTCGTGCCGGGGCTCGCCCCGCAGGGGGGTGCGGACCCCGGCACGGGCCACGAGCCCGGTCCGGACGACCTCGCGTGGGCGGGGTTCTCCTCGGGCAGCACGGGCCGGCCGCGCGCGGTCGTGCGCACGCGCGCGTCGTGGGCGGGCTCGTTCGACGACGTCACGCGGCTCCTCGGGCTGCGTCCCGCCGACACCGTGCTCGTCCCCGGCCCGCTCGCGTCGTCGCTCTACTGCTTCGCAGCCGTGCACACGCTCGCGGTCGGTGCGTGCGCCTACCTCACACGCACCCCGGCCGCCACGACCTCCGCGCTCGCGAGCAGCGACGTCGTGCACCTCGTGCCGCAGGTCCTCGACGACGTGCTCGACGCCGTCGCCGCAGGGGCGCCGTCGCGGCTGCGGCACGCGGTCGTCGGCGGGGCGTCCCTCGCCGCCGGGGCGCGGTCGCGCGCGGCGGCGCTCGGCGTCGACGTGCTCGCCTACTACGGCGCGGTCGAGCTCTCGTTCGTCGCCTACGACCCCGACGGGTCGGGGCTGCGTGCGTTCCCGGGGGTCGACCTCGAGGTCCGGCCGCTGCCGCAGGCGAGCGTCGGCGAGGTCTGGGTCCGTTCGCCCTGGGTGTCCCGCGGCTACCTCGCGCGCGCCACCGGACCGCTGCGGCGCGACGGCGCGTGGAGCACCGTGGGCGACCTCGCCGACCCCCTGCCCGACCCGTCGACGTCGCCGTCCGCGGCCGGTGCCCCGCCCGGCACGCTCGTGCTGCGCGGCCGCGGCGACGGGGCGATCCTCACCGGCGGGTCGACGGTCGTGCCCGAGGACGTCGAGGTCGTGCTGCGCGCCGTGCCGGGGGTCCGCGACGTCGTCGTGCTCGGGACCGCGCACCGGCGCCTCGGGGCGGTCGTGAGCGCCGTCGTCGAGTGCGACGACCGGCCCGGGCTGCGCGCCCACCTGGAGCGCGTCGCGCGCGCGGCGCTCGCCCCGGCGCAGCGGCCCCGGCGCTGGTACGGCACGCGCGCCCTCCCCCGGACCCCGTCGGGCAAGCCCGCGCGCGGGGCCGTGAGCGAGGCCCTGCTGGGGACCGACCCCGCGCGGTCGGGCCTGGAGCCGCTGCGGTGACCGCGCCGGGGGCGTGGGCGGACGCGCCCGTGGTCGTGGCCGCGCGCCGCACGTGGGTGGGGACCGCCGGGCACGGGCACCGGTCGGCGTCCGAGGTCGACCTCGCGGCCGGTGCGCTCGGCGCGACGCTCGGCGACGCGCGGGCCCTCGGGGTCGAGGACGACGTCGCCGACGTCCTGCTGGGGTGCTGCACCGGGCCCGGCGGGAACGTCGCCCGGGCCTCAGCGCTCGCCGCGGGCCTCGGCGTCACCGTGCCGGGGCTGACCGTCGACCGGCAGTGCGCCTCCGGTCTCGCCGCGGTGCTGCTCGCCGCGCAGCAGGTCCGCGCGGGCGAGGCGCGCCTCGTCCTGGCCGGCGGGACGGAGAGCGCGTCCCTCGCTCCCACGCGCGCCCACCACACGGTGTGGGGCGACGTGCCGTACGCGCGCGCCGCGTTCGCGCCGACGCCGTGGGCCGACCCGGGCATGGGTGCCGCCGCCGACGCGCTCGCGCGCCGCCGCGGCGTGACCCGCGAGCGCCAGGAGGCGTACGCGGTGCGCAGCCATGCGCGCGCCCTCGCCGCGCACGTGGGCGGGCGGTTCGCGGCCGAGACGGTCCGGGTCGGCGCGCCGACACGGTCGCTCGCGCGCGACGAACGGGCGCGGCGCCTCGACCCCGCGGTGCTCGCCCGCCTCTCGCCAGCCTTCACGCCCGGCGGCACGGTCACCGCCGCCACCACGAGCCCGGTGAGCGACGGCGCGGCGGCGGTCGCGGTCGTGCCCGAGCGCGTCCGGCGCGGGCTCGGAGTCCCGGGTCTGCGCGTGCTCGCGTCGGCGACGGTCGGCTGCGACCCGGCGCTGCCCGGGTGGGGGCCGGTCCCCGCGGTGCGCGCGGCGCTCGACCGCGCGGGCACGCGGCTGGACGACGTCGCGGCGGTCGAGGTCGTCGAGGCGTTCGCCGCGCAGGTCCTCGCGGTGACGGACGCGCTCGGCCTCGACCCGCTCGGCGACCCCGTCGACGACGCGCGGGTCTGCGCCGACGGCGGCGCGCTCGCGCTCGGGCACCCGTGGGGCGCGAGCGGCGCGGTGTCGGTCGTGCGGCTGTTCTCGCGGCTCGTGCGCGCGGGTGCACCTGCTGGGACGCTCGGTCTCGCGACCGCGGCCGTCGGCGGCGGCCTGGGTGTCGCGGCCGTGCTGGAGGTCGTCCGGTGATCGCGCGCGCCCGGTCGGCCCGGCGGCGACGAGCCGCCGCCGGGATCATCTCGACCGCGCCGGCGGACGGGTCCGGCGCCCTCCTCGCGACGGGCACCCCGGCCACGCCCGAGCACGACCCCGCCGGGCCCGCCTGCACGGTCCGGCTCGAGGACGTGCACGTGCGCCTCGGCGAGCGCGACGTGCTGCGCAGGGTCGACCTCGAGCTGCGCGAGCGGCGCGTGGGGATCGTCGGGGCCAACGGCTCGGGCAAGAGCACGCTCGCGCGCCTGCTCAACGGGCTCGTCGTGCCGACGTCGGGCCGGGTCCTGGTCGACGGCCTCGACACGCGCCGCGACGGCCCGGCGGTCCGTCGGCGCGTGGGGTTCGTGTTCACGGACCCGGACGCCCAGATCGTCATGCCGACGGTCGCGGAGGACGTCGCGTACTCGCTGCGTCGCCACGCTCCGGCCGAGCGCGACGCCCTCGTGCGGGCGGCCCTCGCCGCGCGCGGCCTGGCGGACCACGCCGACCACCCCGCACACCTGCTCTCGGGCGGGCAGAAGCAGCTCCTCGCGCTCACGTCGGTGCTCGCCGCGGGGCCGCGGCTCGTCGTCGCCGACGAGCCCACGACGCTCCTCGACCTGCGCAACACGCGGCGGTTCGCCGCCGAGCTCGCGGCGCTCCCCCAGCAGGTCGTGCTCGTCTCGCACGACCTGTCGCTCATGGACGCGATGGACCGCGTGCTCGTGGTGGACGACGGACGGGTCGTCGCCGACGACGCGCCGGGGCCCGCCGTCGCGCGCTACCTGCGCCTCGTCGACGGGGCGTCGTGACCCCGGGCACCTACCGGCCGGGGTCGTCGGTCCTGCACCGCGCCCCGGCCGGGGCCAAGCTCGCGGGGTTGGCGGCGGCGTCGGCCGTCGTGCTCCTCGTGTCCTCGCCGGCGGGGGTCGGCGCGGTGGTCCTCGCCGTCGGCGCGCTCTACGCGGTCGCCGGCGTGGGACGGCGTGCGGCGTGGGAGCAGGTGCGCCCCTTGCGCGTGGTCGTGCCCGTGCTCCTCGCCGTCCAGTGGCTCGCCCTCGGCCCGGTGCCGGCGGTCGTGCTCACGACCCGGCTCGTCGCGCTGGTCGCGCTCGCGGGGCTCGTGCTCCTCACGACCCGGACGTCCGCCGTCCTCGCCGCGATCGAGCGGGGGCTGCGGCCGCTGCGCCGCCTCGGCGTCGACGTCGACCGTGCGGCCCTCGTCCTGTCGCTCGCCGTACGCTGCGTCCCCGTCGTCGCCGCGCTGGCCCAGCGCGTGCGGGACGCGTGCCGCGCCCGGGGCCGCGAGCACGACGTCCGCGCCTACGCCGTCCCGCTCGTCGTCGGCGCGCTGCGCCAGGCCGACGCGCTCGGCGACGCGCTGCGCGCCCGCGGCCTCGACGACTGACGGCCCGTCCCGCCGTCGTGCCGAGATAGAGCGCTGGTCTCACGAGGTAGAGCCCTGGTCACGACCAGGCCTCTACCTCGCTGTACCAGTCCTCTACCCCGCCGCACCAGGCCTCTACCTCGCGGAGAGGGCGCTCTCATCGGGACGCAGGCTCGCCGGTGGCGCGGCGGCCGCGGAGGGAGACGACCGCCGCGACGAGGATGCCGACCACGGTCACGACCAGCAGGGCGCGGTAGTCGACGGCGCCCACGAGGGCCGCGCCGACCACGGTCAGCACGAGCTGCGGGACGTTGACCAGCAGCAGGCTGGCGGCGGCGACGCGCCCCTGGAGGCCCGGGGGCGTGCGGAGCTGCCGCTCGGTGACGAAGCCGACGATCGACCAGGTGGCGCCGAGCCCGACCGCGCCCAGCCCGAGCACGATCGCCACGACGTTCGTCCCCGTCGCGGGCACGATGCCGAGCGCGAGCACCAGCAGCCCGAGGGCGACGAGCCGCTGCGCGCCCCAGCGGGCGACGAGGCGGGCCGCCGTGAGCCCCGCGACGATCGCCGTGAGCGCCTGGACCGAGGAGATGGGACCCAGCAGCTCCGGGGCCAGCCCGAGCCCGTCCTCGACGATCGCGAGGCTGACCGCGTTGAGCAGCCCGACCCCCGCGAACGCGACGAGCATGGCGAGGGTGAGCACGCCGAGCGGGGCCGTCCGCACGAGGTGGCGGAAGCCCGCCGTCATCTCGGCCAGGTACGGCTCGCGCTCGGCGGCCGGGGTCGGCGGCGTCTCGACGAGCCGGATCCGGCCGATGACGGTGCCCGCGACGGCGAACGCGACGGAGGCGGCGACCACGAGCGGCCACGCGCCGGCGAGCGCGTAGGCGCCCGCGCCGACGACCGGCATGAGGAGGCGGAAGACCTGGTCGATCGTCGTGAGCCGGCCGTTCGCGGGCGCGATCGCCTCGTCCGGGAGCATGTCCCGCACGAGGCCCGCCTGGGCCGCCGCCGTCGCGAACCCGACCCCCGAGTAGATCACCGTCACCACGAACACGAGCCAGACCTGCTCGGGCCCGCGGACGGCGAGGAGGGCGAGGAGGCTCACAGCGCCGACGAGGTACGTGACGACGAGCATCCGTCGGCGCGACACCCGGTCGGCGAGCTGCCCGAGGAGCGGGGACGCGAGCGCCGGCAGCCCGAGCGCCGCGAACACCAGCCCCGCGGCACCGTTCGAGCCGGTGAGGTCCTTCACCCACACGGCGAGGATGATCGCGAGGACCGAGTCGGCGAAGTTCGTGAACCCCCACGCGACCGACAGGAGCCGGAACCCGCGGGACCGCAGCGCGGCCCGGGGGTCCGGGGCGTCGTCCCGGACGGCGACGGGGACGGCCGCGGCGCCGGGCTCCGCCGCCGCCCCCGGCGCGTCCTGGGGCGCGTCCCCGGGAGCGTCCCTGGGAGCGGGTGGGGCGGCGACGTCGGTCGGCTCGGGGGTCGCGCTCATCGGGGGGCCTCCGGGAGATCGGCGTTGACGACGGAGAAGAGGCGTGCACGGCGCGCGCCCGCGGGACGGAGCGACGTGTCCTCCCAGCGCCCCCGGAACCGGTCGGTGAGCGCCTCGACCTCGCGGGCGAGGGCGTCGAGCTCCTCGCGGGTCGCGTAGAAGGACGCGCCGGTCATCGTGGAGGCGAGGAGCCACTGCGGGTCGTCGGTGGCCGCGCCGGCGAGCCACGTCCGCACGCGCGCCGCCTCCTGGTCGATCATGAGGCTCGCGACCGCGCCCGCCGCGTGCAGCGTCTCC
The DNA here is from genome assembly GCF_055571305.1 of Cellulosimicrobium sp. NPDC030954. Classification (NCBI taxonomy): domain Bacteria; kingdom Bacillati; phylum Actinomycetota; class Actinomycetes; order Micrococcales; family Promicromonosporaceae; genus Cellulosimicrobium; species Cellulosimicrobium sp. NPDC030954. The sequence continues at coordinate 76,390 of NZ_JBVIFN010000003.1, forward strand.
GGCACGTCGGGGTCGAACGTCGTCTGCCGGCCCCGCCCGACGGAACGCCACGGCCGCTCCTTGCCGCGCCGCTCCGCCGGCTCGACGTATCCGTACTTGGCGAGCATGCGCAGGTGGAAGGAGCAGCTCGCGACCGACTCGCCCATGACCTCGGCGCACCGCGTCGCGGTCACCTCGCCCTCGTCGTCGAGCAGCGCGAGGATCCGCAGGCGGAGCGGGTGGGCGAGCGCCCGGATGGTCGCCGGGTCGCGGGCGACGACCTGGCCCGCCTCGGGCCGGGGGCCGCGCGGGAGCGTGCCCGACGACGGCGCGGGGGCGGGATCGCTGGGCGCGCCCGGGTCGTCCGGGCCGGTGGCGTGAGGGTCGGCCGATGTGCTCATGCCCTCACGCTAGTTCACGAAAGACTTCTTGCGCAAGAGTTCTTTAGCGAGGCTCCGGCACCTCTTCCGAGCCGCCGCGACGCCGCACCCGCCCGTCGTGGACGCGACTCATCACGACCACCACGCCCAGGACCGCCACGGCGAGCGACAGGCCCGCCAGGACGTCGGTGAGGAAGTGGTACCCGAGGTAGAGCCGGCTCAGCGCCACGGCCCCGATCACGAGCACGGAGGCGACCGCCCAGACCGCGAGGACCCGCGGGTCGTGGTGGCGGTGCCACACCAGGTACCCGCCCACCAGGACCAGCGTGGCCGCGCCGATCGTGTGCCCGGACGGGAAGGAGAACGATCGCTCCACCCCGGCGACGACCATCGACACGTCCGGCGGCCGCGGCCGGGCGATCACCGCCTTGAGCACGGTCGAGACCAGCGTCGCGAGCAGCATGGCTCCCGCGAGCAGGCCCGGTTCCCACCACGTCCCCGTGCGCCGCGCCCACACCACGCACCCGACCGCGACGAGAACGGGCAGCACGAACGGCCCCGACACGGTGGTGACCACCGTGAGGACGCCCGTCACGACCGACGTCCGGTGCGCGACCATCCACGCGAGCAGCGGCTCGTCGAGCCGCCACAGGTCGTCCTGCTCGCGGACCGCGTCCAGGAGGAGGGCGAAACCCGCGACCCCCGCGAGCACCAGGAGCAGGCCCGGCCACACGCTCACGAGGACCCCGCGCAGCGACGCGCCGCCCGGCGTCCCGCCCGTCCGCCTCTCCCCCGCGCTCATCCCCGGAGGCTACGCACGGCGGGCCGACGCCGCACCGCGACCGTCCGCCGTCGGGCACCGGGGCGCGACCCGACGCTCGTGGCGAAAAAGGGATGCACCGCCCACGACCCCCGTGGTCGTATGTACCCACACCGCGGTGACGTCCGTCCGGTCCGTACCGGGCGGTGGAGGGTCCGGCCAGACCCACGAACCCAGCGTCACGAGAGCAGAACCATGCATCCCTTGATCACGTACGACGTGGCGGCCCTCAGCCGTCGCGAGCAGCTGCAGGAGCAGACCCTGCGCCGGTCGCAGCTGCGCCGCACCACGACCCGCGTCCCGGCGAACACCCGGCAGGCCCGCCTGCCGCGCCGTACCGCATGACGCGCACCGACCGCTCGCCGGGCCGGGGACCCTCCCCGACAGGCGGCGGCGCACCCCGTCGAAGGCCCCGACCGTCCGGACCCTGGTGGACCGGACAGCCGGGGCCTTCGTCGTGCGCGCCGCGGCTAGGCTGTGGCCCGTGAGTCCTGTGAACGCGAACGAACGCATCGTCTGGATCGACTGCGAGATGACCGGGCTGGACCTGGGCGCCGACGCCCTCGTCGAGGTCGCCGCCGTCGTCACCGACTCCGAGCTCAACGTGCTCGGCGACGGGGTCGACGTCCTCGTCCGGCCCCCGGCCGAGGCGCTCGAGCAGATGGGCGACTTCGTCCGCCAGATGCACACGACCTCCGGGCTGCTCGACGAGCTCGACGAGGGCCTGACGCTCGCCGAGGCCGAGCAGCGCGTCCTCGACTACGTCCGCACGTGGGTCCCCGAGCCGGGCAAGGCGCCGCTGGCGGGCAACTCCGTCGGCACCGACAAGGGGTTCCTGGACCGCGACATGCCCGCGCTCATGAGCCACCTGCACTACCGCATCATCGACGTGTCCTCCGTCAAGGAGCTCTCGCGCCGCTGGTACCCGCGGGCGTACTTCTCGTCGCCGGAGAAGCACGGCGGGCACCGCGCGCTCGCGGACATCCTCGAGAGCATCGACGAGCTGCGCTACTACCGCGCCGCCGTGTTCGTCCCGCAGCCCGGCCCCGACTCCGCGACGGCGCGCAAGGTCGCCGAGCAGGTCGTGGCGACGAGCGTCACGCGCGGCCGGACCCGACCCGCGGACGACGAGGTCGAGACGTCCGTGGCCACCGTCACAGGACCCACCGACGCCTGACCTCGAAAAGCGGTCCGGGAGCACCCCGCGGACCGGGTACACTTTTCGACGGCCGGTGCTTCACGCCCGGTCATGGTGGGTATAGCTCAGCTGGTAGAGCACCTGGTTGTGGTCCAGGGGGTCGCGGGTTCAAGTCCCGTTACTCACCCCAGTCACACGAGGCCCGGGTCGGTCGGAGGAGCTCCTCCGACCGACCCGGGCCTTCGTCGTCCGGCGCGCACCCCGCGCAGCGCCATGACGACACCGGCCCGCGAGGGAGGCGAGTCGTGGCCGAGAACACCGGTCCGAGCACCCGTGGCGACCTGTGCGTCCGGGTCGTCCCGGTCTTCCAGGGGCTCACGCCCGAGCAGCAGCTCGACGTCGCCGCGGTCGCCCGACCGACGACGGTGCGCCCGGGCGACCGCCCCTTCGCCCACGTCGCCACGTCACTGCTCCTGGTCGTGCACGCGGGCCGCTTCAAGGTCGCACGCTCGGACGCGGAGGGGCGCGAGCAGGTCCTGCGGGTCCTGGGCCCGGGCGACTTCCTCGGTGAGGCCGGCTTCCTCACCGGCCGGCGCTCGGAGCACGTCGTCACCGCACTGGAACCGGGCCGGCTGTGCGTCTTCCGGCACGCGGACCTGGGCGAGCTCGTGCGGCGCCACCCCTCCATCGCCTTCCGGATGCTCCAGGCGGTCAGCGCCCGGCTGGACGACGTCGAGCAGCGCCTGGCGTCCGTCGTCTCCGGCGGGGTGGGAGCCCGGCTCGCGGAGTACCTGTTGTCGCTGCCGGCCCGGGGCACGCGGTCGGGTACCACGACCGGGGCGGCGCCGGAGACCGTCGTCCGGCTCCCGCTCGCGAAGAAGGACGTCGCCTCGCTGCTCGGCACGACGCCGGAGTCGCTGAGCCGACAGCTGCGCAGGCTCCACGACTCCGGCGTCATCGCTCAGCGCGCAGGCGGGGAGATCGTCGTCCTCGATGCCGACGTCCTCATGGATCTCGCCGCGCGGTCCTGACCGCCCGGGACGGCGGCGGCCGACCGCGGCCGGCGGGCGAGCCGCATCGCGTTGACGACGACCACGAGCACCGAGGCCTCGTGAACGAGCATCCCGACGGCCATGGTGACCCCACCGACGAGGATCCCGGTGAGCAGCGCGGCGACCGTGACGAGCGCGATCACGATGTTCTGCCGCATGGTGCGCACCGTGCGGCGCGCGAGCGAGACCGCGTGCGGCACCTTGAGCAGGTCGTCGCCCAGCAGTGCGACGTCGGCCGTCTCGATCGCGACCCGCGTCCCCGCAGCGCCCATCGCGACCCCGACGTCCGCCGCGGCGAGGGCCGGGGCGTCGTTCACGCCGTCGCCGACCATCGCGACGGTGTACCCCTCGCGCTGGAGGTCCCGCACGGCCGCGAGCTTCTCCTCGGGCAGCAGCCCCGACCGCACCTCGTCGACGCCGGTCTCGGCGGCCACGGCTTGCGCGACCGGGTCGACGTCGCCGGTGAGCACGACGATCCGGCGCACGCCGACCGCGCGCAGCCGGGACACCATCGACGCCGCGTCGGGTCGCACCCGGTCCGCGACCGCGACCACGCCGAGCACGGCGTCGCCCCGGGTGACCACCATCGGGGTCCGTCCGACCGCTGCTCGTTCCGCCATGACGGCAGCGGCGCGCCCGGCGCCCACGACGTCACGCCCCGCCAGGAGCGCAAGGTTGCCGACGGCGACCGGCACGCCGTCGAGCACCGCCAGCACGCCCCTGCCGGGGACCGGCTCGGTGTGCTCGGGAAGACCGACGACGACGTGCCCCGACTCCGCGGCGGCGTCGACGACCGCGCGGGCGAGCGGGTGCTCCGAGCCTGCCTCCACGCGCGCGGCGGTCAGCAGGACGTCGTCCTCGTCGGCCGCCGGGTCCAGCACGACCACGTCGGTCAGGCGGGGCCGGCCCTCGGTGAGCGTGCCGGTCTTGTCGAGCGCGACGGCGTCGACCCGGGCGACCGTCTCCAGGAACTCCCCGCCCTTGACGAGGACCCCGTCCCGCGCCGCGCGGCCGATGCCGGCGACGACGGACACGGGGATCGAGATGACGAGCGCGCCCGGGCACGCGACGACGAGCAGAGTCAGGGCGAGCAGCACGTCGCGCGTGAGCACGCCGACGGCCACGGCGAGCACGATGACGGCCGGCGTGTACCAGGCCGAGAACCGCTCCATGAACCCCTGGGCGCGTGCTCGGGCGTCCTGCGCCTCCTCGACCCGGTGGATGATCCGAGCGAGCGTCGTGTCCTCCCCCACGCCCGTGGCGGTCACCTGGAGGAGCCCGGCCGTGACGATCGTCCCCGCGAACATCGCGTCCCCGGCGACCTTCTCGGTCGGGATCGACTCCCCCGTGACGGAGGACTCGTCCACGGCCCCCACGCCGCGGAGGATCGTGCCGTCCACCGGGACCTTGGCCCCGTTCTTCACCAGCACGGTCTCACCCGCCGCGACGTCGGCCGCCGTGACCTCGACCTGGCGCCCGTCGCGCAGGACGACGGCGGCGTCCGGCAGGACGGCGACCAGCTCGGCCAACGCGGCGCGGGTCCTGTCGAGCGTGGCCGACTCCAGAGCGTGCCCGACGGCGAACAGGAACGTGACGGCCGCCGCCTCCCAGAAGTTCCGGACCAGGATCGCTCCGACGGCCGCCACCGCGACCAGGAGGTCGATGCCGATGCTCCGCGCCGTGAGCGCGCGCCAGGCCGCGACCGCGACCGGCGCGCCCGCGACGACGGCGGCCGACACCATGAGGGCGTCGGACCACCACCCGTGCCCGGCGAGCGCGGAGGCCGCAAAGGACGCGAGGACCAGCGTCCCGGCTGCCGCCGGCACCGCCCATCGACCCCGCGCCCAGGCACGGAGGCGCGGGCCGGCGCTGCGGGCCGTGAACCCGCCCGGGGCGTTCATGCGAGCGCGGGGCGCGCGACGTACCCCGCCCTCGCGACCGCGGCCACGAGGTCCTCGACGCCGGAGACCGCGGGGTCGTGCACGACCTCGATCCGCGCGGACGCGAACCGGACCCGCACCGACCGGACGCCGTCGAGCCGACCGACCTGCTTCTCGATCTTCGCCACGCACGAGGGGCAGGAGAAGCCGTCCGCCCGCAGGATCGTGGTGACGTCCATCGTCGTGCTCATCGTGGTTCTCCCGTCGTCGCGCGGCCCCTCGTGGGCCGACGAGAACGACGCTAGGGAGACCGGCCGCAGTTGTCCTTGACCCTGGTCAAGTGGTGACGGGCGTCATGCTCGGCCATCGAGGGCCGTCGAGGGCCGTCGCCGCTCAGGTCGTGCGGTGCGAGGCGACGGCGAGCACGCCGCCCAGGCCGATCATCATGCCGCCGCCCGTCGCGCGGACCGCGCTCAGGCGCCGCGGGGAGGAGGCGAACCAGGACCGGGCCGCGCCGGCGGCGAGCGCCCACGCGCTGTCGCAGACGAACGCGATCACCGTGAAGACCAGTCCGAGCACCATCATCTGGGCGGGCACGCGACCGGCGTGGAAGTCCGTGAACTGGGGCAGGACGGCGACGAAGAACACGATGGTCTTCGGGTTCGTCACGCCGACGACGTAGCCCTGCCGCACGACGCGCCACCACGGCTCGCGCACGGGCGCGACGTCGACGTCGACGTCGACGTCGACGGCACCCTCGCGCCGGTGCCGGATCGCCTGGACGCCGAGGTAGACGAGGTAGGCCGCGCCGACGAGCTTGACGGCCGTGAAGACGGCCACGGACGTCGCGACGACCGTGCCGACCCCGAGCGCCACGGCGACGACGAGCGTCAGCGCGCCGAGCTCGTTGCCGAGGACGCTCAGCACCCCGCCCCGGTGCCCGAGCGTGAGCGACCGGCCGACGACGAACAGCACGCTCGGCCCGGGGATCACGACGAGCACGAGCGAGGCGAGGGAGAAGGCGAGCAGGGAGTCGAGGGGCGGCACAGCGCCACGATAGGCCCCGACGTGGTGTACGTCACGGGAGAATCCCGCGGCGCCCCGGGCGGCCCGCGCCGGACCGGCGTGGTGCGCGACGGCGCGAAGCCGACGTACCGGTGCGAGTGCGACGTGTCGGTGGTTCGACGTACGGTCGGTGGACGCGTGGCATCGCGCTCGGCTGGCCGGCCACGGTCGTGGTTGGGTGGAGGCCGGTTCACCGACTGTCGGGAGGCAGCGCCCCATGATCGAGTTCCGATCGGTCACCAAGACGTACCCGGACGGCACGGCGGCGGTCGCGGACTTCGACCTGGTGATCCCGCCCCACCGCACGACGGTGCTCGTCGGGTCGTCCGGGAGCGGCAAGACGACGCTCCTGCGCATGATCAACCGCATGGTGGAGCCCACGTCGGGCACGATCGAGATCGACGGCGCGTCCATCCTCGACCGCGACCCCGTGAAGCTGCGCCGCAGCATCGGGTACGTCCTGCAGAACGGCGGGCTCCTCCCCCACCACAAGGTCGTCGACAACGTGGCGACGGTGCTGCGCCTCGAGGGCACCCCGCGCCGGCAGGCGCGCGACCGTGCGCTCGAGCTGCTCGACACCGTGGGCCTCGACCGCGCGCTCGCGGACCGCTACCCGAGCCAACTCTCGGGGGGCCAGCAGCAGCGCGTCGGCGTGGCGCGCGCGCTCGCCGCGGACCCGAACATCCTGCTCATGGACGAGCCGTTCGGGGCCGTCGACCCGATCGTGCGCGCCGAGCTCCAGACGGAGACCATCCGGCTGCAGCGCGAGCTGGACAAGACGGTCGTCTTCGTCACGCACGACATCGACGAGGCGTTCCTGCTCGGCGACCAGGTCGTCATCCTCGAGAAGGGGGCGCAGGTGGCCCAGATCGGGTCCCCGAGCGAGATCCTGGAGAACCCCGCGAGCGAGTTCGTCGCGAGCTTCATCGGGGCGGAGCGGGGCGCCCGGGCTCTGCACACCAAGCGCACCGAGCACGGGACCGTGCTCGTGGACGGCACGGGACGCACCCAGGGCGTCCTGGTCGACGACCGCGCCGAGGGCGGCGCATGACCTGGGTCCTGGACAATCTCGACCTCATCGGCCGTCTCACGGTCGAGCACCTCAGCCAGTGCGTGGTGCCGATCGTGCTCGGGTTCCTCGTCTCGATCCCGCTGGGCTGGCTCGCCTTCCGGTTCCGCCTCACGCGGGGCCTCGTCCTGACGCTCGTCGGCCTGCTCTACACGATCCCGTCGCTCGCGCTCTTCGCGCTGCTCCCGCCGCTCCTCGGCATCAGCTTCCTGTCCGAGCTGAACCTGGTCGTCGCGCTGACGATCTACGCCGTGGCCATCATGACCCGGTTCGTCGCGGACGCCCTCGCCTCGGTCGACCCGACGGTCCGGCAAGCCGCTCTCGCGGTCGGCTACGGGCCGTGGCGGCGCTTCTGGCAGGTCGACCTCCCGCTCGCCGGACCGGTCGTGCTCGCCGGGCTGCGCGTCACCGCCGTGTCGACCATCTCGCTCGCGACGGTCGGCATCCTCATCGGGATCGACAACCTCGGCTACCTCTTCACCAACGGCTACCAGCGGCAGATCGTCGCCGAGATCCTCTCGGGCGTCGTCGCGGTCGTCGTCATCGCCCTGCTCGTCGACCTGCTGCTCGTCCTCGCCGGGCGAGCGGTCATGCCCTGGTCCAGGAAGGTGCGCGCATGAACCTGTTCTCCGACGCGATCGCCTGGATCTTCTCCCCCGACCGGCTCACGGGCGCGCTCCCCCTCCCGGAGGCGATCTGGACCCACCTCGCGTTCACGTTCGTCTCGGTGCTCATCGCCGCGGCGATCGCGATCCCGGCAGGCTGGGCCATCGGCCACACGGGTCGTGGCCGGGAGTTCGCCGTCGCGCTCTCGGGTGCGGCCCGCGCCGTCCCGTCGTTCGGGCTCGTCCTGCTCCTCGTCCTCGTCTTCGGGGTGACGCACAAGGTCACCGCGTCCGTCACCGCGTTCGTCCTCCTCGCGATCCCGCCGATCCTCGCGGGCGCCTACGCCGGTGTGGAAGCCGTCGAGCGGCGCGTCGTCGACGGCGCCCGGTCCGTCGGCATGACCGGGTGGCAGGTGCTCTTCAAGGCCGAGGTGCCGCTCGGGCTCCCGCTGCTCATCGGCGGTCTCCGCTCCGCGACCCTCCAGGTGGTCGCGACCGTCACGCTCGCGGGCTACATCGGCAACTGGGGCCTCGGCTTCTACATCGTCCAGGGCATCCAGATCCGCGACTTCTCCCAGATCCTCGGAGCCTCTCTCCTCGTCGTCGTCCTGGCCGTCGTGCTCGACGCGCTGTTCGCGATCCTCCAACGGGTCGTCGTCCCGCGCGGCGTGACGGTCGGCCGCTCCTCGGACGACGCACCCGCCCGGCGGCGCCGTCGCCGGGTCCCCGCACCGACCACCGCCTGATACTCGGGCCCGACCTCCCGCACCGCACTCCGCCCGACCCTCCCGGTCCCCGGGACGGCCCTCAGAAAGGCAGACACATGCGCAGCACCCGACGCACCGCCGCCCTCGTCGCCGCAGCGGCGACCGCCGTCCTCACGCTCACCGCCTGCGGCGGCGGGTCCGACCCGCTCGACGCCGACACCGGGGCGTCCGACGGCAGCGCCTCGTCCGACACGATCGTCATCGGCTCCCAGGCCTACGACTCGAACGAGATCATCGCCGAGATCTACGCCCAGGCGCTCGAGGCCCAGGGCTTCACGGTCGAGCGGAACTTCTCGATCGGCCAGCGCGACGCCTACATGCCCGCGCTCGAGGACGGCGAGATCCAGCTCTTCCCGGAGTACACGGGCAACCTGCTGCAGTTCTTCGACCCGGAGACCACCGCGACGTCCCCCGAGGACGTCTACGCCGCGCTCCAGGACGCGCTGCCCGACGGGCTCACGGTCCTCGACCAGTCGAGCGCGACCGACCAGGACTCGTACAACGTCACCGAGGCCTTCGCCACGGAGCACGACCTCACGAGCCTCGCGGACCTCGCCGGGCTCGACGTGCCGCTCACGCTCGGCGGCCCGGCGGAGCTCGAGCAGCGCCCCTACGGCCCGCAGGGTCTCAAGGACGTGTACGGCGTCGACGTCTCCTTCGTCGCCACGGGCGACACCACCGTGCAGGACCTCGTGGCCGGCACCGTGAACATCGCCAACGTGTTCAGCGCCGACCCGAGCATCCAGACCGAGAACCTCGTGACGCTCGAGGACCCCGAGGGGCTCTTCCTCGCGTCCAACGTGGTGCCGCTCGTCAACGCGGACCTCGCCGACGAGATCGCGGACGTCATCAACCCGGTCAGCGCGGCCCTCACCCCGGAGGGCCTGATCGCCCTGAACGTCGAGTCCCGGGTCGACCAGCGTTCGCCCGAGGACATCGCGGCGGACTGGCTGTCGGAGAACGGCCTGGCCTGACCGCCGGCCCTGCAGGATCGTGGCCCGTCCCGGTCCCCGGGACGGGCCACGGTCACGAGCCGGCCGGCAGCCGGTTCCCGACGTCGGTGCGCGACGTCAGGAGGTGACGTCAGTGCGCGACGCGCGCGGCGATCGCGTCGGCGAACCGGTCGAGCGACCCCGGGGCGAGGGCGAGGAACAGCGACGGCTCGGTGAGCTCGAGCTCGATGACGACGACGCCGCCGTCGTTGCCCGTCACGACGTCGACGCGGGCGTAGAGGAAGCTCGTCACGTCCCCGCCGCCGACCGCGTCCGCCGCCACCGCGAGCGCCCGGCGCGCGACGTCGAGCTGCTCCTCGGTCGCGGTGAACGGGCTCATCTCCTCCTGCTGGTACAGGCCGCGGGTCGGGCGGTGCGGGCCGGTGAGGAGCGCGTTCTTGCGCACGGCGTGGGAGAACTCGCCGTCGACGAAGACGAGGCCCGTCTCGCCCGCGGTGTCGACGCTCGTCACGTACGGCTGCACCATGACCTCGCGCCCCGAGACCAGCAGGTTCTTCGCGTGCTGGATCGCGAGCCCCCGCGAGTGCGCCTCGCCCGCCTGGTAGCGGCCCGTGTCCTTGGCCCCGGCGCTGACGACCGGCTTGATGACGAAGTCGCCCTGGGCGGGCAGGCGCGTGTGGATCGCGCGCGAGGACAGGTTGCGCGCGGGGTCGAGCCACAGCGTCGGGATCACGGGGATACCCGCGCCCTCCAGCTCGCGCAGGTAGCCCTTGTCGGTGTTCCAGCGGAGCACGGCCTCCGCGTTGAGGATGCGCGGGACGCGCGCCGCCCACGCGACGAACTCGTCGCGCCGGGCCGAGTAGTCCCACGTCGAGCGCACGACGACGGCGTCGAACGCTGCCCAGTCGACGTCCGGGTCGTCCCAGACGGCGGGCTGCGCGGCGACGCCACGGGCGTCGAGCGCGCGCACGAGCGGCGCGTCGTCAGGGTCCAGGTGCGGCAGGACGGAGCACGTCGCGAGGGCGACGCGCGGGGCTGAGGTCTCGGTCGTCACGCCCCGAGCCTAGGGGACGGGACCGCCGCGCGGGCGCCCGGCCCTGTGACGTGCCCGGTCTCGGCGGCGTGCCCTCGCCGCCGCGACGTCGCACGCTACAGCCCGTACTCCTCCAGGAAGCGCAGCCAGACCTCGCTCACCGTCGGGTACGACGGCACCGCGTGCCACAGCCGCCGCAGCGGGACCTCGCCCACGACGGCGATCGTCGCGGCGTGCAGCATCTCTGCCGCGTCGGGGCCGACGAACGTGGCGCCGACGACGACCTCGCGCGCGGCGTCGACGACGAGCTGGGCGCTGCCGGCGTAGTCCTCGGCGCGCACGGCGGCGCCGGAGACGCTCGCGAGGTCGTACCGCACGACCCGCACGTCGATCCCGGCCTCCCGGGCGGACGCCTCGGTGTGCCCGACGGCCGCGACCTCGGGGCGTGTGAAGACGACCTGCGGGGACGCGACGCCGTCGGCGGTCGCCGCGAACCGCGACCACGGCGCGGGCGCCGCGCCGACGGCGGGTGCCCGCTCCCCCGCCGTGGGGGCCCCGTCGGTGTCCGGGTCGCCGAACCGCGCGGCGACGACGTCGCCCACGACCCGGCCCTGGTACTTGCCCTGGTGGGTCGTCGCGACCCGGCCGGTGACGTCACCCGCGGCGTACAGCCAGCCGCCCTCGGCACCCTCGGCAGCGTCCTGCGGCAACCCCTGCACGAGCATCGTGTCGTCGACGTCGAGCGCGCGCCCCGGGGTGAGCCCGACGCTGTCGACGCCGAGGTCCTGCGTCCGGGGGGCACGACCGGTGGCGACGAGCACGCGCTCCGCCGTCACGGGCGACACGTCCGGCGCCTCGCCGGCGTCGTCCCCGCCCCACCGCGACCCGACGGCCGAGAGCGTGAGGCGCGCCCCGCCGTCGGGCAGCGCCTCGACCGACTCGGTGGCGACCCCGAGGCGCACGTCCACGCCCAGCTCACGCAGCGACGCCGCGACCGCCACGCCCGCCCAGGGCTCGGTCCGGCCGAGCAGCCCCCCGCGCGAGAGGACCGTGACGCGCGTGCCGAGGTCGGCGAACGCGACGGCCATCTCCGTCGCGACCACTCCGCCGCCCACGATCGCGAGCGACTCGGGGACGTCCTCGACCGCCGTCGCCTCGCGGCTCGTCCAGGGGTTGGCGTCGGCCAGGCCGGGCACGTCGGGGAGCACGGGGACGCTCCCCGTCGCGACGATCACGGCGTGCCGGGCCGCGAGCCGCCGCGTCCGCGGGAGGTCGTCCGGGTCGGCGTCGGGCTCCTCGGCGACGACCTCCACGAGACGCGGGCCGACGATCCGTCCCAGCCCGCGCACGAGCGCGATCCCCGCGCCCTCGACCCAGGAGACCTGGCCGCCGTCGTCCCAGTCCGCGACCATCGCGTCGCGCCGCGCGAGGATCGCGGGGACGTCGAGCGCGTCGTCCACGCCCACCCCCGGGACGCCGCGCGCCTCGGCGCGCGCCGCGCCCGGCCGCAGGAGCGTCTTGGAGGGGATGCACGCCCAGTAGGAGCACTCGCCCCCCACCAGCTCGGCCTCGACGAGCGCGACGCTCAGGCCCGTGCGCCCGGCGCGGTCGGCGGCGTTCTCCCCGACGGGCCCGCCGCCGATCACGATCACGTCGTAGGTCTCGTCGGGCGCGGTCTCCTGCTGCGGGTCGCTCGTCATGGGCCCATCCTCACGCGGCGTCGCGCTCGTCGCCCAGCGGGAGGTCGGCGGGCTCGGCGGCGGGTCAGGCGACGCGCGCCTCGTCGAGCCGGTCGAGGACCTGCCGCACCGTCTCGGCGACGGACCGTCCCGTGGTGTCGAGGTGCAGTCCGCCCGGCGTCGACCGGGCCGCCGCGGCGAACTCGTCCGGCGTCCAGTCCCCGTACGCCCGCTTGTGCCGCGCGGCGTCGCGCGCGGCGAGGGTCGCGGCGTCCGGGATGAGCACGACGGCGTAGCACGGCCGGGTGCGCACGCGCGCCGTGAACCGCTCCAGGTCGGGCCCGAGCAGGATGTCCTGGACGACCGCGACCACGCCCGCCGCGGCGTAGGTGTCCGCGGCCTGCGCCGCGAGCTCCTGCCGCAGGTCGAGCTGGGCACGGGCCGCGGCCGACAGGGGCGGCGCCATGGACGCCTGCCCGCTCACGACGAACCGGCGGAACATGTCGCCGCGCACGTGCGCGGCCAGGGGGAACGTCCGGGCGAGCGCGTCGGCGACCGTCGACTTGCCCGAGGCCATCGCCCCGGTGACCACGAGGACGGGTGCCGGGCCGGCCTCGGGGGCGACGGCGTCGGGCAGGGACGGGGAGGGCATGGCGGGACGGTACGTCACGGCCGACCGCCCGGGCCACGGGATTCCCGGGACGGGGACGCGCAGGAGGCCCCGGTCCGTCGCCCGGACCGGGGCCTCCTCGCGGCGCCCGCGACAGGTGTCGCGCGCTTAGTGCACGACCGCCTTCTCGGCGCCCGCGCCCGTGAGCGACCGGACCTCCATCTCGGCGAACTTCTCCGGGTGCGGCTTCTCCTTGCTGAGCAGCGTCCCGAGGACCCCGAGCAGGAACGCGAGCGGGATGGAGATGATGCCCGGGTTGCTCAGCGGGAAGATCGCGAAGTCGATGTCCGTGTTCTTGATCATCGACAGGCTCGCGCCCGTCACCGGGTCGACCTTGCCGGACACGACGGGCGAGAACGCGATGAGCACGATGCACGAGATCAGCCCGCCGTACATGCTCCACAGCGCCCCGGACGTGTTGAACCGCTTCCAGAACAGCGAGTAGAGGATCGTCGGCAGGTTCGCGCTCGCCGCGACGGCGAACGCGAGCGCCACGAGGAACGCCACGTTCTGGCCCTGGGCGAAGATGCCGCCGAGGATCGCGAGGATCCCGATGACGACGACCGTGATGCGCGCGACCTTGACCTCGCCGTCGGGCTTCACCTCGCCCCGCTTGATGACGTTGGCGTAGATGTCGTGGGCGAAGCTCGCCGCCGCGGTGATCGTCAGGCCCGCCACGACGGCGAGGATCGTCGCGAACGCGACCGCGGAGATGAAGCCGAGCAGGATCTCCCCGCCGAGAGCGAACGCGAGCAGCGGCGCCGCCGAGTTCACGCCGCCTGGTGCCGCGCTGATCGTCTCCGGTCCCACGAGCGCCCCGGCGCCGTACCCGAGCACGAGCGTGAACAGGTAGAAGATGCCGATGAGCCAGATCGCCCACACGACCGAGCGGCGGGCCTCCTTGGCCGAGGGCACGGTGTAGAAGCGCATGAGCACGTGCGGCAGCCCGGCGGTGCCGAGCACGAGGGCGAGGGCGAGGGAGAGGAAGTCGAGCTTGGTCGTGCCGGTCGCGCCGTACTGCTTGCCGGGCTCGATGAGCGCCTCGCCGCCGACGCCCGCCCTGTCGATCGCGCCCTGGAGCAGGTCGGACAGGTTGAAGCCGAACGTGGCGAGCACCCACACCGTCATGACCGCGGCGCCCGCGATGAGCAGCACCGCCTTGATGATCTGCACCCACGTGGTGCCCTTCATGCCGCCGACCAGCACGTAGAGGATCATGAGCGCGCCCACGACCGCGACGACCACGCTCTGCCCCGCCGTCGAGGAGACGCCGAGCAGCAGGGCCACGAGCCCGCCGGCGCCCGCCATCTGGGCGAGCAGGTAGAAGAACACGACGGCCAGGGTCGCGAGCGCCGCCGCCATCCGCACGGGGCGCTGCTTGAGCCGGAACGACAGCACGTCGGCCATCGTGAACTTGCCCGTGTTGCGCAGCAGCTCGGCCACGAGCAGGAGCGCGACGAGCCACGCCACGAGGAACCCGATCGAGTAGAGGAAGCCGTCGTAGCCGTTGATCGCGATGGCGCCGCAGATCCCGAGGAAGCTCGCGGCGGAGAGGTAGTCGCCCGCGATGGCGGTGCCGTTCTGCGGGCCCGTGAACGAGCGCCCGCCCGCGTAGTAGTCGGCGGCGGACTTGTTCTGCCGCGACGCGCGCAGCACGATGACGAGCGTCACGGCGACGAAGACGCCGAAGATCGCGACGTTGACGACCGGGTTCCCGACGTCGGTGGCCTCCGCGGCCAGGAGGTGCGCGCTCACAGCTCGTCCTCCTCGATCTCCCGGCGCAGCGCGTCGGCCGCGGTGTCGAAGCGCTTGTTGGCCCAGCGCGCGTAGATCATGGTGATCGCGAACGTGGACACGAACTGGCCGAGGCCGAAGAGCAGCCCGACCGTGACGTTCCCCCACACCCGGATGCTCATGAAGTCGTGCGCGTAGTTCGCCAGCAGCACGTAGACGAAGTACCACACGAGGAACAGCGCGGTCATCGGGAACACGAAGTTCCGGAAGCGTCTGCGCAGGTCCTGGAACTCGGGCGAGCGTTGCACGCGCTGGTAGTCGGTCTCGTCGGCGGACCCCGGTCCGGGGGCGGCCGTCACGTCGGTCATGACGCCTCCGTTGGCTCATTCCGTGGACTGACAGAGAGCCCGCACCCCGCAGACGGCCACCTGTCGACGCGACCGCACGCGACGCTGCGTGCCCGGGGCGACGTTCTCCCCCGGCACAATGTGCCGTAGATCACTTCTGTCCGCAAGAACCCGGCACGGCCGGTCGCGACACGTCAGACGCGCACGTACTCCAGGTCGGTGATGACGCGGCCGGCGTTCTCGCCCTTGCGCTCGAACCCGGTGAGGACGCGGCCCTCGAAGCGCGGCGCCACGCCGCGCGGGCCGTGGACGTTGCGCAGCCCGGGCGCGGCGTCGAGCACGTCGAGCATCTGCTCCGCGTACTCGGCCCAGTCCGTGGCGAGCCGCAGCGTGCCGCCCGGCCGGGCGCCGTCGCCCGGAGCCCGCAGCACCCGCTCGGCGAGGGCCGCGAACGACGGCGCCACGAGTCGCCGCTTGTGGTGGCGGGACTTGTGCCACGGGTCGGGGAAGAAGATCCACAGCTCGTCGACGCTCCCCGCGGGCAGCGTCGTGGCCAGGAGCTCGGCTGCGTTCGCCTGGACCAGGCGCACGTTCGTGAGGTCGTGCTGGGACGCGCGCAGCACGGTCTGCGCGAGGCCCGGGGCGTACACCTCGACGGCGAGGAAGTCGGTGCCCGGCTCGCGCTCTGCCGCGGCCACCACGGCCTCGCCCTGGCCCGAGCCGATCTCGACGACGAGGCGCGCGTCGCGCCCGAACGTGCCCGCGACGTCCAGCACGAACTCCGGGTCGACCGACGTCCGCGCGACGTCGCGCGGCACGTCGACGACGTAGCGGTCCCGGTGGGCGTCCCACGCCCGCTGCTGGCGGGGCGCGAGGCGCCCGCTGCGTCGCACGAACGACACCGGCTGCGTGCGGTAGCGCGGGCGGTCGTCGAGGGTGTCGGGGGTCGGCTCGGGCATCGCACCAGGGTACGGGCGCCCCGCGCGAGGACCTACCGCGCGGGGCGCCCGAGGTCCGTCAGACGTACGCCGCGTACGCCGGCAGGTCGAGGACGCCGTTGCCCGACAGCCCGAGCACGATCACCTCGGGCTCGGTCGCGGCGCGCGCGTGCGCGATCGCGGCCGCCACGGCGTGCGTCGACTCGGGCGCCGGGATGATGCCCTCGCTGCGCGCGAACAGCGTGCCCGCGACGAACGCCTCGTCCTGCTCGACGGCGACCGCGTCCATGAGCCCGAGGTTCACCGCGTGCGACACCATCGGCGACATGCCGTGGTACCGCAGGCCGCCCGCGTGGATCGCCGGCGGGACGAAGTCCTTGCCGAGCGTGTGCATCTTGAGCAGCGGCGTGAGGCCCGCGACGTCGCCGAAGTCGTAGCGGTACTCCCCCTGGGTCAGCGACGGGCACGCGGCCGGCTCGCACGCGACGAGCCGCGTCGTCGTGCCCTCGCGCAGGTTGCGGCCCAGGAACGGGAACGTCAGGCCCGCGAGGTTCGACCCGCCGCCCGCGCACCCGAACACGACGTCGGGCGCCCCCTCGCCCGCCTCGTCGAGCTGGACGAGGGCCTCCTGGCCGATGACGCTCTGGTGCAGCATGACGTGGTTGAGCACGCTGCCCAGCGCGTAGTGCGCCGCGGGGTCCTTCGCCGCCGTCTCCACGGCCTCGCTGATCGCCATGCCGAGCGACCCCGTCGTGCCCGGGTCGGCGGCGAGCATCGCGCGGCCCGCCTCGGTGAGGTCCGACGGCGACGGGTGGCAGATCCCGCCGTAGACCTCCATCTGCGCCCGGCGGTACGGCTTCGAGTCGAACGACGCGCGCACCTGCCACACCTCGACGTCGAGCCCGAGCAGCGCGCCCGCGAACGACAGCGACGCGCCCCACTGGCCCGCGCCGGTCTCGGTCGTGAGCTTCGTCGTGCCCTCGAGCGCGTTGTAGTACGCCTGAGCGACGGCGGTGTTCGGCTTGTGCGAGCCGACCGGGCTCACGCCCTCGTACTTGTAGTAGATCCGGGCCGGGGTGCCCAGGGCCCGCTCGAGGCGCCGCGCGCGCACGAGCGGCGACGGCCGCCACAGGGCGTAGATCTCGCGGACCGTCTGCGGGATCTCGACGTAGCGCTCCGTCGTCACCTCCTGCTGGACGAGCGCGAGCGGGAACAGCGGCGCGAGGTCGTCGGGCGTGAGCGGCTCGCGCGTGCCGGGGTGCAGGTGCGGCGGCACGGGCTCGGGCAGGTCCGCGGCGAGGTTGTACCAGTGCGTCGGGACGGTCGAGGGCACCTCCGCTCCGGTCGGCTCGAGGGACCGGACGGGGACGGGAGACTGCTGTGTCGTCATTCTGGGCTCCAGCTCGGGGGTACTCGTGGGGTACTCGGGAGGTACAGGCCGCTGGGCCGACGACGCGTGCACCGGGGTCCGCCGAGGCCGCCCACGTCGTCGGGGCACGGCCGGATGAGGTCACCGGCCGTCAGGCGGCCGGCCACCAGGGGGTCACGGACGGGTGCGTCACGACGCCGACCCTACCCCGGCGCGCGGGGTCGGGACACCGCCCGCGGAGGCTGCGGGACGGAGGACCACCGGCACCGGACCCGGGACGATCGGCTCTCGCGCGCGCCGGGAGCCGGACGGTGGGATGGGACCAGGACGCCGGACGACGGCAGTGCCGGCGCGGACGGAAGGAGCCGTCATGGTCAGCAACCACGTACCAGGAAGGTTCGAGGGCCGCACCGCGATCGTCACCGGCGCGGGCGCCGGGATCGGGCGCGCGACCGTCGAGCGGCTGCTCGCGGAGGGCGCGCGCGTCGTCGCGACGGACGTCCGGGAGGACCGGCTGGACAAGCTCGTCGCGGACGTCGGGACCGACGCCCTCGTGACGGTCGCGGGCGACGTGAGCGCGCAGACCACCGTGGACGCGGTGGTCGCGGCGGCGGACGGCCGCGTGGACGCGCTCGCCAACGTCGCGGGCATCATGGACGGCTTCCTGCCGACCGCTGAGGTCGACGACTCGACCTGGGACCTCGTCCTGGCCGTCAACGTCACGGCCGTCATGCGGCTCACGCGCGCGGTGCTGCCCCTCATGCTCGACGCCGGCAAGGGGTCGATCGTCAACGTCGGGTCCGAGGCGGGCTCGCGCGCGTCGGCCTCGGGCACCGCGTACGCGACGTCGAAGCACGCGATCGTCGGCTTCACGAAGAGCACGGCGTTCTTCTACACCCCGCAGGGCGTGCGGGCGAACGTCGTCGCGCCGGGCGCCGTCGCGACGAGCATCGAGGCGCCGTTCCGCTCGCCGTACGCCGGCGAGCGGCTCGGGCCGATCATGGCGACGACCGTCCCGCCCGCCGCGAGCGCCGACGAGCTCGCCGCGGCGATCACGTGGCTGCTGTCGGACGACTCGGCGAACGTCTCCGGCGCCGTCCTGCACAGCGACGGCGGGTGGGCCGCCGTCTGACCAGGACGGCTCCCGCGCCGAGGACGGAGACGTGGCCCCCGAGCGCGAGCGCTCGGGGGCCACGTCTCACCTCTCGGCACGGCGCGTCACCGGGTCGCCCCGGTCACCCGCGCGGCGCACGGGTCAGCCGCACGCCAGCGCGTCGAACGCGACGTCGCCCGCGAACGTGCGGCCGTCGCCGGTCGCGGCCACGTGCGCGCTGCCCGCCGCGACCTGCGCCGAGCGGACCGCGAACGCCTGGTACGCCGACGCGCCCGGCTGCACGCCCGTCACGGTGCGCTCGCCGTACGGCGTGCTCAGCGTGACGTCGACCGGCACGGTGTCGGCGTTCAGGGCCCGGACCGCGACGTACGCCGTGCCCGCCATGCACTGGCTGCGCGCCGTCGTCGCGACGACGAGCCCGTCCTCGCCGGGCGCCGTCGTGAACGTGCTCACCGGCGAGACGGAGGTGCCGCCGCCCGCGCTCGTCGCCGTGACGGTCCACGCGTGGAGGGCGCCGGGCTCGAGCCCGTCCCACGTGACCGTGGCGACCTCGCCCGACGGCACGGTCACGCGGCCGATCTCCTGCGCCGGGGCGTAGAGCGACACGGAGTCCGTCACGAGGCTCGTCACGCGCGAGGTGAGGTCCACGGGGACCGTGAAGTCGTCCTCGCGGCCGTCGTAGCGCAGCTCGTCGTCGTACTCGGTGGCCCCGAAGTTCGCGAGCCACGGCGAGTACGTGTCGACGATCATCTCCGAGCGGTCGACGTCGAACTGCAGCAGGCGCAGGAAGCTCGCGCCGAGGCGCAGGCCCTGGTCGGGCGCGTACCCGCCGATCTCGGTGAGCCCCGCCTCCTCGGCGGTGACCTCGTAGAACTGGTAGTCCGCGAGCAGCTCGACGACGCCGCTGCCCGGCGTGCCGACGTCCTGGCGCACGTTGATGCCGACGCCGTGACGGTGTCCCGCGAGGACGAGGAACACGTTCGGGTTGGGCTCGACGACCTTGGCGTGCACGAGGCGGCCGTCGGGCGTCGAGATCTCGGAGTCGCGCCCGTCGGGGTTCGTGCTGGGCACGAGGTAGTCGTGCGTGAGGACGACGGCGTTGCGGTCGGGGAACTGCTTGAGCACGCCGTCCGCCCAGGCCGCCTCCTCGTCCGTCACGCCGTACGACAGGTACACCGCGACGAAGTCGAGCCCGCCCGCGCTGAACAGGTCGTAGTGGTTCTGGTTGTCGCCGTCACGCCACGGCCCGCCGTAGGAGGCGTCCTCCCAGCCCGCGGACAGGGCCTCGTACCGCTCGGGCCCGTAGAACTCGTTGAACAGCGCCCCGGGCCCGTTGTCCTGGCCCGTGAGGTTGTCGTGGTTGCCGGCGAGGACGCCGTTGGGGATGTTCGCGTCGTCGAGGATCTTCTGCGCGGACGACGAGAACTCGTACTCGCCGCGGACCTGGGCCGCCATCGCGTCGTCGGCCGGGAGGCGCGTGTAGTTCTCGTTCACGTCGCCCGTGTGGCCGACGTACGCGATGCCCCGCTCCTCGGCGTTGTCCACGACCCACTGCGTGAGGTCCGTGTAGGCCTTCGCCCACACGGCACGCTCCTCGGCCGTCTCCTGCTCGACCGCGCCCTCGGACAGGTACTGCGTGTCGGTGAAGTGCACGAGCGAGAAGTCGTAGTCCTCGCGCGGCGCGAAGTCGGTCTCGTCGCGCGATCCGCCCGCCGCGATGTCGTCGGCGAACGGGTCCGTGCCCGTCACGAGCACGTGCACCGTCCCGTCGACGGCGGCGCCGCCGCGGAGCACGGCGCTCAGGGCTGTCGTGCCCTCGGCGGCACCGCGCGCGGACGCGAGCGGCTCCCACCGCTCCCCGTCCCACACGTGCAGCGTCGCGAGGCGCTGCGGGTCGACGACGCCCTCCCAGCGGGCGACCTGCCCGGCCGTGTCGCCGTCGGCGGGCAGCTCGAAGCGCTGGTAGGTGACGTCGCGGCTCTGCGGGGAGTCGAGCGTCAGGTCGTCGCCGGGTGCGAGCGCGTCCGCGGCGGCAGGCTGCTCGCCCGCGACGGGCAGCGTGGTCGGGATCTCGGCCGACTCGCCCTGCGCGACGAGCGCGGGGGCGGTGACGTCGGCGCGGGAGAACGTCGCGGTGACGTCGCCGCCGCCGGGAGCCGTCACGCGCGCCGACAGGTCGACGCTCCCGGTCACGTCGCGGGTGCCGTGCGCCGGGGCCAGGTCGGTCGGGACGTCGGGCACGCCGAGGCTCGTGAACGCGATCTCGTGGGTGCTCGCGTTGCCGAGCACGTCCGTCGCCGCGACGACGAGCGTGTGCTCGCCCGGGGCGAGGCCGGGGCCGACGGGCGCGCCGAGCGGGAGCGGCTCGCCGTCGAGCGTGACGTCGGGGCCGGACAGGACGCCCGAGGCGTCCTCGAGCTCGACGGCGAGGCTCGTCGCCGTGGCGAGCGCGGCACCCGCGGCGGGCGTGCTCGAGACGACCGCGGGACCGGTGTTGTCGGTCGTGACGGTCCGGCGCGCGACCGCGCCGGCGGCCGTCGCCGACGTGATCGTGTGCTGGCCGTCGGCGAGCGTCGTCGTGTCGACGTCGGCGCGCAGGCCGGTCGCGGGCGCGTCGGCGTCCCGCACGACGTCGAAGACGAGGTCGACCTCGCGCGGCTTCGTCGTGCTCGTGCCGCAGTCGCCGTCGCCCAACGAGTAGGACGGCGCGATGCCCACGCCCGTCGCCTTGCCGTCGGTCACGTCGAGACCGATGCCGGAGATCGCGAAGTCGTCGCGGTTGTCCCCGCACGACGTCGGGTAGGTGCCGGTCACGAAGCGGACGGTGTTGCGCCCGGGCAGGAGGAACGCGTTCGGGACGTCGATCCGCACCGTCTCGCTCACGTAGTCGCGGTCGACCAGGTCGATGCGCTGTCCGTTGACGAGCAGGTGGTTGGTGTAGCGGGCCTCGATCGAGTTGGAGCCCACGGTGAAGACGAACCGGGACGAGCCGGCGCCGAGCGTCGCGACGGTGGTCAGCGGGTCGCCGTCCAGCTCGATGCCCACGGGCGCGTCGCCACCGGCCGGCGGCGTCGCGAGGAGGCTCTGCGGCCCGTGCAGCAGCGCGCCGTCGGCGGGGACGACGACGGGGGCGCCCGGAGCGCCGTTGTTCACGGTGACCGCGCTCGACGCGGACGCGCCGGAGGCGGTCGTCGCGGTGAGCGTGTGGGCGCCGTTGTCCAGCGTCGTCGTGTCGAGGTCCGCGGCGAGGCCCGTGGTGGCCGCCGGGTCCTGCACGAGGTCGAACGTGAGGTCCGCCGAGAGCACCCGCGAGGTGTTGGTCCCGCACGACCCGTCGCCGAACGCGTAGGAGAAGCTGTTGGCCGACCCGTCGGCGGCCTCTCCCAGGAGCTCGAGCGACACGTCCGTGAGGTCGTAGTCGTCGTAGTTCGACCCGCAGGACGTCGTGACCGCGCCGACGACGAACCGCACCGTGTTCTCGCCCTGCGCGAGCCACTGCGCCGGCACGTCGAGGGCGACGCGCTCGGACACCATGTCGCGGTCGAGCTCGAGGCGCTCGCCGTTGACCAGCACGTAGCTGCCGTAGCGCCTCTCGATCGAGTTGCTGCCGACGTCGAACAGCAGGCGCGCCGTCGCGGGGGTCGCCGCGGCGTCGAGCGCCGTGCCGTCCACCGCGAGCGCGGTGACGGGGTCGCCCGCACGCACCGGGTCGGCCGCGACACGGACGGTGCCGTCGAGGAAGGTGCCGGCCGTCGGGCTCAGCACCGGCCGCGTCTCCGCGGCGGTCCCGGCGGTGCTGCCGGCAGCGGTCCGGGCGGCGCCGGTGACCGGGTCCGTCGCAGCGGCGGCGCCGGGCGCGAGCAGGCCGGCGACGAGCGCGGTCCCGAGCACCCCGGCGACCGCGCCGCGGCGCCGCACGCTGGCGGCGGTCCGTCTCTCGGTCCGTCTCGAAGTCCTGTGCGTGGGCACGGACGTGTCCATCGTGGTTCCCTTCCGTGGCGAGCTGGTCGACGGGCGACGTTGCCGAACGGCGACGGCGCCCGGACCGGACCCTTCCCGGCGCGGGTGAACACGAGGTCGGCGCGGAGCGAACTCCGGCGAAACGGACGGCGACGGTTGCTGCGGGCGACCAGCAGGAACGACGAAGGCCGCCCACCCGGGAGGGTGGACGGCCTGGTCAGGAAGGGTGCGCCATCAGGGACTCGAACCCCGAACCCGCTGATTAAGAGTCAGCTGCTCTGCCAATTGAGCTAATGGCGCGCGAGAGGGAACACTACCAGCGGCCGCGGGTCGTCCTGCACGAGGAGTTCCGCTCCCGCCGCCCCGGTCCCTCGACCGGCACGGCTCAGGCCGCCCGCGTACGGACGGCCCGATCGGTGGTGGTGCGCCATCAGGGACTCGAACCCCGAACCCGCTGATTAAGAGTCAGCTGCTCTGCCAATTGAGCTAATGGCGCGCGAGAGAAAACACTAGCAGCCGCGGGCGCGCCGGGAAAATCCGTTCCGCCCGCCCCCGTGTGACGTCGGCGACACCGCCCGACGCCCCGACCACGCGGCGGGGCCCACGGCCCGGTTCAGAGGTACAGGCCCGTCGGGCCGTCCTCCTCGACCTCCTGGGACACGGCGTGCACGTCGCGCTCGCGCAGCAGCACGAGGTCCCGGCCCCCGAGCTCGACCTCCGCGCGGTCGTCCGGGTCGAACAGGACGCGGTCGCCCACGGCCACCTGACGCACGTGCTCACCAGCGGCGACGACGACGGCCCACGCCAGGCGCTTCGGGCCCACGGCCGTCGCGGGGATGACGAGGCCCGCCGAGCTCTGGCGCTCGCTCGCGTCGACCTCCGGGTCGACGAGGAGCCGGTCGTGCAGCATCCGGATCGGGAGGTCACGGGCCGCCGGCCGGGCCGAGGACGGGCGGGTCGAGGACGCGGAGGGGGCGGACGTCGTCTTGCTCACAGCCACAACGCTACCGGTGCCACGACGCCTCACCTACGCTCGAGCCCACACCCTGGCCGGACCGAAGGAGATCCATGTCCACGCGCCTCACCGTCGGCGACACCGCTCCCGACTTCACCCTGCCCGCCGCCGACGGCAGCACCGTCACGCTCTCCGACCTGCGCGGCAAGCACGTCGTCGTCTACTTCTACCCGGCCGCCGGCACCCCCGGCTGCACGACCGAGGCCTGCGACTTCCGCGACAACCTCGCCTCGCTCCAGGGCGCCGGGTACTCGGTCGTCGGCGTCTCCCCCGACCCGGTCGAGAAGATCGCGGCCTTCGTCGAGGCCGAGCACCTCACGTTCCCGCTCGTCTCCGACGTCGACAAGACCGTCCTCGAGGCGTACGGCGCGTGGGGCGAGAAGAAGCTCTACGGCAAGACCGTCGTCGGCGTCATCCGCTCGACGGTCGTCGTCGACCCGGAGGGCACGGTCGAGCTCGCGCAGTACAACGTCAAGGCGACGGGCCACGTCGCCAAGCTGCGCCGCGACCTGGGCATCGACCCGAAGTAGCCCCTGCGGCGCGAGCGCTGCGTCCCCGCACGAGCGCGGCGCCCCGGACGCCTCGACCGACCGGGGACGCAGCGCTCGCGCCGTAGACTGACCACCGCGCGCGAGTGGCGTAACTGGCAGCCGCGCCAGGTTTAGGTCCTGGTGTCCTCGGACGTGCGGGTTCGAGTCCCGCCTCGCGCACCCTGAGCGACACCCTGTCTTTCACCCGCCCGTTAACTGGACGCCCGTCCAGTTGGGCGCCTAGCCTGACGTCAGAGCCGGTGTCCGCACCATTGCCCCCTGCCGGTGCGGGCACCGGCTTCTTCCGTCGAGGCGCATCCTGCGCGCGCACGACGGCCTCTGACCGAGACGCGAACGGCCCGGCACCTCGAGGTGCCGGGCCGTACGTGTACGCGGGGCCGGGGTCAGGCGTCCTTTGCCGGGGTGCCGTCGTTCGCCGCGGCGATCTGGCGCCGCACGTCCTCCATGTCGAGGCCCTTCACGGCGTCCACGACCTGCTTGAGCGCGGGGGCGGGGAGCGCGCCGGGCTGGGAGAAGACGAGGATGCCCTCGCGGAAGGCCATGAGCGTCGGGATCGACGTGATGTTCGCCGCCGCGGCCAGGCCGCGCTCGGCCTCGGTGTCGATCTTGCCGTGCACGACGTCCGGGTTCTCCTCCGACGACGCCTCGAACACGGGCGCGAACATCTTGCACGGTCCGCACCAGTCGGCCCAGAAGTCGACGAGGACGATGTCGTTCTCCGTGATCGTCTGCTCGAAGGTGGACTCGGTGAGCGTCTGCGTGGCCATGGATGATCCTCCTGGGACGGTGGGGGGTGTCTGCCTCGTAGAGCAACGATCCTGCCCCACGTATTCCCCTCGCCTACCCGGCGCGGCACGCGCCCGGGCCGCCCCGCGCCCGACCAGCCTCTACGCTGCCCCTGTGACGAACGCCACCGCCTCCCCCCGGCTCTCGCGCAGGACGATCGCCGGCTACGCCGCCGGCTCCGTGGGCACCGGGGGCTTCGGCACCCTGCCCGGGCTCGTGCTGCTCGTGTACCTGACCGACGCGCTCGCGGTGCCCGCCGCGGTCGCGGGGCTCATCGTCACCGGCGCGAAGGTCTGGGACGTCGTCATCGACCCGTTCATCGGGTACGGCTCCGACCGCGACCTCGCCCGCACCGGCTCGCGCCGGCGCTTCATGACGATCGGCGCCCTCACGCTGCCCGTCTTCTTCGCGCTGACGTTCGCCGTCCCCGCCGCGGCCGGGCCCACCGCGGCGGCGATCTGGGTGCTCGTCGCGTTCCTCCTCGCCGCGACGGCGTTCTCGCTCTTCCAGGTCCCGTACATCGCCCTGCCGGCCGAGCTCGACCCCACCTACGACGGCCGCACGCGGCTGCTCGCGTGGCGCGTCGCGGCGCTCGCGTTCGCGATCCTGCTGTTCGGCGCGGGGGGCCCCGCGCTGCGCGGTGGCGGCGACTCGACCTCGGGCTACCTCGTCATGGGCGTCGTGTCCGGCGTGGTCATCGGCGCGGGCATGCTCGTCGCCACCCGCGTCGCCCCCCGGACCGGCCGCTCGGGCACGACAGGTGGCTCGGCGCCGGTCGCGGGCACGACGCCGCTCGGCCCCGCCGCGTCGACGTCCGCCTCGCGCGCGTGGACCCTCGCGGTCCGCGAGGCGTTCGACGCGCTGCGCCGCTCGCGGCCGTTCCGCACGCTGCTCGCGGCGTTCTTCCTCCAGGCGGTCGCCACCGGCCTCATGCTCGCGGGCGCGGCGTACGTCGCCCGCTACGTGCTGCACGACGAGGCCGCGGTGAGCTACCTCTTCGCCGCCCTCATCGCCCCTGCCCTGCTCTGCATGCCCCTGTGGACCCGGCTCGCGCGCCGGGACGGGAAGGAGCGCGGCTTCGTCGTGGCCACGGTGCTCTTCGCCGTCGCCGCGCTCGGGATGATCCCGCTCCTGTGGGCGCCCGGCGCGTGGGTGTACGTCCCGACGGCGCTCGCCGGGATCGCCTACGCGGGCATGCAGGCGCTCCCGCTCGCGATGCTCCCGGACGTCATCGCCCACGACGCGCGCACGCACGGCGAGGGACGCGGCGGGGCGTTCAGCGGCGTCTGGACGGCGGGCGAGACCACGGGCATGGCGCTCGGCGCCGCGGTGCTCTCGCTCGTCCTCGGCATCACGGGCTACGTGTCGACGCGCGCCGGGGAGACCGTGACGCAGCCGACCGCGGCGGTCGACGGCATCGCCCTGTCGTTCTCGGTCGTCCCCGCGGTCCTCGTGCTGGCAAGCCTCGTACCGCTCGTACGGTACGGTCTGCGCAGGGGGGACATCGACGACACAGCACCGGAGCTGCCGCGTGACCACGCCGCCACCGACCGAGCGCACGACTGACCCCTCCACGAAGCACCCCGGCGCCGCGCCGGGCGACGTCCCCCTGCGCACGGACGGGATCCTGGACCGGCTCGCCGCGCTCCGCGCCGCCGACGCCCCCACGCACGGGGGCCGCGTCCTGTCCTACGTCTACGACCCCGGCCTCGCCGAGCTCGACGAGCTCGCCGCCGCGGCGGCCCGCGCGGTCCAGCCCGTCAACGGACTCGACCCGACGACGTTCACGTCGGTCGCCGTCATGGAGTCCGAGCTGGTCGCCTTCGCCCGGACCATGCTCCGCGGGCCCGCCACCGGGCCCGACGCCGTCGTGGGCTCGGTGACCTCCGGCGGGACCGAGAGCTGCCTCCTCGCGGTGAAGATCGCCCGCGACGCCGCCCGCGCGGCCCGGCCCGACGTGCGCCCGCGCGTCGTCGCCCCGGTGAGCGTGCACGCGGCGTTCCGCAAGGCCGCGCAGTACCTCGAGGTCGACCTCACGCTCGTGCCGGTCGACCCCGCGACCGGGACCCTCGCGGCCGCCGACCTCGTCGCGGCGCTCGACGGCGGGACCGACGGCGCCGAGGTCGCGCTGGTCGTCGTGTCCGCGCCGTCGTACCCGCACGGCGTCGTCGACCCGGTGGCCGAGGTCGCCGCCGCGGCCGCCGCGCGCGGCGTGCCGGTGCACGTGGACGCGTGCGTCGGCGGGTGGGTCCTGCCGTTCTGGGAGGGCGCGGGCGGTGCGCCGGTGCCCGCGTTCGACTTCTCCGTGCCGGGCGTGACGAGCATCTCCGCCGACGTGCACAAGTACGGCTACGCGCCCAAGGGCACGTCGGTCCTGCTCGTGCGCGGGCGCGACCGCCAGCGCCGTCAGTTCTTCGCGACGACGAGCTGGCCCGGCTACCCGGTGGTCAACCCGACGACGTCCGGCTCGCGCTCGGCGGCGCCGCTCGCGGCGGCGTGGGCCGTGAGCCAGGCCCTCGGCACGGCCGGGTACACGGCCCTCACCGCGCGGTGCGTGCGCGCGACCCGGGCCCTGCACGAGGCGATCGACGGGATCGACGGGCTGCGCGTCGTCGGGCGCCCCACCGGTCCCCTGATCGCGGTGGCCTGCGACGAGACGGTGCCGCCGGCGCGGCAGGTCGACCCGCACCTGTGGGCCGACGCCGTCCGGTCGCTCGGCTGGGTCCTCCAGCCCCAGCCGGGGCTCGCGCAGGACGACGGGACCCACCTGCCGCACACGACCCACCTCACGGTCACCCCCGTGACGGAGGCCGGTCTCGGTGGCCTCGGCGCGGCCCTCGTCCAGGGTGCGGACGCCGTACGCGGCGAGCCGCGTCCCGACGTGAGCGCCGTGCTCGGCGCGCTCGCGGGGGCGTTCGGCCCGGGCGCCGACGGCGCTGCGCCGGAGCCCACCGCCGACGCCGTCTGGGAGGCGCTGCTCGCGGCCCTCGCCGCGGACGGCGGCGAGCGCGGCGGGACGGCCCGCTCCGTCCTGCCCGACCGGCTCGCGCCGCTCATGGCCGTCATGGAGGTGCTGCCCGCGGCGGTGGCGGAACGGGCGCTCGTCGAGATCGTCGCGCGGGTCGCCGAGCCGCCCGCCGGTCCCGGCGCGCCGTGAGCGGACTCGCCCCGGCGCACCGCACGGGGTAGAACAGTCGCGTGACCGACACCGCCGACTTCGTGCCCGACGACTTCTCCCACGAGAACCCGCAGCCTGCGGGCTGGCTCAGCCCGGAGGAGATCGCGGTCGCGCGCGCGCAGCTCCCGCTCGTCTACGTGGACGCCGTCCCGGTGCGGGTCGACGACTCCGGCGACGTCGTCGCGGTCGGGCTCCTGCTGCGCGTCACGCCCGAGGGCATGATGACGCGTGCCCTGGTCTCCGGCCGCGTGATGTTCCACGAGCGCATCCGCGACGCCCTGCTGCGGCACATCGAGAAGGACCTCGGCCCGGTCGCGCTCCCGCAGGTCCCCGCGTCGCCGCAGCCGTTCACGGTGGCCGAGTACTTCCCGACCCCCGGCATCACCTCCTACCACGACCCGCGCCAGCACGCGGTGTCGCTCGCGTACGTCGTGCCGGTGACGGGCGACTGCCGCCCGCAGCAGAACGCGCTCGAGCTCGCGTGGCTCACGCCCGAGCAGGCGTGCAGCGACGAGGTGCAGCTCGAGATGCGCGGCGGCCAGGGGGTGCTGCTGCGCCAGGCGATGGCGTACGTCGGCCGCCTGCCGTGACGGGCGCGCCGCGCGTCCCGGCGGCCGGACGACGGATCGCCGTCGCGCGGGTGCTCCACGCGCTCGTGGCGCTCGCCGCGCTCGCGGGCGTCGCCATGGAGCTCGTCATCGCGCTCGTCGACGGGCCCGGCACGGCCCCGAGCCAGGCGGAGCGTCTCGTGCGCCTGTTCTCCTACTTCACGATCCAGTCGAACCTGCTCGTCGGCGTCGTCTCGGTCCTCCTCGCGGTGCGGCCCGAGCGCGACGGCCCGGTGCTCCGCGTCGCACACCTCGACGCGCTGCTCTGCATCGCCGTGACCGGCATCGTCTACAACACCGTCCTGCGCGGTCTCGCCGAGCTGAGCGCCGCCGGCCAGGTCTCGAACCTGCTCCTGCACCTGCTCGCGCCCGTGCTCGCCGTCGCCGCGTGGCTCGTGGTCGGGCCGCGTCCCCGGGTGGACGCCGCGACGGTGTGGTGGTCCGTCGTCTACCCCCTCGCGTGGATCGCGTACACGTTCCTCCGCGGCGCGGTCGTCGGCTGGTACCCGTACCCGTTCCTCGACGTGGGCGAGCTCGGCCTGGTCCGGGCGCTGGTCAACACGGCGGTCGTCGCGGTCGTCTTCCTCGCGCTGGCGTGGCTCGTGCGCCTCGTCGACGCGCGGCTGCGCCCGGCCCCCTGACGCCTCGCCCACCGGGCGGCGGTGAGCCCGGGACCAACGGCCCCCACGCTCCGTCCGCTCGACCCTGGGCCGGGCGTGGCGTCGCCCGGAGGCTGGAGGGAGGGGACCCGTCCGGTCCGGACGGGCGTTCGACGAAGGGGCGCGCCATGGATGCCGCAGTGGTCTACGAGTCGATGTACGGGAACAGCGAGCGGGTCGCGCAGGCCGTCGCCGAGGGGCTGAGCGAGACGGTCCGCGTGATGGTGGTCGACGTGACCGACCCCGCCGCGAGCCCCGAGGCGCTCCGGCACATGGGCCTCGTGGTCGCCGGAGGCCCGACCCACGCGTTCGGCATGACCCGTCCCGCGACCCGCGCCGAGGCCGTGCAGCGCGCGAGCGGCGACGTGTCCGACCGCGCGACGGGACTGCGCGAGTGGGTCGAGGCCGTCCCGCGCCAGGGCGAGACGCGTCTGGCCGCGACGTTCGACACGCGCGTCACCAAGGTCAAGCCCCTGCCCGGCTCCGCCGCGCGCGGCGCGGCCAAGGTGCTGCGCCGGGCCGGCTTCCGCCTGGTCGCTCCCCCGGCGTCGTTCTACGTCGGGGACGTCGAGGGGCCGCTCGACGACGGCGAGCTGGACCGCGCCCGGGCGTGGGGCCGCGCGCTGGGCAAGGTGCTCGTGCCCGCGGCGAGCCCCGCCGAGGGTCGCTGAGCGACCACCCGGCGGTCGGTGCGGACCGCGGGTCGGTGCCGTCCCGGATCCGTGCCGTCGCAGGTCGGTGCCGTCGCAGGTCGTTCCGGTCGCTCGGCCGGGGTCAGCCCGCGAGCTCGAGCCGCGGCCAGTCGTCGAGGTCCTCGCGCATCCGCCGGTCGTGCGTCGCGACGACCACGGCCGCGGGCGTGACCCGCAGCGCCTGCGTGAGCTCGTCGACGAGGTCGATCGAGAGGTGGTTGGTCGGCTCGTCGAGGATCAGCACGTGCGGCGCGGCCAGCAGCGCGCGGGCGAGGTCGAACCGGCGCCGCTGCCCCGCGGACAGCTTGCGCAGCGGACGCTCCAGGTCCTCCTCGGTCAGCAGGCCGAGGAACGCGACCGGCACGAGGTGGTCCGGGTCCAGCCGGTTCGTGTCGAGGAGCTCGAGGGCCTCGCGCGCGTACTCGTCGAACCCGGTGCGGTCCTCCGCCTCCGGGGGCAGCGCGGGACCCTCCTGCGCCACGACCCCGAGCCGCGCGCCGTCCACGACCGACCGCGCACCCCGGTCGAGCGCGACCAGCCCGGCGAGCGCCGCGAGGAACGTCGACTTGCCGCTCCCGTTGGGCCCCGTGACGAGCAGGCGCCCCGACGGCGGGAGCGCGACGCGCGTGCCGGGCAGGTCGAGGCGCGGGTCGGCGTCGGGCCCGACGCGCGGGCTGCGCAGCTCGAGCACCGGGTCGCCCGGGTCCCAGCCGGGCGACATCGCGGGCAGCTCGGGAAAGACGAGCTGGAGCGGCGGCACCGGGACCTCGACGGCCTCGGCCTCGAGCTGCTGGAGGCGCCGGTCCGCGGCCTTGACGTGGATGCGGGCCCGCGTCGCGCGACGGTGCTTCTGGCTGCCCTTGGGCGGGCGCCACTCGTCGGACAGCCCCTCGTACGAGGCGTCGAGCACCGCGGCGAGCTTCTCCGCGCGCTTCTGCTCCGCCCGGAACCGCTGACGCCAGCGGTGCAACGCCTGGTTCTTGGCGAACCGGTAGGACAGGTAGCCCGGCTGCCCGTAGAGCACCGGCTTCCCGTCCATGGCCGGGTCGAGGTCGAGGATCTCGGTCGCGACGTCGTCGAGGAGCTGCCGGTCGTGCGTGACCATGACCGCTCCCCCGCGCCACGCGACGAGCTCGCCCGTGAGGAAGTCGATGCCGCCCGCGTCGAGGTGGTTGGTGGGCTCGTCGAGGAGCAGCAGGTCGGCGCGCTCGGCGAGCCGGCACGCGAGCCGCACGCGGTAGCGCTCGCCGACGGACAGCGTCGCGAGCTCCCGGTCCCGGTCCCGGCACGCGCCGAGCCGCGACAGCGCGACGTCGACGCGCCGGTCTGCGTCCCACACCGCGAGGTGCTCTGCCCGCGCGAGGATCTCCGTGAGCTCGGCGAGGTCGCCGGCCTCGTGGTCGAAGTCGCGGGCCGCCGCCTCGAGCTCCGCGGCGACCGCGCGCAGCCCGCTCAGCGTCGCGGCGACGAGCGTGCCGACCGTCTGGCCCGGCGCGATCGCGAGCTCCTGCTCGACGAGCGCGAGCGAGCCCGCGCGGCGGACCTCGCCGCGGCTCGGCGCGAGGTCCCCCGAGAGCACGTGCAGCAGCGTCGACTTGCCCGTGCCGTTCTCCCCCACGACGCCGAGCCGGGTCCCCGCCGCGACGCGCACCCCGACGCCGTCGAGGACGGGTCGTCCGGGGTAGGCGAAGGCGAGGTCGTCGGCGGCAAGATGCACGGGGACTACCTTATGGTCCGCGAGATCGACCCCTGCGGCGCGAGGTCGACCTTCCGAGGGTCGATCTCGACCGTACGGGCCGATCTCGCGAGCGGGGTACGGTCGAGCCCATGAGCACCGCGCCCTCCGGACCGGCCCACCCGAGCGTCCCGTCCCCCACCGCCGACGCCCCCGGGACGACGCCGACGCCCCCCGCGGGCCGGACGACGGCCGGGGTCGTGACGCTCGCCGTCGTGCTCGACGTCGTGAGCGTCCTCGTCTTCGCCGCCGGCGGCCGCGCGACCCACTCCGCGGACAGCCCCCTCACCGCCGTCGCAGGCATCGCGTGGCCGTTCCTCGCCGGCCTCGCGGTCGCGTGGGTCGTGCTGCGCGCGTGGCGACGCCCGCTCGTGCCCTGGCCCGTCGGCGTCGGTGCGTGGGCGCTGACCTGGGCCGTCGGCATGGCGCTGCGGGCCGCGACGGGCGAGGGCCTCGCCGTGCCGTTCCTCGTCGTCTCCGCGCTGTTCCTGCTCGCGACGCTCGTCGGATGGCGCCTCGTCGCCACGCTCGTCACGCGCCTCCGCGCCGCCCGCGCCCCGAGGTAGCGGCGTGGTCGCCCGAGGGAGAGGCGTGCCCTGCGACCAGGCCTCTACCTCGCCGGATCGGGCCCCTGCCTCGACGAGAGCACGGTCACGATCTCGGGGGCGAGCGCGCGGAACGCCTTGCCCCGGTGGCTGACGGCGTTCTTCTCCGCCGGGCTGAGCTCGGCCGCGGAGCGGGCCGTCCCTGCGCCGGGCTGCTCGTCCGGCAGGAGGATCGGGTCGTAGCCGAACCCGTTCGCGCCGCGCGGCGCGGTGAGCAAGGTCCCGCGCATCTCCCCTGTCCGCACGACCTCGGTGCCGTCGGGCGTGACGAGCGCCGCCGCGCACACGAAGCCCGCGGCCCGGTGCTCCGCGGGCACGTCGCCGAGCTGGGCGAGCAGGAGCTCGAGGTTCGCGACGTCGTCGCCGTGCCGCCCGGCCCAGCGCGCCGAGAAGATCCCCGGGGCGCCGCCGAGCACGTCGACGGCGAGGCCCGAGTCGTCCGCGACCGCGGGCAGCCCCGTCGCCGCGACGAGCGCGCGCGCCTTGATGAGCGCGTTCTCCGCGAACGTCACGCCGTCCTCGACCGGCTCGGGCGCGCCGACGTCACCGGCACCGACGATCGCCTCGGGCGCGAGCTCGAGGCCCGGGTGCGCGTCCAGCTCAGCCGCCAGAATGGCGCGCAGCTCGGCGATCTTGCCCGGGTTGTGGGTCGCGAGCACGAGGCGGGCGCCGTCGGGCACGACGACGCCCGTCGCCTCGGGCGCGCCGCTCACCGTGCGTCCGCCGCGAGCGCCGCGCGCTGGATCGCCGTGAGGTCGGCGGTGCCCGCGACCGCGAGGTCGAGCAGCGCGTCGAGCTCGGCGCGGTCGAACGGGGCGTGCTCGGCGGTGCCCTGCACCTCGACGAACGTGCCCGAGCCCGTGACCACGACGTTCATGTCCGTCTCGGCCCGCACGTCCTCGACGTACGGGAGGTCGAGCATGGGCGTGCCGTCGATGATCCCGACGCTCACGGCCGCGACGGAGTCCGTCAGGACCGGCTTGCCACCCTTGATGTGCCCGTGCCTCTGGCCCCACGCGACCGCGTCGGCGAGCGCCACGTAGGCCCCCGTGATCGCGGCGGTGCGGGTGCCGCCGTCGGCCTGGAGGACGTCGCAGTCGAGCACGATCGTGTTCTCGCCGAGCGCCGAGACGTCGATGATCGCGCGCAGGGACCGGCCGATGAGGCGCGAGATCTCGTGCGTACGCCCGCCGATCTTGCCCTTGACCGACTCGCGCTGGCTGCGCTCGTTGGTCGCGCGCGGCAGCATCGCGTACTCGGCGGTGACCCAGCCCTCGCCCGACCCCTTGCGCCAGCGCGGCACGCCCTCCGTGAACGACGCCGCGCACAGCACGCGCGTGCGGCCGAACTCGACGAGCACGCTCCCCTCGGCCTGGTCGAGCCAGTGGCGGGTGATGGTCACGGGGCGGAGCTGGTCGGGCGTGCGGCCGTCGGCGCGCAGGGGCGCGCCCGTGTCCGAGGACGATGCGGGGATGGTCATGCCGCCACCCTACCGACCGCCCGGCACCCGCTGAGTGCGGGGTATCCGTCGTCACGACGCCGTGCGGGCGACCCATCCCCCGCGCTCAGCGGCTAGAGGTCGAAGACCGCGCCGGTCGTCGCGACGTCGACCTGGCCCGCGTACGACTCGCGGGCCTCCGCGCGCGACCGCTCGGGGTCGTTCCACGCGGGGAGGTGCGTCAGGACCAGCCGGTGCGCGCCGGCCGCCGTCGCGACCTCGCCCGCCCGGCGCCCCGTGAGGTGGATGCCGCGCTCGACGCCGTCGTCGCGGCCCTCGTGGAACGCGGCCTCCGACAGCAGCAGGTCGGCGTCCCGCGCGAGCTCGACGACGCCGTCGCACGCGTCGGTGTCGCCCGTGTACGCGAGCACGGCCCGCTCGCCCGGCCGTACGGACGACGGCCCCGTGACGCGCACGCCGTACGCCTCGACGGGGTGGAACACGCGGTAGGGCTCCAGCGTGAGCGGTCCCACCTGGACGGGCGCACTCGGGTCCCAGACCCGCACGTCGAGCTCCTCGGCCATCCCGTCGCCCGGCTCGGCGCCGTACGCCGCCTCGATGCGCGCGGCCGTCTCCGACGGACCGAGCACCGTCAGCCGGCTCGGCACCCCGGTCCGGGTCGAGCCGCGCTCGGGGTGGTAGCGCAGGTACACGTACAGCCCGCAGACGTCGACGAAGTGGTCGGGATGCAGGTGCGACAGCGCGACGGCGTCGAGGTCGAGGGGGTCGACGAACCGCTGGAGCGCACCCAGCGCCCCGTTGCCGAGGTCGAGCACGACGTTCCACTCGCGTGCCTCGAACCCCGCGGCCGCGGCCTCGGCTGCCGGGACCTGGACGAGGTACGACGACGCGGGCGACTCCGGCCCGGCGAACGACCCCGAGCACCCGACCGTGACGAGGCGCATCAGGCGGCCTCCACGCTGAGCACCTCGGGGCCGAGGAAGCGGCGCGCCAGGTGCTCGAACGGCTCCGCGCTCCCCGTCGCGAGGAAGCGGTGCTGCGGCGTCCCCGCGTCGCGCGAGCGTTCGAGGCCGTGCGCGACGAGCGTGCGGTAGACGTCCTTGGCGGTCTCCTCCGCGCTCGACACGAGCGTGACCTCCTCGCCCATGACGTAGGAGATCGCGCCCGTCAGGAGCGGGTAGTGCGTGCACCCGAGCACGAGCGTGTCGACGCCCGCCGCCTTGACCGGGTCGAGGTAGCGGTGCGCGACCTCCAGCACCTCGGGCCCCGACGTCACTCCCTGCTCGACGAGGGGCACGAAGTCCGGGCACGCCTGGGTCGTCAGGTGCAGGCCCGGCGTGACGGCGAACGCGTCCTCGTACGACCGCGACGTGATGGTGGCGCGCGTCCCGATGACCCCGATCCGCCCCGAGCGCGTCGCCGCGACCGCGCGGCGCGCCGCGGGGAGGATGACCTCGACGACCGGCAGGCCGTGACGCTGCGTGTACCGCTCGCGCGCGTCGCGCAGGACCGCCGAGGAGGCCGAGTTGCACGCGATGACGAGCATCTTCACGCCGTCGTCGACGAGCTGGTCCATGATCGCCAGCGCCATCGCCCGGACCGCCGCGAGCGGCTTGGGCCCGTAGGGGCCGTTCGCGGTGTCCCCGATGTAGAGGAGGGACTCGTTCGGGAGCTGGTCCAGGATCGAGCGCGCGACGGTCAGGCCACCCACGCCCGAGTCGAAGATCCCGATGGGAGCGTCGTTCACCCGCCCGAGCCTACTGGCGCGCCCGCGCGCGGGGCGCACCGAACCGCGGCTCCCGCCTGTGGCAGCGCCCACAGGGCGACCGCCCCTCCGACCCGACGCGCGGGACGACCCTCAGGACCGACCGTCGCGCCCCGCCCGCAGGTCGGCGAGCATCCCGTCCACGAGCGACTCCTGGAGCAGGCCCGTGAGCAGGAACACGCTCACGAGGAAGCGGCGCGGCGCGCCACCCACCTCGCCGTCGTCCGGGCCGTCGTCGCCCTCGCGGTCCAGCTCGTCGTAGAGGCTCTCGACCTGCTCGTCGGTCCGCAGGCCGAGCCGCTCCGCGAGCACGAGGCGGACGTCCGTCAGCGCCCCCGCCACGTCCTCGGCCTCGTCGCGCACGACGGCGAACGGGGCCACCTCGGCGGGCTCCGCGTCCACGAGCATGCGGGCCAGCAGCACCAGCCGCCCGACCTTGCGCGCCGCCAGGTCGTCCTGGGTGAACCGCCGGAACTCGGCCGCCACCTCGACGTCGTCCGACGCGTCCGGGAGCAGACGCCGCACGGCCGGGTCCGGCGGCGGCGTCGCGTCCGAGACGCTCCCCCCGGGGACCGGCCCCGTCCAGCCGGGAGGCGACCACGCGTCGTCGGGCCCGGACGGGCCGGGCTCCCCCGGCGCCCGCCCGGGCACGCCCTCCTGGAGCATCTGCGCGACGTCGCCCGCGAGCTGGGCCAGCACGATCCGCTCCGACGGCTCGAGCTCCGCGACGTACCCGTGCGCCTCGGCGCGGAACGGCCTCACTGCTCGCCGTCCTTCTGGAGGGTCGCCCACAGCCCGAACGAGTGCATCGCCTGCACGTCGACCTCCATGCGCTCGCGGTCGCCCGTCGACACGACGGCACGGCCCTCCTGGTGCACCTGCAGCATGAGCTCGTGGGCGCGCTCCGCGGCGTACCCGAAGTAGGACTCGAACACGTACGCGACGTAGCTCATGAGGTTGACCGGGTCGTTCCACACGAGGGTGACCCACGGGCTGTCGGGGAGGACGGACTCGTCGACCCGCGTCGCCTCCTCGGGCACGGTCACGGACGCCCGCGCGCCGACGGCGCGGGTGAAGATCGGCTGGGGGCTCACGCCACCACTGTATTCGTGGGCCTGTCGACACCCGTCGCGCCCGTCGCTGCCCTACCGTATTCCGCATGAGCCTCGCCGATCCGGGCAGCGTCGCCCTCTCCCCGACCGACAGCGCTGCCTCGCCGGGACAGGCCGGCCCGGTCCCGCAGCGCCCGCCGTACCGGCCGGTCGCGTCGACCGCCCTGCTCACCGACCGCTACGAGCTGACGATGCTCCAGGCCGCGCTCGCGGACGGCACCGCCGACCGGCACTGCCTGTTCGAGGTCTTCACGCGCCGCCTGCCCCCCGGGCGGCGCTACGGGGTCCTCGCGGGGACCGGACGCGTCCTCGAGGCGCTCTCGTCGTTCCGCTTCGGGGCCGAGGAGCTCGACTGGCTGCACGCCCAGTCCGTCGTCGACGACCGCACCCTCGAGTTCCTCGCGGGGTATCGGTTCACCGGGACGATCACGGGGTACGCCGAGGGTGAGGTCTTCTTCCCGCACTCCCCCGTGATGACCGTCGAGGGTACGTTCGCCGAGGCGGTCCTGCTCGAGACGCTCGTGCTCTCGATCCTCAACTACGACTCCGCCGTCGCGTCGGCCGCGTCGCGCATGACGAGCGCCGCCGTCGAGCGCCCCTGCCTCGAGATGGGCGCGCGTCGCGCGCACGAGCAGGCCGCCATCGCCGCGGCGCGCGCCGCCGTCGTCGGCGGGTTCGCCGGGACGTCGAACCTCGAGGCGGGACGCCGCTACGGGCTCGCGACCATCGGCACGGCCGCGCACGCCTTCACGCTCCTGCACGACGACGAGGAGTCCGCCTTCGCGTCGCAGGTCGCCTCCCTCGGGCCCGGCACGACCCTCCTCGTCGACACCTACGACGTGCGCAAGGGGGTCCAGAACGCGGTCCGCGCCGCCGGCGGACGGCTCGGCGCCGTCCGCCTCGACTCGGGTGACCTCGGTGTCCTCGCCGTCGAGGTGCGGCGCCAGCTCGACTCGCTCGGTGCGCACGACACGAGGATCACTGTCACGTCCGACCTCGACGAGTACGCCATCGCGTCGCTCGCCGCCGCCCCCGTGGACTCCTACGGCGTCGGCACCTCGCTCGTCACCGGCTCCGGCGCGCCCACGTGCGGCATGGTCTACAAGCTTGTCGCCCGCGCCGACTCCTCCGGCGTGCTCCAGCCCGTCGCCAAGGCGTCCACGGCCAAGACCAGCACCGGCGGGCGCAAGGTCGCGGCGCGCCGCTTCGACGTCGACGGCCGCGCGGTCGAGGAGGTCGTCGTCACCGGCGCCGACCTCCCCGTCCAGGAGTGGGAGCCCGACGACGGCGACCTGCGGCCCCTGCAGGTCCCGCTCGTCGTCGACGGCGCGGTCGACTCGCGCTGGGTCGGTTCCTACGGCGTCCAGAACGCCGCGCACCGCCACCGCGAGGCCCGCGCCGAGCTGCCCCGCGGCGCACGGCGCCTCTCCGCCGGCGACCCCGCGATCCCGACGGTCGTGCACACGCTCCCCTGACGCGCGGGGCCGGTCTCGGCTACCGCTTGCCGACGAACCAGCCGCGGACGGTCGCGACGCGGGCGTCGAGCTGTTCGACCGTCGCGAGCGGCACCTCGGGGCCGCCGCAGCGGCGGCGCAGCTCGGTGTGCACCGAGCCGTGCGGCTGCCCGCTGCGGCGGGACCACGCCGAGACGAGCTGCTGGAGCTCCTTGCGGAGCTCCGCCGCCCGGCGGTGGTCCATCTCGGACCGCTCCCGCTCCGCCGACTGCGTGATCTTCGAGCGGGCGCTCATCTGGTCCGCCTGGCGCTGCCGCAGCAGCGTGGTGACCTGGTCGGCGTCGAGGAGGCCCGGCAGGCCGAGGAAGTCGAGCTCCTCGTCCGACCCGACGTCCGCGCCCGTGCCGAACTCGCCGCCGTCGAACAGCACGCGGTCGAACGAGGCCTGAGCCTCGAGCGCCTCGAACGAGCCCTGGACGAGCTCGCCCGACGCCTTGTCCTCCCGGTTCGCCTCCGCCAGGAGCGCGTCCTCGGGATTGAAGCCCTCGCCCTGCTCCTCCGCGGTGAGCGGCCGGTCGAGCGCATGGTCGCGCTCGATCTCGAGCCCGTTCGCGAGCTCCAGCAGGTGCGGGACGCTCGGCAGGAAGACCGACGCAGTCTCGCCCCTCTTGCGCGCCCGCACGAACCGTCCGACCGCCTGCGCGAAGAACAGCGGGGTCGCCGTCGAGGTCGCGTACACGCCGACGGCGAGGCGCGGGACGTCCACGCCCTCCGACACCATGCGCACGGCGACCATCCACCGGCCGTCGCCGTCGGAGAACTCCTCGATGCGGCTGCTCGCCCCGTCGTCGTCGGAGAGGACGACCGTCGGGGACTTCCCGGTGATGCGCGCGAGGTGGCCTGCGTAGGCACGCGCGTCGGTCTGGTCCGTTGCGATGACGAGACCCCCGGCGTCGGGGATCGCGCGCCGCACCTCCGTGAGCCGCTTGTCGGCCGCGGCGAGGACCGACGGGATCCACTCGCCGTTCGGGTCGAGCGCGGTGCGCCACGCCTGGCCGGTCATGTCCTTGGTGAGCGCCTCGCCGAGACGCGCGCTCACCTCGTCGCCGGCCTTGGTGCGCCAGCGCATGTTGCCCGAGTACGACAGGAACAGCACCGGCCGGACGACGTGGTCGCGCAGCGCGTCGCCGTAGCCGTACGTGTAGTCCGCGCGCGAGCGGCGGATGCCGTCGGGGCCGCGCTCGTACTCGACGAACGGGATCGCCGCGGTGTCGGAGCGGAACGGCGTGCCCGTGAGGGCGAGACGGCGCGTCGCGTCCTCGAACGCCTCGCGCACCGCGTCGCCCCACGACAGCGCGTCGCCGCCGTGGTGCACCTCGTCGAGGATGACGAGCGTCCGGTCGGCGGTCGTGCGTGCCGCGTGCAGCGCGGGCTTGGCGGCGATCTGCGCGTAGGTCAGCGCGACGCCGTCGTAGTGGGCGCCGTGCCGCCCCTGGCTGTTGCGGAAGTTGGGGTCGATCCGGATTCCCACGCGCGCGGCCGCGTCGGCCCACTGGTGCTTGAGGTGCTCGGTCGGCGCGACGACCGTCACCCGGCGCACCACACCCTGCTCCAGGAGCTCGGTCGCGACGCGCAGCGCGAACGTCGTCTTGCCGGCGCCAGGGGTCGCGACGGCGAGGAAGTCTCGCGGCGCGCGCGTGCGGTACAGCTCGAGTGCCTCGGCCTGCCACGCGCGCAGCTTCGACGCCGAGCCCCAGGGGGCACGACGCGGGAACGCGGGCGAGAGGTGCGACGCCGCCGCCGACGAGGGGCTCTGCGGCGCGGGCGGGGTGGTCCTGCTACGGGTGTCGGGGGCGGAGTGACCGGTGGACGTCGTCTGGTGCTCCCCGCTCACTTGCCGGAGTCACCCTCGCCGTCCTGCGGGTCTCGCAGCCCCTCGTAGATCTCCTTGCACGTGGGGCACACGGGGAACTTGTTCGGGTCGCGGCCGGGTACCCAGACCTTGCCGCACAGCGCGATCACCGGCTTGCCGGAGAGCGCGGACTCCATGATCTTCTCCTTGCGCACGTAGTGCGCGAAGCGCTCGTGGTCGCCCGGCTCGGTCTGCTCGCGCGTCTCCTCGCGCTCGAGCACCCCGGTCGACGTGCCGGTCGTCGGCTCGGTCGCAGGGTTCCGGAACGGGTCCTCAGGACCGCCGGGGGGTGTGCTCGCACGGAGTTCGATCATGGGGGGAAGTCTACGTCGGCGTGCCGACACCTGGGGGTCCGCACCACGTCCTCGGCGGCACGTACGGACCCGAGCACGGGGAACGAGAGAGCCCGCCGGCGCGGCGGTCCAGGGGCGTGGACCGCGCGCCGGCGGGCAGCTGTGCCTCGCGGGCCACGGCCCGCGAGAGTTCATCGGCAGAGAGTGACTACAGGCCCTGCCAGCCCGGCTTCGACGCGTACGTCTGGCGGTAGTAGTCACCGAGCTGCAGTCGCGAGGCCGCCGCGTCGTCGACCAGGACCGTCGCGTGCGGGTGCATCTGCATGATCGTCGCGGGCCACAGCGCGCTGATCGGGCCCTCCACGAGCTGGTGCACCGCCTCCGCCTTGCCCTTGCCCGTCGCCAGCAGCACCAGGTGCCGCGCCGACATGATCGTCGCCAGCCCCTGCGTCAGGCAGTGCCGCGGCACCCGGTCCACGTCGTCACCGAAGAACCGCGCGTTGTCCTCGCGGGTCTGCGCCGTCAACGTCTTGATCCGCGTCCGCGACGCCAGCGACGACCCCGGCTCGTTGAACGCGATGTGGCCGTCCGTCCCGATGCCCAGGATCTGCAGGTCCACGCCCCCGGCGGCCGCGATCGACTCCTCGTAGGCCTCGCACGCCGCGACCAGGTCCTCGGCGTTGCCGTCCGGTCCCTGGACCGCGCCCGGGGCGAAGTCCACGCGCGAGGCGATCTCCGTCTCGATCACGTTGCGGTACCGCTCCGGGTGCTCCGCCGGGAGGCCCACGTACTCGTCCAGCATGAACGCCTTGACTCCCGCGAACGACAGCCCGTCCTCACGGTGCCGGCGCGCCAGCTCGTCGTACACCTTCAGCGGCGACGAACCCGTCGCCAGCCCCAGCACCGACTCCGGCTTCGACCGCACCAACCCTTCGATCGCGTCCGCAGCCAGCACCGCCAACCGCTCCGCAGGAGCGATCACGACCTCCATCACTTCACCTTTCGACGGCCGACGAGGGCAGCGCCCACCGCGGCGACGGGTACGTCCGCCGGAGCGAGCGAGACCCGCTCGGCGAGACGCAACGAGGACAGGAACGGGGACGTGCTCGACTGCGCGTCGAGCGCCGCGCGCACGGCGTCGAGGAGCGGCTGCCCCAGGGCGGACACACCGCCGCCGAGGACCACGTGCCGGACGTCGACCGTCAGCTCCAGGATCCGCACCGCGGAGGCGACGGCGGACGCGAACTCGTCCTTGATCCGGATCGCCTCCGGGTCGCCGGCGGCGGCCGCGTCGAAGAGCTCCGCGGGCGCGGGCCGGCCGTGGCGCGACGGCCACCGCGCGGACACGGCAGAGCCGGAGGCGTAGACCTCGACGCACCCCCGCTGACCGCACGCGCACTCGGGCCCGTGCGGGTCGATCGGGATGTGGCCGATCTCGCCCGCCGCGCCGCTCACGCCCCGCCGCAGCTCACCACCCAGGACGATCCCGGCAGCGAGACCGGTCCCCAGCGCGAGGAACGCGAGGTCCGACCCGTCGTCGCCGCGCAGGTGCGAGGCACCGAGCGCAGCGACGTTGAGGTCGTTGTCCACCTGGACCGGGACACCACCAAGCTCCGCCGACAGTGCCTCGGCGAGCGCGAAGCGCCCACCCTCGATGCCGAGGTTGACGGCGTGCATGACCGAGCCGTCCTCGGGGTCCACCAGCCCCGGCACGCCCACGCCGACGCCGTCGACGTCCGCGAGCTCCGCGCCCGCGCGGCGCACCACCTCACGGACGGCGCGGGCGGCGCTGGACACGACGCCCTGCGGCCCGCGCACCGTCGGCAGGCGCAGGGTCTCCCGTGCCACGCCGTCGGGCCCGAGGAAGGCGGCGAGCACCTTGGTCCCGCCGATGTCGAGACCGACCGCGCTCCCGGTCCCCGGGGCGTCGCACCGCGACGTGCCACGGGGGCCGGGGCGTCCGGCCAGGGCTGCGGCTGCCTCGCCGTTCAGCGAGGCAGCCGTGCTCAGGTCGCTCACGTCAGCCCTTCACCGCACCCGAGACGAGGCCACCGGTCATTCGACCCTGGACGATGAGGAAGAACACCACCGCCGGGATCGCGATGAGCACCGATCCCGCCATCAGAGCGCCCCAGTTGGTCGCCTGCGTCGCCTGTTGGAACGTGCGCAGCCACACCGGAAGGGTCATCGACTCGGGACGCGACATGATGATCAGCGCCATGACGAACTCGTTCCAGGCCTGGATGAAGGCGAAGACGCCCGTCGCGACGAGTCCAGGCGCGAGGAGAGGGAAGGTGATCTTCCAGAACGCCTTGCCACGCGAGCAGCCGTCGATCATCGCGGCCTCTTCGAGGTCGGCCGGAACGCCGTTCACGAAGCCACGCAGCGTCCAGATCGTGAAGGGCAGGACCCCGGAGACGTAGACGATGCCCAGGCCCACGACCGTGTTGAGCATCTGCCAGCCGTCGATGATCCGGAAGATCGAGATCATCATCGCCTCGCCCGGGATCATCTGAACGACGAGGATCGCGATGATGAACGTGCGACGGCCCTTGAACCGGAACCGGGTCACCGCGAGCGACGCGAGGAATCCGAGCACCATCGCGATGATCAACGTGAAGAACGTCACCGTCAGGGAGTTACCCATCGCGGGCACGAAGGGCGCTCGCGAGTCGTCGGTGATGGCCGTCACATAGTTGTTCAGGGTGAAGACATCGGGCGTCGGGAAGAACTGCAGATCTGTACCGCGCACGAGATTCGTCGGCAGGAACGAGGTGTTGACCATCCAGTACACCGGGAACACCGATGCCGCGAAGACGATGATCGCGATGATCGAGTAGCCGACGTTCGCGACCTTCTTGCGCTGCGTCTCACGGCTCTTGCGCGGGGCCGACCTGGGCACACCGGCGGCATGGCGGACCGAAGTCTGGGGAGTGGTCGAGATGGTGCTCACAGTTCTTCCTCCCGGACCGTCTGGCGCACGTAGTAGAAGGAGATGGCCAACATGATGAACACGAAGATCACCGAGATCGCGCCAGCGACTCCGTAGTGCCCCTGGGCCATACCCGTCTGGTAGATGTACACGCCGATCGTGTTCGTCTTCTCCCGGTCGCCGCCCACACCCTGGAGCGCGTAGATCTGTGTGAAGACGCGGAGATCCCAGATGATCGACAGCA
The DNA here is from genome assembly GCF_055571305.1 of Cellulosimicrobium sp. NPDC030954. NCBI lineage: Bacteria > Bacillati > Actinomycetota > Actinomycetes > Micrococcales > Promicromonosporaceae > Cellulosimicrobium > Cellulosimicrobium sp. NPDC030954. The sequence goes on from NZ_JBVIFN010000003.1 coordinate 119,942, forward strand.
CGATCAGCACGGTGATGATGCTGCGGACGTAGGGGACCATGATGAGGCGGAAACGTTGAACCGGACCCGCGCCGTCGAGCTGCGCGGCCTCGAGCACCTCGCCGGGAATCTGCGTCAGGCCCGCGTACATCGTGAAGGCGACGAACGGGATCGCTCCCCAGACGATGATGAGCGTGGCGATGAGGAAGAACTGGAGCGGGTTGAGGAGCCACGAGTGGCCCATCCAGTTGTCGCCGGTGATCGTCGTCAGGAGGTTGTTGATCACGCCGTACTGGGTGTCGAAGATCCAGCCCCAGACGATCGTCGCGGCGAGGGCGGGCATGGCCCAGGCGAGGAGCAGGCCGACCGAGACCAGCAGGCGGAAGCCCTTGCCGAGCCGCATCATGAGCAGCGCGATGAGCGTGCCCAGGACCATCGTCAACGCGACGCAGACGACCATGAAGACGAAGCTGCGCAGCAGCACGGTCCAGAAGCCGTCGACGTCGGTGAGGACCTGGACGTAGTTGTCGAAGCCGACCCACTCGGCGGGCTGGCCCATGAGCTGGGCCCGCTCGTACTCCTGGAACGACATGACGATCAGTCGGACGATCGGGTACCCGACCAGCACCCCCAGCACGACGAGGCTGGGGACGAGGAGCGTCCAGGGCAGGACCGGTGGACGCCGCTTCTTGGGGGGCCGCACGGCGCCGGGGCGCTCGGTGCGGGGTTCGAGGGTGGTTGAGCTCATTTCCTCACTCCGTCAGGGGTGCGCGGTGGTGCGCGGGGACGTGCCGACGGCCCGTCATGGGAAGGGGTGGGGGCTCCCACGAGGAGACCCCACCCCTGACGGCTCGAGCCTCCGGTGGCGCCCGGACGAGCCCGGGCGCCACCGGACGGGCTCAGCTGTTGAGGATCTCCTCGATCTTCGCGTCCAGCTCGGTGGCGACAGTGTTGACGTCGTCACCGTTCGCGATCCGCGTGAAGGCGGTCTGGAGCACGTTCTGCGCCTCGACGTCCGCCCACTTGGGCGACGGCGGGGTGAGGCGCGTGTTCGCCGCAGCCGCGACACCGGCCTGGGCGATCGGGTTGTCCTGCGGGACCTCGCTCGAGAGCGAGACGCGGGCCGGGATGAGACCGTTCTGCGCCAGGATCGTCTGGTACTCGTCGCTCATCATGATCTCGAACGCCTTGAACGCGAGCTCAGGGTTGTTCGACTTCTGCGCCACGGCGATGTTCGAGCCACCGGCGAAGACCTGCGCGGTCGTGCCGGCCTCCTTGCCCGGGAGCGGGAAGGCCGTGAGGTCGGCGCCGTAGGTCGAGGCGCAGCCGGGGACGCCGTCCGGCGTCTCGGGCTCCTCCGGAGCGTTGATGGACCACTGGATCCACGTCGGCGCCGAGAGGAACGCGACGTTGCCCTCGCAGAACGGCACCTGGAGGTCGGTCTCCTGACCGTCCTTCGGCGCGAGCGACGCGTTGAGCATGAGGTCCTGGACCTGCGCGAGGCCGGCGAGGCCGCCCTCGCTCGAGAAGCCCGCCTCCCACTCGCCGGAGTCGTTCTGCTCGGCGATGAAGCCGCCGTTCTCCCACACGAACGGGAGCGCGTTGTACCAGTCCTGGCCGGGCCAGTAGACGCCCGAGCGGGTGTCGGTCTTGAGCGACTTGCCCAGCGCGACGTACTCGTCGAGCGTCGTCGGGACGGTGATCTCCGAGCCGATGGCCGACGGCGAGTAGAACACGGCGCGCGAGCCGGCGTAGTACGGCAGCGCGTAGTGCTTCTCGTCCCAGTCGCCGGCCTCGACGAAGCCCTTGAGCAGGTCGTCGCCGCCGAAGGACTGGAACTCCTCCTCCGTGATCTCACGGAAGTAGCCCGCGGACGTGAACGCCGGGGACTGCGTGTTGCCGACCTCGACGACGTCCGGGCTGTCCGACCCGGAGAGCGACGTCGTCAGCTTGTCGACGAGGCCGGTCCAGGACTGCTCCTCGATCGTGAGGGTGCTGCCCGGGTTCTCCTCCTCGAACGTCGTCTTGAGGTACTCGCGCGCGGCGTCGGGCGTGTCCGAGCCGTTGAGCCAGACGCGGATGTCGCCGGTCGTGGCCTCGGTCTCGCCGGAGCCGTTGTCGCCGCTCCCGCCGGTGCTGCAGGCGGTCAGCGCGAGCGCCAGGGTGATCGTCGACGCCACGGAGGCGGCGACGAGACGGTTCCTCTTCACTGGGTGCTTCCTCTCGGTGATTCTTGGTGGCGGCGTCAGTGACGCCACCGGAGGTGTGGCAGGAGTCCTGCGTAATCGAGCGCGTGCAGGGGTACTGCGTTCCTGGGGATGCTGTTCTGGGGTTCCCCAGGAGGTCTGAGGGCTGGGACGAACCGGCCCCGGTCGGGCGGTGGGGGTCAGTCCGAGCGTCGTCGGCTCATGAGACCCCCAGCTGTCCGGACAGGACGAGGACGGCTGCCCCGGCTAGGACGACGTCTTCGTCGAGCGTGGCCATCCGCACCTGGAGCCCGCTGCCGATGACCGGCATCGTGCGGGAGCGGATGGTCTCGAACGCCGCCTCGCGCAGCGGCCCGTCGAGCAGGTCCGCAGGACCGCTGACGAGCACCTCCGCGAGGTTGAGCGCACTGACGACAGGTGCCAGAGCGATGCCCAGCGTCCTGCCCACCGACGCCAGGACGGCGTCGGAAGCCTCGGTGTCGAGCCCGTCCACCGCGCGGCGCAGCGCCGGCACGGACAGGACGGTCTCCAGGCAGCCGCGGCGCCCGCAGGCACACGGCTCGCCGTCGTCGACGACGGTCACGTGCCCCAGCTCGCCGGCCGCGTCCGCGTGCCCGCGCACCCGTGCGCCGTCGACCATGATCCCGGCGCCCACGCCCTCGCCCACGGTGAGGACGAGCAGGCCGTCACCGGCCGCGCCGCCGAACGTGAACTCACCGAGCGCGGCGATGTTCGCGTCGTTGGCCACGTGGACCGCGAGGCCGAGCCGCTCGGTGAGCTGCGCGGCGAGCGGGACGTCGTACCAGCGTCGGTTGGGCGCCTCGATGACGCGACCCTCGGCGTCGACGACGCCGGGCGACCCGATCCCCACGCCGATGACCGGCTGGGTGGCGGACGCGATGAGGCCGCGGCAGAAGCGCGTGAGGAGGTCGACCAGCTCGGTGCCGGTGCGGCCGTCGACCGCCAGGCTCTGCCGGACGACGAAGTCGCCGGTGAGCGTGAGGACGGCGCCGCGCAGCACCTCGTCGTCGGTGAGGTCCACGGAGACGATCTGGTAGGCGCTGGTGCGCATCCCGACGAGGATCGCGGGCTTGCCGACGCGCTGGCCCGGGCGGACGCCGAGCTCCTCGACGAGGCCCTCCGCGATGAGCACGGACACGAGGTCCGAGATCGTCACCCGGGTGAGGGACGTGGCGCGGGCCAGGTCGGCGCGCGAGGTGGGTCCCTCGTGGAACAGGTGCTGCAGCACGAGGGACCGGTTGTGGGCCCGAGCGTGCTCGGGCAGCACCTTCGAGGTCGGCCTGAGCCCTGTGCTCAGACGCCTCCTCGGTGCTCCGGTCCCGGTGACTGCCGTTGTCATGTTTGTTAGTAGACTGCCTTTACTAAGTGGCTGTCAACTTCCTCGCGGCTTCGTGACCGAAATGTTGCCGATCGGCCCTCGCCACGGGACCTGGGTCCCGGGCACGGCGGCCCCTGGACCCGCCCGTCCTCCTCAGGGCGTCGCCGCCCCGACCCAGCCCCGCGCGCCCGGATGCTCCACCGAGCGCGACGCCACGACGACCGCCTCCTCGAGCGCGGCCCGCCACGACGCGCCGCGCGACCGCCCCGCCGCGAACGCGCCGTGGACGACGTCGCCCGCCCCGAGGGTGTCGACGACGCGCTCCGGCTCGGGGACCGCGACCTCGTAGCGCTCCCCCGCGTCGAGCACCTCGACGGCACGCGGTCCGCGCGTGCGGGCGACGAACAGCGGCCCGAGCGCCGCGACCGCGGCGAGCACGTCGCCCGCCCCGACCCCCGGCGGCCGGAAGTCCGCCGACACCACCACCGCGTCGCACAGCCCGATCATCCGGGCGGCGTCCGGCTTCCACGACCCGCCGTCGAGCACGACGGCCGTGCCCCGCTCGCGCGCCTGACGAGCCATCTCGAGGGCGAGGCCCGGGAGGTGCCCGTCCAGCAGCAGGACGTCACGCGGCCCGACACCGTCGAGGAGCCCGGGGCCGTCGGCCGTGGCGCGAGCCGCGAGGTCGCCGAACCCGGACGCGTTGGTGCTCACGACGGCGCGCTCGCCGGTGGTCCGCGTGACGAGCACGGTCGAGACGGCGAGGTGCCCGCCGGCCGTCTCCCCCGCGGCGTCGACCAGGTCGACGCCGCAGTCCGCGAGCTCGCGACGGACGACCGCGGCGAGCGGCCCGTCCCCGACCGCGGTGACGAGCCGCGTGGGGACGCCGAGCGCGACGGCGGTCGCGGCGGCGTTGGCGGCGGGTCCTCCGAAGGTCGCGGACAGGGACCGCGCGACGACCTTCTCGTCAGGACGCGGCAGCGCGTCGACGACCTGGACGACGTCGAGGGTCACGAGACCGCAGCACACCAGCACGCGACCATCCTGCCGTGCCGGGGCTCCGGGGCGCGCCGCCGTCCACGGTCGGGGGTGTCGCGCTGCGGTTGGATCACGACCAGTTCACAAGACGGTCACGATGTCGCGTGCGGTGTCCGGTTCGCGCGCTTGGCCCCCTACTCTCGCAGCATGCGGACCACTCGCCCCCTCGCCGTCGTCGCTGCGCTCCTGCTCGGCGGCGCCCTCCTGGCGGGCTGCTCCGCGTCCTCGGGTGACATGGCGTCGTACTCCGTGGACGACGGCGGCGCGGCCTCGGAGGTCGCGGGGAGCGGGGCGGCAGACGCCCCCGGCGACGCGTCCTCAGGGATCGCCCCCGGGGACGAGGACGCCGTCGCCGCGGCGGACCGGGAGATCGTCACCACGGGGTCGGTCACGGTCGTGGCCGCCGACCCGTCGGCGGCGGCAGACGCGGTCGCCGACCTCGCGGAGAGCGCGGGCGGCCGGGTCGAGAGCCGGCGGCAGTCGGAGCCCGAGGGCGACGCGCGCGCGTCGGCCGAGCTCACGATCCGCGTGCCGTCGGCGCAGACGACCGCCACCGTCGACGCGCTCGACCAGGTGGGCGAGGTGCGCGACCTGTCGATCGAGGCGGTCGACGTGACCGGGACCGCACGCGACCTCGACGCCCGCGTCGACGCCCTGACGACGTCGGTCGAACGGCTGCGCACGCTCATGGGCGACGCCGCCACCACCGCGGACCTGCTCGCCGCGGAGCAGGAGCTGACGACGCGCCAGGCCGAGCTGGAGTCGCTCCAGTCGCAGCGGGCGGCGCTCACGGACCAGGTCTCCATGTCGACCCTGCACGTCACGCTCGTGCAGGTCGCGCCCGCCGAGCAGCTCGCCCCCGGAGGCTTCCTCGGGGGCCTGCAGAACGGCTGGAACGCCCTGCTCGTGACGCTCAACGGGCTCGTCGTCGTCCTCGGGGCCCTGCTCCCGTGGCTCGTGGTCGCCGGGGTCGTGCTGGTCGTGGTCCGGTGGGTGCTGCGCCGGTCGCGGCGTCGCGCCGACGACGGTGGCACGCCGCCGACCGCGGCCGACCGTCCAGGGCCCGACGACGGCCCCGACGCTCCGGTCGCGAGCCGCGAGCCGCTCGTCGGGGCGTCCACGCATGACTGACCCAGCCTCCGCGACGACCCCGCCGACCGGGCGGGTCGCGCGCCTCTGGCACGACGCGGACGGCGCCTCGCGACCGGTCGGGCACCTCGTGACGCGCGTGTGCACGCACTGGGACACCGTCGGGCCCTACGCCTTCCCGCGGCACGTGAACCCCGAGCCGCGCGTGCAGTGGCGCGCCCACCTCGACGACACCGACCCGGCCCTGGCCGAGGACCTGTACAGCGACGACCCCGAGGCGCCGCCGCTCCCCCGCGAGGACGGCGACGGCCTCGTCGTGCGGGGGCGACGGCTGCGGGTCGAGTGGCTCGACGGCGAGGAGGCGGCCGCCGCCTGGGCGCAGCACGGCTGGTGACGGACCGTCCGAGGGGTCGACGTCCGCCCACGGAGACGACGACGGCCCGCACCCTCGAGGGGTGCGGGCCGTTGCCGCAGGGGTGGAGGTGCGGGGAATCGAACCCCGGTCCGGTGACGCCGATCGAGGACTTCTCCGGGCGCAGTCTGCTGTCGTTTTTCTCGGCCCCCGCACTCACGCAGACAAGATGCGGACGGGCTCAGTCACCTGAAAGTCCCCGCAGCCCCGATGACGAGGACTACGAGCAGTGGCTCTCTAGATGACGCCAGGATCCGAGTCGAGAGCTAGCTCGGGCTGACGGACTTCGGGGCTCGCTCAGGCGGCGAGGGCGAAGTCGGTGCGCTTGTTATCGGCACCTGTGGTTTGCAGACATCGTTAACGAGATAAGCCTGCATCCTCGGCCCGCTTCTCCTCGAAGCACGACCACCGTCGAAACCGATCACCCCCTGTGGAGTTGTCAAACCACTGCGCGGTTCCCGGGCGGACCCGGTCCTCGCTCAGCAGGACAAGCCTACGGGATGAACGCCGACTGCCGCACCGTTATTTCCGCGCGGCCGGACGCCGCCGGGCTCGCGCCTACTTCTTGCGGCTCAGCGCGTCCACGAGCAGACCGCCCGCGATCCCGAGGAGGAACACGTCCTTCGCGAGCCCGGTGCCCTGCTCGGTCGGCCGCACACCGTCCTCGCGCGTCATGCCCGGGGTCTTCAGGTACATGCCCACGAGCCCGGCCGAGAAGACGCCCAGGCCCACGGCCACGAGCCCGGTCGGGACGAACGGGGCGACCAGCGCCGCGCCGAGCGCGATCTCCGTGGTCGAGAGCGCCTTCGTGAACTGCCTCGGCTCGACGTCCTCGAGGAACGAGTACGTCCCGGCGGCCATGCCGTGGATCCCCTGCGCGGTCGCCTCGTCCGCCCCGCGCTTGTTCAGGCCGGAGTTGAGGATGTACGCACCCGCCGCGAGGCGCGGGATGTACTGACGGAGCTTGACCATGGGGCCTCCTGGTTCGTGGTCGTCTTCTCGCCCTCGACCGTACGTCGAGGGCGACGACGCCACCAGCGGGTGGGGCCGTCGGCCCGAACCCCGCCAGGGTCAGCGCAGCTCGCGCTGCCGTATCGCGCGCTGCGCCTCGCGGTTGTCCTGCTTCTCGCGCAGGGCCTGCCGCTTGTCGTACTCCTTCTTGCCGCGTGCGAGCGCGATCTCGACCTTGGCCCGGCCGTCGAGGAAGTACAGCGCGAGGGGCACGATCGTGTGCCCCTTCTCGCGCGTCTTGGACTCGAGGCGCAGGATCTCCTCCTTGTGCAGGAGCAGCTTGCGCTTGCGCCGCGGGGCGTGGTTGTTCCACGTGCCCTCGGTGTACTCCGGGATGTGGACGTTCTCCAGCCAGGCCTCGCCCCGGTCGACGGCGACGTAGCCGTCGACGAGCGAGGCCCGCCCCATCCGCAGCGCCTTGACCTCGGTGCCCGACAGGACGATCCCCGCCTCGTACACGTCCTCGATCACGTAGTCGTGGCGTGCCTTGCGGTTGCTGGCGACGACCTTGCGGCCGGTGTCCTTCGCCATCCGTGTCCTACCGTCCTTCGCTGTCGTGTCGTCGCCGGAGCACCAGCGTACGGGTGCCCGACGCCGCCCGGTACCGATTATCCCCTGCGCCCGGGACGGCGGGGGCCGGGCCGACCGTGCGGGGCACGGTCGTGCTCAGCCGGACGTCCCCGGTCAGCCCAGGACGGACATCGGGTCGATGGTGGACCCGTTGACGTACACCTCGAAGTGGAGGTGGCACGCCCCGGACAGCCCGGTGTTGCCCGAGTAGCCGATGACGTCCCCCTTGTTGACCGACTGCCCGGAGGAGACGGCGAAACGGGTGAGGTGGTTGTAGCTCGTCATGAGGTTCGACCCGCCGACGGTCCCGTGGTTGATCAGCACCTGGTTGCCGAAGCCGTTGCGCCACTGCGCGTGGACGACGGTCCCCGGCCCGGCGGCCATGATCGGGGTGCCGCAGTAGGCGCGCAGGTCGGTCCCCGCGTGCAGGCGGTAGTACCCGAGGATGGGGTGCAGCCGCATCCCGTAGCTCGACGTCACGTGCGGCACCGCGGTCGGGAACGACAGGAAGCTCGAGATGCTGCCCCGGTCGCCTCCCGACGAGGACCCGCCACCGCCGCCACCGCCGCCTCCCCCGCCGGACGACCCGCCCCCGCCGGACGGCTGCTGCTGCTGCTGGCGGCGCGCCTCCTCCTCAGCGGCCTTGCGGTCGCGCTCCGCCTGCTCGGCGATGATCCCCTTGATCTCCTGCTGCAGCGACTGCTGGGCGGCCTCGTTCTCGGCGACCTTCGCCTCGGCGGCAGCCTTGCGCGACTCGATCGTCGCCTTCTTCGCCTGCTGGTCGACGATGAGCTGCTCGACCTCGGCCTTGCGGTCCGCAGCCGCCTTGCGCGCGGCCTCGGCCGCGACGACGTTCTCGTCCGCCTGCTTCTTCAGGTCGGCGACCGTCTCCCGCACGGCCTGCAGGCGCGCCTCGCGGTTGCGTGCGACCGACTCGGCCTCCAGGAGATCCTGGAGGGACCGGGACTGGCTGCGTGCCGCCGTCGACGAGACCGCGTACTCCTCGATGAACTCCTCGGTGCTCTGCGCGCCCGTGACGATGCCGAGGCTCGAGACGTCGCCCTGACCGCGGTAGGCCTGGCGCGCCATCTCCGCGATGCTCGACTTCGCGTCGGCGACCTCGGTCGCGCCGCGCTCGATCTCGGCGCTGATCGCCGCCTCCTGGCCGAGCGCGTCCTCGAGCCGCTGCGCGAGCAGCTCCGCCTCGCGCTGGGTCCGCTCGACCTCGGCCTCGGCGGCGTCCAGCTCGGCCTGCGCGACCGGCAGGCGCGCCTCGATCGCCTGGAGGTCGACGACCGCCTGCGCGAGCTCGGCGTCCGTGTCCTCGAGCTGGGACTGGAGCTGCTCGCGGTTGCCGAGGATCTCGGACTGGCGCCGTTCCGCTGCGGCACGCCGGTCGTCGATGTCGTCGGCGGTAGCCGACGCGACGCTCCCCACGAGGAGCATCGTCGTGGCGATCAGGGCCGCGGTCGCGCGGCGGAGGTCCCGGGTCATCTCACACCCTCGTGTGGCGGTTGAGCGTGACGACCGAGGAGACGGCCGCCAGGAGGAACGCGATGCCGACGAGGACGGGCGCGATGCGCAGCACGTCCGACTCGTCGACGTAGGCCACCCACGTCACGGACTGCGACAACCAGTCGGTGACGAGGTACTTCACCCCCACCCACAGCCCGCCGACCGCGAGGAGCGCACCGAGCACGGCCGCGATCGCCCCCTCGAGGAGGAACGGGAGCTGGATGAAGAGGTTCGACGCCCCGACGAGCCGCATGATGCCGGTCTCGCGGCGCCTGCTCAGCGCCGACAGCCGGATCGTCGTCGTGATGAGGAGGACCGCGGCGAGGAGCATGACCGCGGCGAGGCCGGCGGCGAGGAGCGACGCGCGGTTCAGCGCGAGGAAGAGCGAGTCGAAGATGCGCCGCTGGTCCTCGACGACCTCGACGCCCGGGCGCCCGGTGACGACGTCGTTGACGACCTCGTAGTTCTCCGGGTTGGTGAGCTTGAGGCGGAAGGACGCCTGCATGTCGTCGACGGTGAGCTGCGTGCCGAGGTAACCGTCCGGGTACCGCTCCTGGAACGCGGCGAACGCGTCGTCCTTGGACTCGAAGTACACGGTCTGGATCTCGTCGGCGAGCTCGGACTCGAAGACGTCCTCGAGGGCCGCGATCTGGTCCGGGGTCGCCTCGCCCGCGGCGCAGGTCGGTGACGGCGAACCGGTCGGGCACAGGAAGACGGACACCTCGACCTTGTCGTACCAGTCGTCCTTGAGCTTCCCGATCTGCGCCTGGAGGAGCATGGACGCGCCGACGAACGTCAGCGAGACGAACGTGACGAGGACGACGGAGACCGTCATCGAGACGTTGCGGCGCAGGCCCTGGCCGAGCTCCGCGAGGATGAACTGGAGTCGCACGCCGATCACTCCCCCGCCGCTGCCTCGACGTGGCGGCGCACCGAGCGTCGCCTCGGCGCCGGCGGCTCGGCCGTCTCCTCCTCGGCGGCCGCCACCCCCGGGGCGGGGTCCTGCCGCGTACGCGGGACGACCGTCGTCGGCGTGGACTCCGGCGCCCCGGCGGGGACGCTCCCGGTCTCGGTGCCGGGCACGGTCCGCTCCGGGTCCGGGATGACCTGCCCCCGCGCCCCGTACGCACCGTGCGCCTGGTCGCGCACGAGCGTGCCGGTGTCGAGCTCGATGACGCGACGCCGCATCTGGTTGACGATCTCCTCGTCGTGCGTCGCCATGACGACGGTGGTCCCGGTGCGGTTGATGCGGTCGAGCAGGCGCATGATCCCGAGGGACGTCGTCGGGTCGAGGTTCCCGGTCGGCTCGTCGGCGAGCAGGATCGGCGGCCGGTTCACCATCGCGCGCGCGATGGCGACGCGCTGCTGCTCACCGCCGGAGAGCTCGTGCGGGCGCCGCTTCTCCTTGCCCGCGAGACCGACCATCTCGAGCGTCTCGGGGACGGTGATCGCGATCGTGTGCCGCGGCTTGCCGATGACCTGGAGCGCGAACGCCACGTTCTCGAACACCGTCTTGTTCGGCAGCAGGCGGAAGTCCTGGAAGACGACCCCGATCTGGCGCCGCAGCTTGGGCACGTTCCAGCTCGACAGCGAGCCGAGGTCCCGCCCCGCCACGAAGACCTTCCCCTTGGTCGGGCGCTCCTCGCGCAGGACGAGGTGCAGGCACGTCGACTTGCCGGAGCCCGACGCGCCGACGAGGAAGACGAACTCGCCGCGGCGGACCTCCATCGACACGTCGTCGACGGCCGGTCTCGCGCCGCGCGCATAGACCTTGGTGACGTTCTCGAAGCGGATCACAGCGGCACGTTCCTCGGGTCGGGGGTCGATCCGTGGACGAACGAGGTTCGTCGCACGATCCCGAGGGTAGGCACGCATCTGGGGCCCGGCGGGCCGGACACGCCGCGCCCGGGCGCATCGACCCGTTGCTCGGATCAACCGCTCCCGGGCGCCACGGCGGGTCAGTCGACCTGCTGCGCCCCGCGGCGCCAGCGGATCCCGGCCTCGATGAAGTCGTCGATGTCGCCGTCGAACACCGCCGACGGGTTGCCGACCTCGTGCTCGGTGCGCAGGTCCTTGACCATCTGGTACGGCTGCAGCACGTACGAGCGCATCTGGTCGCCCCAGCTCGCCTTGATGTCGCCCGCGAGCTCCTTCTTCTTCGCGTTCTCCTCCTCCTGGCGCACGAGCAGCAGGCGGGACTGGAGGACACGCAGCGCGGCGGCGCGGTTCTGGATCTGCGACTTCTCGTTCTGCATCGACACGACGATGCCGGTCGGGATGTGCGTCATGCGCACCGCGGAGTCCGTCGTGTTGACCGACTGCCCGCCCGGGCCCGAGGAGCGGAAGACGTCGACCTTGATCTCCGACTCCGGGATCTCGATCGAGTCCGTCTGCTCGATGAGCGGGATCACCTCGACGGCCGCGAAGGACGTCTGGCGCCGTCCCTGGTTGTCGAACGGCGAGATGCGCACGAGGCGGTGCGTGCCCGCCTCGACCGAGAGGTGGCCGAACGCGTAGGGCGCCTTCACCTCGAAAGTGGCCGACTTGAGCCCCGCCTCCTCGGCGTAGGACGTGTCGAGCACGGTGGTCGAGTAGCCGTGGCGCTCCGCCCAGCGCAGGTACATGCGCAGGAGCATCTCCGCGAAGTCGGCCGCGTCCACGCCGCCCGCGCCCGCGCGGATCGTCACGACGGCCTCACGGGCGTCGTACTCGCCGGCGAGGAGCGTGCGGACCTCGAGCTGGTCGAGGTCCTTGCGGATCGCCGCGACCTCGGTCTCCGCCTCGACGAGGGTGTCCTCGTCCTCCATCTCCTGGCCCATCTCGACCAGGGTCTCGACGTCGTCGATGCGCTGGCCGAGCTTCTTCACCCGGTCCAGCTCCGACAGTGCGGCGGAGAGCGCCGACGTCACCTTCTGCGCGGCGTCCGGGTCGTCCCACAGGTCGGGGGCCGACGCCTTCTCCGAGAGGTCCGCGATCTTCGCGCGCAGCACCTCCGGGTCGCTCACGCTCTCGATGGACTCGAGCGTGCTGCGCAGCGCCTTGATCTCGGTCGGAAAGTCGATGGTGGCCACGAGGTTCAAGGTTACGCGACACCGCGCGCGCTCCGCGCCGCCGGGCCGGCAGACCCGTGCCCGACGGCGCGGAGCGGTCAGGCCTTCGGCTCGCCCTTGGCGGCGGTCGCACCCGTGCCCGACGGCGCGGGCTCGCTCCCGCTCGCCTGCTGACGACCCTCGTCGCGCGCCTTGGCGAGCATCGCCTCCAGGCGCTGGCGGCGACGACGGCGGTCGTCGCGGACGCCGACGACCAGGACGACCACGATCGCGACGAGCAGGAGCTGCGGCCACGGGATGGCCCAGGTCGTCACGGTGACCGTGACCGGATCGAGCGGTGCGTCGACCTGGTCGTCGTCCACCACCGTCGGGGTGACGGTGATCGTCGACCGGACCGGGCCGAGCGGCCAGACGTTCGGCGTCTCGACGCGGGATCGCTGCGAACCCCCGGGCAGGACCTCGGGGATCTGCGTCGCCGAGCCGTCCGTGGACAGCAGTCCGAAGAACCCCGACGTCGCGACGTCGCCATCGGCCCCGAGACGCACGTTGCCGTCGTTCGTCACGTCGTAGGAGACGGTCATGTCACCCGCGGCGAACGGGTTCCACGACGGCGTGTAGGACGCCTTGACGTTCTCGACCGTCAGGACCGGCTCCACGTCCCCGGTGACGCGCGTGGAGACACGGAAGCCGACGCGGCTCTCCACGCCGACGCTCGTCCCGCCCTCACCCGCGCCGGTGCTCGTCATCGTCGCGGCGATACCGGCGACGTGGTCGCCGGGCGTGGCGTTGTCCGGGACGGTCACCGTGAACGGCACGACGACCGTCGCGTCGGGAGCGACCTCGACCGAGTCCTGGACCTCGATCCAGGTCCCGGCGCCGGTCGACTCCCGGTCGGAGGGCAGCATGTTGAACCGGCCCTTGGGGTTGATGTACCCGTCCGCGGCCTGGATCGAGAAGGTCACGGGCACGTCGCTGAAGTTCGACACGGCGAGATGCTCGGACGCGGACGCCCCGGGGTCGAGCACCAGCTCGACGCGGGACCGCCCGTCCGGGCCGTCCGCGTCGGCGGGCTTGACGCCCCAGGTGATGACGTCCTCGGTGTCGAGCGGCAGGACGCCGCCGGACGCCGCGCCCGCCGGCAGCGCGGGCGCGAGCGCCGCGACGAGCGCCGCTCCGGCCGCGGCGACCCAGCGGGCCGGGCGGCGCGGTCCGTGGCTCAGGTGTGATGCAGGGTTCACGCAGGTGCTCTCTCCGTACGACGGCGGGCCGCCCACCCGATCCGACCTCTGTCGGACGAGTGGAGCGGCCCGCCGTGGACTGCTCGGTCGACGGCCGACCGCGGCCGGCCGTCAGGTCACGAGGACCGTGTGCTCAGTCCTCGAAGAGGGAGAGCGTGATCGTCGAGGAGTAGGCGCCCGCGGCGACGTCCTCGGCGGTGCGGAGCGTGAGGCCCGCGGACGCGGTCCACGAGCCCTCCGGGTTGACCTCGGCCGAGTCGTAGGCCGAGACGAGGAGGTCCTGCTCGACGAGGCCGACGCCACCCTCGAGCTCGGGGTCGACGCCCTCGCCGGCCTCGACGAGGCCACTCTCGCTCCCGCTGACCAGCGACGGCGCCCAGCCGAGGTTCTCCGCCCCGATGGTGCCCGCGTCGCCCGTGAAGTCCTCAGCGACGCCGACCACGTACCAGAACGCCCCGTCGGGGACCTCGGTGCGCGTGTCGGTGACCGTGACGTCGGGAAGGGTGCCCGTGAACTCACGGGTGCCGGCGACGGTCGAGTCCTGCTCGGTGAGCGTGGTCGCGTTCGAGGCGACCGAGAGCGCGAGGTTGCCCGGCTCGACGTTCGACTCGATCTCGACGGAGACGTCGACACCCTGGTCGTCGCCCACCTGGTCTGCGGAGGCAGCGGACGCGAGGGCGACCGTGCCGATGAGCATCGCGCCGAGGGCACCCCCGGCGACGAGCTTCTTCGTTGCTCGTGCGTTCATGTTGTAGCTCTCCATCGTTGGAGTTGTTGTCGGACCGGATCACCATAGCGGCGAACCTGGGGTTTTGACAGAGAGGAACCAGAAGTGGCCATCCAAAGTTAAGAAAGTAAACAAAGATGCGGGAGCATGCTCACGCGTCGTTGCGTACCGTCCCTTCCTGGATGCTCGTCGTCGAACAGCAACAGGTGCTCACCACGCTCTGGCACGTGACTCTGCACGCACGATGATGCCATCACTCCACGCCTGGGTCACCCAGCTGACCATCGCGGGTCGTGCGCGGGCGGCGAGACTCACCGTCGCGGTGCGCCCGTCGGAGGTCGACGCCTCGATCACCACGACGTCGTGCAGGCCGCCGAGCGCCCCGGGGTTCCGGGCCAGGTAGTCCTGGACGTCCGACCGGATCGAGGAATCCGTGAGCGTCAGGACGCCGCTCTCGACCGGCGCGGTCGCGGCGCCCGTGTAGAACGACTCGGGCGTCATCGAGTCCGCTGCCGTGAGCGCGAGCGCGTCCGCCAGCTCGTAGAGCCGCTTGCGCTCGAGGTGCACCTGGGTCGCGCTCACCACGACCGTGACCAGCAGCAGGGCGAAGGCGACGAACGCCGTCGTGAGGAGCATGATGCGGCCGTCCTCGGGCTCGTCGGGCGACCCGCTCCGTCGCCGTGGGTCGAGGCTCGCGCGCATCACGGCCGCCTCGCGGCGTACTCGTCGACGGAGGCGACGTGCTGGGCCTCGACCGGGACCGCGAGGGGCACGGCGGCGCGGACGAACGACGGGACCAGCGGGAGCGGCACCTCGAACCGCACCCGCGCGACCACCTCGCCCCCGGGCTCGAGACAGGGCTCCGCGGAGCACGAGATCGTCAGCACGTCCGCCCCTGTCCGGAATCCCTGGTCGTCGAGCGCGAGCGCGACCGCCGCCTCGGCGAGCCGCGCGCCGTCGTCCGCGGACGGCGCGGTCACGAACGCGCGCGCGGCCTCCCGCGAGGCGCCCTCGACCGCGAACGTGGCCGCCTGCAGCCGCCCGATCGTCAGCACGAGGTACAGCACCGGCAGCAGCAGCACGAGCGCGACGCCCAGGAACTCCACGACGGCGCTCCCCCCCTCTGCCCGCTGCCCACCCCCGGTGAGGCGAGCGAGCAGTATCCGCACCCGGCGGGTCACGGTGCCTCCTCGAGCGCGTGCCCGTCGACGGTCACCACGCCCGCGGGACCGAGAAGCCCCACCACCGGGAGCGGCGCGGAGACCGTCACCTCGACGACCGGGAGGCCGTCGACGACCGTCTGACGGGCCACGACGTCCTGGGCGTACCGCGACGAGAGCGCGGCTGTGATCAGGTCGCGCGTCCGGGCGGCCCCGTCCAGCGGGCCGCGATCGGCGCGGCCCGCGACCCGAGCGCCCTCCGCGGCGCAGTCCACCAGCGTCGCCCGGACGTGGACCGCGAGCGCCACCTGGACGACACCGAGGAACAGCGCGAGCACCAGGAGGGAGACGAGGGTGAAGTCGACCACCGCAGACCCGCGCTCACGATCTTCCGACGCCGGGACGCGATCGCCTCCGTGCGCCACCTCAGGGCGCGCCCACGCTCGAGATCGCGTTGCTGAAGGCCTGCGTCAGCGCCGGGCCCGCGACCGCCCACAGCGCGATGACGAGACCCGCCGTCATCAGGGTGATGAGCACCCACCCCGGGACGTCGCCCCGTTCCGCGTCTCCTCCCACCAGGCGTCCGAACGCCTCGCGTCCTGCTCGCCGTGCATCCTTCGTCCTGCGTCCCGACCCCTGCATGGTTCCCCCTCGTTCGTCCGTCGTGAGTCGTGTCGTGCGTGAGATGTGCGCGCCGGGCGCCCCGGGCGCTGCCGCTCAGAACCCGAGCCGCAACGTGGCGAGCGACGGATAGACGGCAAAGACCACCGTCACCGGGAGGATGAGGAAGACGACCGGGATCATCATCGCCACCTCCTTCTTGCCGCCCGCCTCCATGAGTGCGCGACGCCCGGACTCGCGCACGTCCTGCGCCTGGGCGCGCAGGACGTCGGCGAGCGGAGTCCCGCGCTCCACCGCGACGGCGACGCCCTCCGCGAAGCGGGTCAGGCTCGGCAGACCCGTCCGGTCGGCGAGCTGCTCGAGCGCCCGCGCGAGCGGCGTGCCGGCGCGCACGGACGCGAGCGTCGCGCGCAGCTCTCCGGAGAGCTCTCCGCGGGCCGTCGTGGCGACCCGTTCGAGCGCCGCGACGGGGCCCTCGCCGGCGTTCACCGCGAGGGCGAGCAGCTCCGCGACGGTCGGGAACTCCGCGAGCATGCGTTCCTCGCGACGTCGCACGGCCCGCGTCAGGGCGTGGTCGCAGGCGAGGATGCCGCCCACCCCGCACAGGAGCGCGAGGAGCACGAGCAGCACGACGGACGAGCCCCGCGTCGCGGCGAGGACCACCGCGACGAACGTGCCCAGCGCGAGCCCGACGACGCCCCACACGAGCTGGCGGGCACGGAACTGCTCGACGCTCTGGCGCCGTCCGGCACGCTCGAGCCGACGGCGGACGTCGGAGGACGTCGAGCCGAGCCGCTCGAGCGCCCGGCCGGCGTCGGCGAGCACCGGGGCGACCAGGCGTTCGACCGTCGGGAACGGCGTCCGGGTCGGCTGGTCGCGGAGCAGCACCGACGTCCGGTCGTGCGTCCGCAGGTAGGGCGCGAGGCGCTCGTCGAGCCGGATCGCGCGGCCGCGGACGCCCGCGACGACGAGCAGCAGCCCCACTGCGCCGAGCGCGCCGATCGCGGCTCCCGTCAGCGACACGTCGAGCGCGTTCATCGGAGCACCCTCTCCTCCTCGGGCAGCCGCCCGATCCGCAGCATGAGCTGGTACGCCGCGGCCGAGCAGGCTGCGCCGACGCCGAGGACGAGAGCGCCCGACAGCGAGTTGTACGCCGCCGCCGTCTCGGGCCGGGTCGCGAGGAAGCCGAGCACCACCCAGGGGCCCGCGACGGCGAGCCGCGCACCGTTGACCGTCCAGGACTGGCGGGCCTCGAGCTCGCCGCGGGTCCGCGCGTCCTCGCGCAGGAACGTCGAGAGGGTGCGCAGGAGCCGTCCGAGGTCCGTCCCGCCGACGTCGCGCGTCAGCCGGAGCGCCTCCACGATGCGGTCCGCCACCGGGTCCGCGAGCCGCTCCTTGAGCCGGTCCAGGCACTCCCCGAAGCGCCCCGACGCCCGGTAGTCGACCGCGAACCGGACGAACGGCTCCCGCAGGTCCGCCGGACCGCGCTCGCCCAGCTGGCCCACGGCCTCAGGGAGCGACAGGCCCGCACGGACGCCGGAGGCGAGGTGGTCCAGCACCTCGGGCCAGACGTCGCGCAGCCGCGCCCTCCGGCGCCGGGCACGGGAGCGCACGACGAGCACCGGCACCGACGCGGCGATCGCACCGAAGCACGCGGCGATCGTGACCGACCCGGCGAGGACCGTCGCGACGAGGAGGACCACGAGCCCCACGCCCACGCTCGTCGCGACGAGCGCGCCCGGCGTCACGGACGGCGCACCCGCCTGCACGAGGAGATCCTGGGTGCGCGCCGTCCAGCCGTCCGACCGGCGCTCCCGGCGCGGGCCCGGCGTCCAGAACGACCACCACACGCAGAACAAGCCCGCGCCGAGCAGGAACCCCACGACGACGCCCACGTCAGCTCGCTCCCGACCAGGCCGTGCTCGCCGAGGTGCCCGCCGCCGCGGCGGCGGGCACGCGCGAGCGCTCCGGGTGCAGCACGGCGGACAGGTCGATCCCCGCGCGGGCGAACCGGTCCGCGCCGGGCGGGAACCCGTCCGCCCGCACCAGCCGGTCCCCCGTCCGGACGAAGATCTCCGCGGCCTCCACCACGCCCTGCTCGACCCGGCCCGTGACTCCCAGTACCTCGCGCACGACGCGCCGCCCGTCGGCGTCCACGCCGAGGTGGACGACCAGGTCGATCGAGGACGCGACGGTGGGCACCACGAAGCGGTCGGAGACGTTCTCGCCGGCGAGCAGCGGCAGCGTGCACATCTTGGTGATCGCCTCGCGGGCCGAGTTGGCGTGCAGGGTGCACATCCCGGGGACGCCCGCGTTGAGGGCCACGAGCAGGTCGAAGCTCTCCGCCTCGCGGACCTCCCCGATGACGATCCGGTCCGGGCGCATGCGCAGCGCCTCCTTGACCAGGCGGCGCAGCGGGATCTCGCCGGTCCCCTCGAGGCTCGGCTGCCGGCACTGCATGGAGACGACGTCCCGCACGGCGAACCGGAGCTCGAACACCTCCTCGCACGTGACGACGCGCTGCGTGGGCGGGACCGAGCCCGCGAGAGCGTTGAGCATCGTCGTCTTGCCCGCCTGCGTAGCGCCCGCGACGAGGATGTTCAGCCCGGCGCAGACCGAGGCGTCGAGGAACGTCGCCGCCTGCGGGGTGAGCGACCCGAGCCGGACGAGGTCGTCGAGGTGCGACGCACGGACGACGTGCTTGCGGATGTTGACCGCCCATGCGCTGCGCGTGACGTCAGGGATGACCACGTGGAGCCGCTCGCCCCCGGGAAGCGAGGCGTCGACGAACGGGCTGGACAGGTCCAGCCGGCGTCCGGACGAGCGCAGCATCTGCTCGACGAGGTCGCGCACCTGCTCCGCGGTGAGGATCGTCGTCGTGAGCTCGGACCTGCCGCCCCGCGCGACGAAGACCTGCGACGGCGCGTTGATCCAGATCTCCTCGATCTCCGGGTCGTCGAGGTAGGGCTGGAGCGGTCCGAGGCCGGCCACGGAGTCGACCACCGCGCGACCGGCGGCCGTCGGGTCGGCGAGCGGCGCGACGGCTCCGAGCGCGCTGCGCGTCTCGTAGTCGGCGACCACCTCGCGGACGAGCTCGTCGACCGCAGCCCGATCGCGCGCGGGGTCCACCCCGCGGCGTCGGACGAGCTCGCGCACCTCGCCCTCGAGCACGCCGACGGCGTGCGTGTCCGTAGACATCTCGAGCATTCCCCCTGCTCTGCTGGCCGGCTGCCCCGCCGGACCGAAAGACCTGACCGAGAGAGTAGGGCATCCGCGCGACTCGCGGGAGAGCCCTGTGGATACCCGCGCCGGGAGGCTCGCGATCACGGCCGCGCCCGCCGGGGAACCCGCCCGCGCCGTCCCACATCGTGGGCACGGGCGGCGCTAGGGTCGGGTCATGACCGACCTCCCGCCCGGCCGCTGGCAGGCGGCCGCCCGCGCCACCGGCCTCCTCGGCGCGGACGGCACGGTCGCGGCGACGGTCTTCGCCGAGATGACGGCCCTCGCGCACCGCACGGGCGCGATCAACCTGGGGCAGGGGTTCCCGGACGTCGACGGCCCGGCGACGGTCAAGCACGCGGCGGTCCGCGCGATCGAGGAGGGCCAGAACCAGTACGCGCCGGGTCCGGGCATCCTCGAGCTGCGCAACGCCGTCGCGAGCCACCAGTACCGCCACTACGGGCTGGACCCCGACCCGGAGACCGAGGTCCTCGTGACGACGGGTGCGACGGAGGCCCTCGCCGCGACGATCCTCGCGCTCGCCGGCCCGGGCGACGACGTCGTCACGCTCGAGCCGTTCTACGACTCGCACGCCGCGTGCATCGCGCTCGCGGGGGCGAACCACGTGACGGTCCCGCTCGTGGCGGGCCCGGACCGCTTCCGGCTCGACCTCGACGCCCTGCGCGCCGCGGTCACCGACCGCACGCGGCTGATCCTCGTGAACTCGCCCCACAACCCCACGGGCACCGTCCTCGACCTCGACGAGCTCGACGCGATCGCCGCCTTCGCGCGCCGTCACGACGCGGTCGTCGTCACGGACGAGGTCTACGAGCACCTGACGTTCGACGACGCCCGGCACGTGCCGATCGGCACCCTCCCCGGGATGCGCCAGCGCACGATCACGATCTCCTCGGCCGGCAAGACGTTCTCGTTCACCGGCTGGAAGATCGGCTGGCTGCACGGGCCGGAGCCGCTCGTCACCGCGGTCCGCACGGTCAAGCAGTTCCTCACCTACACGTCGGGCGCGCCGTTCCAGCCCGCGATCGCCGACGCCCTGTCCGACGACGAGACCCCGCGCGCGCTCGCCGACTCGCTCGCCGCGCGTCGGGACCTGCTGTGCGAGGGCCTCGTCCGGGCCGGGTTCGACGTCGTCGTGCCGCAGGGCACGTACTTCGTCATCGCCGACGGCGCTCCGCTCGGTTTCGAGGACGGCACCGCCCTGTGCCGCGAGCTGCCCGCCCTCGCGGGCGTCGTCGCCGTCCCCGTGAGCGCGTTCTGCACGCCGGGGTCGACGACGGCCCGCGCGCTGGCCTCACGGGTGCGGTTCACGTTCGTCAAGCGCGAGGACGTGCTGCGCGAGGCGGTGGGGCGGCTCGCCCGCCTTGGCACGACGCCTCGCTCCTGAGCGGGCCTCGACCCGGTCGCCTGATCTGGATCGACCCGAACAGCGCGGAGCCGGTTCAGCCGCAGACGCCGGGTTGCAGCTCCTCGACCGGGGTCTCGGGCGTCGTGCCCGGGTCAGTCGTCCCGGGATCGGTCGTCCCAGGATCGGTCGTGCCGGCCCCCGGGTCGGTGGCGCCGGTGTCGGTCCCGGTCGCCGGGTCGGTCGTGCCGTCCGCAGGGGCAGTCGCGTCGTCGCGGGGGTCGGTGACGGGCTCGTGGCCGGGCGGGGGCGCGTCGTCGATGAGCCGCTGCCAGATGGCGTCCGCCTCCGACGTCCACTCGACCCGGTTGCGGTCGCTCGCCGCCTCCACGACGGGTACCTGCGTGAAGACGACCTCGGAGGGCTTGATCGCGCGAAGGCTGAACGCGAGGCCCGCGAGCGCCGTCGGGTCCGCGATCGTGGGGTCGGCGCTGATCGAGCTGAGCACCGCCTCGATGACGCCGTAGAGCTGGGGCGAGTTGGTGATGATGTTCTGGGAGAGCAGCTCGCGCACGGCCGAGTCGATGAACGCCTGCTGGCGCGCGATGCGCGTGAGGTCGGACCCCATCTCGAGCCCCATGCCCGTCCCGTGGCGCGCCCGGAGGAAGCTGATCGCCTCGTGGCCGTTGAGCGTGTACTCCCCGGCCGGCAGGTCGAGGGTGCCGTACCGGGGGCTCTCCTTGACGGGCTCCGGGAAGCACATGGTGACGCCGTCGATGGCGTCGACGACACCGATGACCCCGGTCATCTTGACGACGACGTGGTTGGTGATCGGGACGCCCGTGAGGTCCTGCACCGCGGTGATCGTGCACGCGGCGGCGTACGTCATGTCGTCGACACCGCCCGACCCGATCTGGAACGCCTCGTTGAACATCGTGTTGCGCCGCGGGCCCGACATCGACCCGTCGGGCAGGTTGCACGCCGGCAGGTCGACGAGCGAGTCGCGGGGGATGGACACGACCTCCATGCGCGTGCGGTCGCCGGACACGTGCACGATGAACGTCGTGTCCGACCGCATGCCCTCCTCCTCGCCGGCGATCGCGGCGTTCTCGGCGTCGCGGTAGTCCGTGCCCATGACGAGGATGTTGAGCGACTTGCCGGCGAACGGGTCGGACGGGTCCTTCGGCGGCTCGGCCGTCGGGCCACCGACGACGAGTCCCGACACGTCGCTCACGGTGATCTTCGACTTGAGGTCGAGGTAGACGGCTCCCGCACCGACGGCGACGAACACGAGGGCCCCGGTGAGGACGAGCCCGACGGCCCGCGCGACGCGGTGCGAGCGCAGCGCGCGCGCGTGGTGGGGGCCGCCGGAGGGCTTGTCCTCGCCGCCCTTCCGGGAGGCCGTCGTCGGTGTCGCGCGAGGCCGCGAGCGCGGGGTCGACGAGGCGTGGGCGGTCGTTGGCACGGTCCGAGGGTAAGGGGTGCGGCGTGGATGCGTGCGCCGAACCAGCAGGAGGACGTGTGAAAGGGCGGCGAAGACCGGCCGTGGCGTCAGACGGGCGTGTGCCAGCCGCCGCGGCGGAACGCGGGCGTGGCGAGGGCGAGCACGAGCAGCGACGCGACGACCGCGCCGAGCATGACGGTCGCCATCGCGACGGCGTCGCCCCCGAGGACGCCGACGAGCGGGCTCACGAGCCCGGCGACGCCGGACTGGAACGCCCCGATGACGGCGGCCGCGGTCCCGGCGATCTCGCCGTGCCGGGTGAGCGCGAGCGCGGAGGCGTTCGCGGGGATCATGCCCTGCATCGACAGGACGAGGAAGAGGGCGGCGACGATCCCGACGATCCCGCCCGCGCCGGTGAGCGCGACGACCAGCAGCCCGACGGCGAACACGCCCTGCACGACGAGCGCGGTCCGGAGCAGGCGCACGGGGGCGACACGGCGGACGAGAGCGGCGTTGGCCTGCGCGGACAGAACGAGACCGATGCCGTTGACGGCGAAGAGGAGCGCGAACTGACCGTGGCTGAGCCCGTACCCCTCCTGGAGGACGAACGGCGACCCGACGACGTAGCTCATGAGCACGGCCTGGCCGAGTCCGGGGAGGACGGCGAGCGCGACGAAGTGGCGGTCGCGCAGGAGGCTCGCGTAGCCGCGCAGGACGGTCCGCGCCCCGGCGGGTCGCCGTCGCTCGAGCGGCAGGGACTCGGGCATCCAGAGCAGCACGATCGCGCCGAGCGCGATGCCGCCGAGCGCGAGGACCCAGAACACCGCGCGCCACGTGGCGTGGGCCCCGATGAACGACCCGATCGACGGGGCCAGGAGCGGGGCGAGCCCGATGACGAGCATGAGGCGCGACAGGATGCGCGCGGCGTCCGACCCGGTGAAGCGGTCGCGGATCGCGGCGATCGCGACGACGGAGGCGGACGCGTTGAAGAACCCCTGCAGCACGCGGAGCCCGACGAGGATGCCGATGTTGGGCGCGAGCGCGCACAGGAGCGAGGTCACGACGTGCAGCGAGAGCCCGACGAGGACGGGCAGGCGCCGGCCGTAGCGGTCGGAGAGCGGCCCGATGACGAGCTGGCCGACCGCGCCGCCGAGGAGCATCCCGGACAGGGTGAGCTGCGCGAGCGAGTCGGGCGCGCCGAGCTCGGCGCCCACCTCCGGCAGGAGCGGGAGGTACATGTCGACCGTGAGCGCGGGGAGCGTGGCGAGCGCGCCGAGGAGCAGCACCCAGCGGGCGGACGATCTCGGTCGGGGCACGGCGGGGTCGACCGAGGACGAGGGCATGACGCCCATCGTATCGATTCGATCGCGCCGGACGAGGCGTTCGGGGCGTGAGCCTGCTCTCCCTCGCCGCCCGCGCGTGGGTGGCGTGCGGCAGGCTGGGAGGCATGTGCGGACGCTATGCCTCCTTCCGGGACGCGCAGGACCTCGCGGACGAGTTCGCGATCGCGGACGTCGCCGACGACGCGCGGCTCCTGCCGCCGTCGTGGAACCTCGCGCCCACGGACCCGGTGCGGATCGTCGTCGAGCGCGCCGCGAAGGACACGGGCGAGGTCCGGCGCTCGCTGCGGGTGGCGCGCTGGGGCCTCGTGCCCTCATGGTCCAAGGACGCGAGGGGCGGCGCGCGCATGATCAACGCGCGCGCGGAGTCGATCCTCGACAAGCCGGCGTTCGCCAAGCCGTTCGGCGTGCGGCGCTGCCTGGTCCCGGCGGACGGCTACTACGAGTGGCGCGTCCTGCCCGACGGCGCGGCGCCGGCAGGGTCCGCGAGCGCGCCGCCGCGCCGGGGCAAGGTCCCCAAGCAGCCGTACTGGATCGCCCCGGGCGACGGCGAGAGCGCCGCGTTCGCCGGGCTCTACGAGTTCTGGCGCGACCGGTCCAAGGCCGACGACGACCCCGACCGCTGGCTCGTCTCGACCACGATCATCACGACGGACGCGGCGCCGTACCTCGCCGAGATCCACGACCGCATGCCGCTGGCCCTGCCCTCCGACGCGTGGGACGCGTGGCTCGACCCGGCCGTCGACGCCCGTGGGGCGGCCGACCTGCTCGGGCTCGGCGGCCCGCACGACGACGTCCCCATGGTCGCGCGCGAGATCTCGACGCTGGTCAACTCGGTGACGAACGACGGGCCCGGCCTGCTCGAGGCCGTCTGACGGCCGCGCCTCGGCGCGAGAGGGCGGCGGCAGTCAGCCGCGGTAGGCCCACTGGAGGCGCACGGGCTCGATCGTGCCGAGCCCCTGCACCTCGGTCTCGGGCTGCGCCGTGAGCGCGAAGCGCTGGTCGCCTGCGAGCAGGCCCGCGGTCTCGCGGTCGACGAGGACCGTCGTCGGCTCGGCGATGTCCACGAGGCGGGCGGCGAGGTTGACGCTCGGCCCGAACACGTCGCCGAACCGCGAGAGCACCCGGCCCCACACGAGGCTCACGCGGACGGGCGGGACGTCGACGTCCTCCTCGCGCCCGCCGGCCTCGGCCAGGCCGAGCGCGACGCGCGCCCCGGTCGCGACGTCGTCGGCGACGTAGAGCACGGCGTCGCCGATCGTCTTGACGACGCGCCCGCCCGCGGCGGTGATGACGTCGCGCGCGCTGGTCTCGAAGAGCTGGACGAACTCGGCGAGCTCGCTCGACCCGAGCCCGCGCGTGCGCTGCGTGAACGAGACGATGTCCGCGAACCCGACGGCCCGCGGCAGCGGGAGCTCGTGCTCGTCGACCGCGGTGGCCCGCGCGTCGGAGAACTCGACCGCGAACCGACCCGCGACCGCGGCGAGTTGGCGGCGCCACGCGTGCAGGAGCTGCTCCTCGAGGACCGGCGCGAGCTCGGGCAGCCGGTCGAGGACGAGGAGGCGCGCGCTCGTGTCGTCGAGGTCGAACCGGCGCGTCATGTGCTCGACGAGCGCCTCGACCTGCCACAGCACGAGCCGCTCGGTGGTGTGCCCGGTGGACCGGATGAGGGTCGTCAGGGCACGCTCGTCGAGCCGTTCCGTCGCGGCGAAGTCGAACACGTCCGCGAGCGCCTGCGCGTCCCTCTCGGTGAACGCGTGCTCCTCCCCTTCGGTGAGGGGGAGGCCGAGCGCCTGCCAGTAGGCGCGCACCCGGTCCGTCCCGACGCCCGCGCGCTCGGCGAGCCGCTCGACGGTCAGGGTGCGAGGTCCCCCGAGGAGCGCCTCGTCGAGCACGGCCTCGGTCGCCTCGGTGTCCGGGGCCGCCTCGCCGCCGTCCCCGCCGTTCGGAGACGTGGTGGTGGGGACGGGCTCGTTCTGCTCAGGGTCCACGGGCACCCGGCGATCCTATTCCTCGGCCAGGGTCGGTGAGATCGGCGGTCGTGACCGAGATCGGCAGGGACGCGCGAGATCGGCGGTCGTGACCGCCGACGTCGTCCCGGACTGCCGATCTCGGCCGCAGACCGTCACCCGTGCGGGCGCAGGTGGTGGACGTCGCCGCTGTGGTGGACGCTCGTCGTGCCGTCGTCGTCGCGCACCACCAGTCCGCCGTCGGGCGCGAGCGCCGTGGCGAGCCCGACGACGTCGCCGCCCGCGACGCGCTCGACCCGCACGCGCGTGCCGAGCGTGGCGCTGACCTGCGCGCAGTCGGCGTCGAGCCCGGCGGCGTGCGCGTCTCCCCCGGCGTCCTGCCAGCGGGCGAGGACCTCGCCGAACGCCTCGTGGAGCGCGACGAGCAGGACCTCGCGGTCGGTCGTCGCGGCCCCCACGAGGGCGAGCGAGGTGGCCGTGGGGACGGGGAGCTCGTCGCGTGCCTGGGAGACGTTGAGCCCGACGCCGACGACGACACCGCCGTCGGGCAGCACCTCGGCGAGGATGCCGGCGACCTTGCGCAGCGGCGCCTGGTCGCCGGCTCCCGGTGACGCGACGTCCAGCGACCCCGGCGCGGCGCCCGGGTCCGGCACGAGGACGTCGTTCGGCCACTTGACGACCGCGTCGACCCCGGCGGTCGCGCGCAGCGCGCGGGCGGTCGCGAGCCCGGCGAGGAGCGGGAGCCAGCTCAGCGCCTCGCGGGGCACCTCGGGGCGCAGCAGGAGCGAGCCGAGGAGCGCGGCGCGCGGCGGCGTCGTCCACGAGCGCCCGAGCCGGCCGCGGCCGCCGGGCTGGTGCTCGGCGACGAGGAGCGCCGGCGCGGGCCAGGCGTCCGGGTCGTCGGCGACCGCGCGCGCGAGCTCGGCGTTCGTCGACGCCGACTCGGGGACGACCTCGAGCCGGGCGAGGGGCCCCGCGGGCGCCACGAGCAGCTCTCGTAGGAACTCCGCCCGCAGCGGGGGCCGCCCGTCGCCGTCGGGCCTGGTCTCGTCGTCGCGCGCGCTCGCCATGCCCGCCATCCTCCCGCACGCGGACGGCCCGGCACGAGGGTGGGCGGGGACCACGGCCGCGTCCGTGGGCGTCGACGTCGGGTTTGTCGACACCCACCAAGACCCGCCCCGGACGTGCTGGCGTCGCCCGCATCGAGTTGGCGCCACCCGCCAACTAGGCTCGGGTCCGTGACGGACTCTGCGACCACCTCGCCCGCGACGCCCGAGGCACCCCCGACATCGCCCGACGCGCCCCACCTCGTGGGCACCGCGGCCAAGCTCGCCGACCTCGACCGTCGTCGCGCCGAGGCGACGGAGCTGCCCGAGGAGGCGGCGCGGACCAAGCAGCACGCGCGCGGCAAGAAGACGGCGCGCGAGCGCATCGAGGCGCTGCTCGACGAGGGCAGCTTCGTCGAGCTCGACGCGTTCGCGAAGCACCGCTCGCACAACTTCGGGCTCGAGAAGAAGCGCCTGGCGGGCGACGGCGTCGTCGTCGGGCACGGCACGATCGACGGCCGCCAGGTGTGCGTGTACTCCCAGGACTTCACGGTGTTCGGCGGGAGCCTCGGCGAGGTCCACGGCCAGAAGATCACCAAGGTGCAGGACCTCGCGCTGCGCACCGGCGTGCCGCTGATCGGCATCTCCGACGGCGGCGGCGCCCGCATCCAGGAGGGCGTCGCGGCGCTCACGCAGTTCGCGGAGATCTTCCGCCGCAACGTCGCGTCGTCGGGCGTGATCCCGCAGATCTCGCTCATCCTCGGTCCCAGCGCGGGCGGCGCGGTGTACTCCCCCGCGCTGACCGACTTCATCGTCATGGCCGACAAGACGTCGAACATGTTCATCACCGGACCGGACGTGATCCGCGCGGTGACGGGCGAGGACGTGGGCTTCGAGGAGCTCGGCGGTGGTCTGACGCACAACGAGAAGTCCGGCGTCGCGCACTACCTCGGCGCGGACGAGGACGACGCGATCGACTACGTGCGCCACCTCGTGTCCTACCTGCCGCAGAACAACCTCTCGGACGCGCCGTCGTTCCCGCCCGACGACGTCGAGCTCGACGTCACGGAGGAGGACCTCGAGCTGGACGCGCTCGTGCCCGACTCGGACTCGCAGCCGTACGACATGCGCACCGTGATCGAGCACGTGCTCGACGAGGGCGCGTTCCTCGAGGTGCAGCCGCTGTTCGCGAAGAACGTGCTCGTCGGGTTCGGGCACGTCGAGGGCCAGTCCGTCGGCGTCGTCGCGAACCAGCCCCTCGCGATGGCGGGCACGCTCGACATCGACGCCGCGGAGAAGGCGGCGCGGTTCGTGCGCACGTGCGACGCGTTCAACATCCCGGTGCTCACTCTCGTGGACGTCCCCGGCTTCCTGCCGGGCGTCGACCAGGAGCACCAGGGCATCATCCGGCGCGGCGCCAAGCTCATCTACGCCTACGCCGAGGCCACGGTCCCGCTCGTCACGGTCATCACGCGCAAGGCGTACGGCGGGGCGTACATCGTCATGGGCTCCAAGCAGCTCGGCGCCGACGTCAACCTCGCGTGGCCGACGGCGCAGGTCGCCGTCATGGGCGCGGGCGGCGCGGTGAGCATCCTCCAGCGGGCGGCACTCAAGCGCGCGGCCGACGCGGGCGACGACGTCGAGGCGGAGCGCGCCCGGCTCGTCGCCGAGTACGAGGACGCGATCGTCAACCCGTGGGACGCCGCCGAGCGCGGGTACGTGGACGCGGTCATCCGTCCGTCCGAGACACGCGTGCAGGTCGTGCGGGCGCTGCGCGCGCTGCGCACCAAGCGCGCGACCCTGCCGCCCAAGAAGCACGGCAACATCCCGCTGTGACCACGAGCGAGCACGAGCACCCGACGAACCTCGCGAGGGAGAACCAGGAATGAGCCACGACGACGCCACGCACGGACCCGTCCCGCTCGGGTCGGTGGACCCGGCGCCGCTGCACGCCGCGGTCGACGCGCTCACGGCGGCGCTGCACGAGTACGTCGAGACCGCGGTCGGGGTGCGGGCCGAGTTCGGGGCGTCCGAGGCGGACGAGGACCCGCGCGTGCTCGCGCTCGAGGGCCGCATCGGCGCGCTCAACGCGCGGCTGTTCGACGAGCTGCACGGCACGCTCGGCATCCACGCCGACCTCACGACGTCGGTGTGGGATCCGGGCGCCGACGAGGAGGTCGACGAGGACGCCTCCCCGGCGGACGTGCAGGACGACACCTTCACGCTCGACTACGTCGTCATGACGCACCCCGGCGGGCCGGACCTCGACGACGTCGTCGGGCTGCTGGACCGGTGGGGCCACGAGGCGCGCGAGCGGCTCGTCGAGGCCGGGTACGCCGTCCCCGAGTGGGGCGTGGGGCGCGGGGCGGACGACGACCACGACCACGACGAGGACGACGAGTGAGCACGCCACGGCCCGGTTCCCCGAGCGTCCGCGTCGTGCGCGGCGTGCCGGACGAGCTCGAGGTCGCGGCGCTCGTCGCCGGCCTCGCCGCGGCGGCCGCCGCGAGCGGCCTTCCGGACGACGTCGCGCCCGTCGACGAGTGGACCAACCGGGCGCGCGGGCTGCGCGGGACCGGGGACGGCGCGACCGCGAAGAGCTTCGGCGGGCGCTCCGGCCGGCACAACGCCGACTCGTGGCGCTGGAGCCTGCGGTCGTGACGACGCCGAGCACGTCGCCGCGCACGCGCCGCCTGCCCGAGCGGGGCGTGCTCGTCGAGCTCCCCGCGTCCGCCGACGAGGTCGAGGCGGACCCGACGAGCCTGCCGGCCGTGGAGCCCGTGCCGGGCTGGCGCCGGTGGGCCTGGGCCGTGGCGTTCGTGCCGACCGTCGCGCTGCTCGTCTACCAGCGCCTCGCGTCGGGCCGTGGCTGGCCCGTGCCGGACGCCGTCGTGGTGGTCGCGACGCTGGGGCTCCTCGTCACGGCCCTGCTCGCGCTCGTGCGCTACCGGGACGACCGTGTGATCGCGGGGCTCACCCGTGGCCGTGACGCGCTGCTCGCCGCGCCGGTCCGGGCGACCGGGACGCTCGTGCTCCCCGACGCGGGTGCCGCGGACCTGGCGGCGGGCACGGCGGCAGGCACTGCGGAGGGCACGGCAGAGGGCTCGATGGAGGGCGCCGCCACGGGCGCCCGGACGGCCGGGCCGACGGTCGTCCGGACGACCCTGGTCGTGACCACCGCGTCCGGCGCGAGGACCGCACGACCGGCGCGCGTCGTCGTGCCCGACGGCGTGGTGGGCCCGCGCGCGGGCGACCCGGTCGCCGTCTGGCACGCCGCGGACGACACGGACGCCACGGGGGTGCTCCTGGTGCGCTACCACCGTGCCTGGGCGGACGACCTCGTGGCGGCACTGCGCGGCCGCACCGACACCGCTCCCGACGCGGCGCCACCCCCGGACCCGTCCGGCGAGCCGACCGAGGACGACCGCGGGGAGAGCCCGGAGAATCCGGCAGACCCGCGACCGGGTGCCGAGTAGTCTCGACCGGGTGAGCGACACCACCACCACACCCGCCGGCGCATCCGCCGGGACCCCCGACCGCACACCCACGCCGATCGACGCCGTCGCCGAGGCCTACGTCACGCGGATCGCCGAGCTCGACCCGATCGCCGCGACCGCGATGGGCCTGTCCGGCTACGACCACCTCGTCTCCGACCTCTCGCCCGCCGGGCACGACGCGCGGGCCGACGCCGACCGCGCGGTGCTGCGCGAGCTCGAGGGCCTGGAGCCGGTCGACGACGTCGACCGGGTCACCCTGGCCGCGATGCGCGAGCGCGTCGGTCTCCAGCTCGAGCTGCACGAGGCGGGCGAGCCGCTGGCGACCCTCAACAACATCGCGTCGCCGGTGCAGGAGCTGCGCGACGTCTTCGACATCATGCCGACCGGGACCGTCGAGGCGTGGGAGAACATCGCGTCCCGCCTCAACTCCCTCCCCGGCGCGGTCGACGGGTACATGGCCTCCCTCACCGAGGCGGCAGCGCGCGGCAACGTCGCCGCGATCCGTCAGGTGCGGATCGGCGTGCAGCAGTCGCGCGAGCTCGCCGACGCGAAGGGCTCGTTCTTCACGACGTTCGTCGCCGGCCCCGAGGCCAGCGCCGTCCTCGACGACTCCTCGGCGTGCTCGCTCGTGCGCAAGGAGCTCGAGCTCGGCGCCGCCGCGGCGCGCGAGGCCTACGGCCGCCTCGCGGACTTCCTCGAGACGACGCTGGCGCCACAGGCCCGCGAGCAGGACGCCGTCGGCCGCGAGCGCTACGGGCTCTTCTCGCGCACGTTCCTCGGCGCGCAGGTCGACCTCGACGAGACGTACGCGTGGGGGCTCGAGGAGCTCGCGCGCGTCGTCGCCGAGCAGGAGGAGATCGCGGGCCGCATCGCCGGACCGGGCGCGAGCGTCGAGGACGCCGTCGCCGCGCTCGACGCCGACCCGGCGCGCACGCTGCACGGCACCGACGCCCTGAGGTCCTGGATGCAGGAGACGTCGGACGCCGCGATCACCGCGCTGAACGGCGTCCACTTCGACGTCCCGACCCCGGTGCTGGACCTCGAGTGCATGATCGCGCCGACCCAGACGGGCGGGATCTACTACACGCCGCCGAGCGACGACTTCTCCCGGCCCGGCCGCATGTGGTGGTCGGTGCCGTCGGACGTCACGGAGTTCAACACGTGGCGCGAGAAGACGACCGTTTACCACGAGGGCGTCCCCGGCCACCACCTGCAGTGCGGCCAGGCCGTGTACGCGCGCGCGACGCTCAACACGTGGCGCCGGCTCGCGTGCTGGGTCTCGGGCCACGGCGAGGGCTGGGCCCTGTACGCGGAGCGCCTCATGGCGGACCTCGGGTTCCTCGACGACGACGGCGACCGTCTGGGCATGCTCGACGCGCAGCGCATGCGCGCGGCGCGCGTCGTGCTCGACATCGGCGTGCACCTCGGCCTGCCCGCGCCCGAGCGGTGGGGCGGCGGGACCTGGGACGCCGACAAGGCGCTCACGTTCCTGCGCGCCAACGTCAACATGCCGGACTCGTTCGTGCGCTTCGAGCTCGACCGCTACCTCGGGTGGCCGGGCCAGGCGCCGTCGTACAAGGTCGGGCAGCGCCTGTGGGAGGCCACGCGCGACGATGCGCGCGCCGCTGCCACCGCGCGCGGCGAGTCGTTCGACGCGAAGGCGTTCCACGCGCGCGCGCTGAACCTCGGCTCGGTCGGCCTGGACGTGCTGCGCGACGCGCTCTCCTCGTGACCCGGTCGTCCACCCCGCCCGGGTCGGCCTCGCGCCGGCCCGGGCGGGGCGGTCCCGCCCTGAGGGCCTGACGCGTGGGCGCCGTCCTCACCGGTTTCGCCATCATCGCCGTGGTCGTCGCGGCCGGGTACGTCACCGCGCGCCTCGGGATCGGCGGACCCGACGCGCGGACGGCGCTCAACCGCGTCGGGTTCTTCGTCGCGAGCCCCGCCCTGCTGTTCACCGTGCTCGCGCAGGCCGACGTCGGAGCGCTCTTCCAGGCACCGCTCGCAGTCGCGGCGGCGTCGGCCGTCGTGACCGCGGGCGTGTTCGTGCTCGTCGACCGGCTGTGGCTGCGGCTCCCCGCCCCCGAGGCGACCATCGGGGCGGTCGGCTCCGGCTACGTGAACGCGAACAACATCGGCCTGCCCGTCGCGGTGTACGTGCTGGGCGACGCGACCGCCGTCGTGCCGGTGATCCTGCTCCAGCTCCTCGTGCTCGCCCCCGTCGCGCTGCTCGTCCTCGACGCGACGACGAGCGGGCGCCTGTCCTGGCGATTCGTCCTCGCGCAGCCCGTGCGCAACCCGATCATCCTCGGGTCCTTCGCGGGCGCCGTCGTCTCGTTGACCGGCTGGACCCCGCCCGTCGCGGTCACGGCCCCGCTCGAGATCCTCGGCGGCGCCGCCATCCCCATGATCCTGCTCGCGTTCGGCATGTCGTTGCACGGCACCAGGCCGCTGCGCCGCGGCGAGCCCCGCGCGGCCGTCGGGGTGGCGAGCGTCGCGAAGCTGCTCGTCATGCCCGTCGTCGCGTTCGCCGTCTCCCGGCTCGTGCTCGGTCTCGACGACGCCGCGGTCGCGTCGGCCGTCACGCTCGCCGCGCTGCCGACCGCCCAGAACGTCTACAACTACGCGGCGCGGTTCGGGCGGGGTGAGATCCTCGCGCGCGACACGATCCTCGTCACGACCCTCGGCTCGCCCGTCGTGCTGCTCGTCGCCGCGCTGCTGGTCGCGTAGCGGGTTCGTCGGCGGGCGGCACGCCCCGTCGCGCCGGTGCCCGACGGGTAGTCTGCGCGGGTGCTCCGACTCGTGCTCGCCTCCCGCTCCCCCGCCCGCCTCGCGACGCTGCGCGCGGCCGGCGTCGAACCCCTCGTGCGCGTGTCGGGCGTCGACGAGGACGCGGTCCTGCGCGCGGCCGCCGCGGAGCGCGGCGGGCTCGACCCCGTGGACGCGGTGCTCGTCCTGGCCCGGGCGAAGGCGGAGGAGATCGTGCGCACGCTCGCCGACGACGGGTCCGGCACGCCGATCGACGACCCCGCGCTGCTCGTCGGCTGCGACTCGATGCTCGAGCTCGACGGTGAGGTGCTCGGCAAGCCCGCCGACGCCGAGGACGCCCGCGCCCGCTGGCGCTCGATGCGCGGGCGGGCCGGCGTCCTGCACACCGGCCACTGGCTCGTCGACCTTCGCCCGCTGCCCGACGGCGGGACGGGCACCGCGGCAGGAGCCACGAGCTCGACGACCGTGCACTTCGCGGACCTCACCGACGACGAGATCGACGCGTACGTCGCCACGGGCGAGCCGCTGCACGTCGCGGGCGCGTTCACGGTCGACGGCCTCGGCGGGCCCTACGTCGAGCGCATCGAGGGCGACCACCACGGCGTCGTCGGCATCAGCCTCCCGCTGCTGCGGTCGCTGCTCCGGGAGGCCGGCGTCGCGTGGCACGAGCTGCGCGCCTGAGACCGGGCGGCCGACGTCGGTCGTCGATGCTCGTTGTGGGTGCCGGACAACCCCACGGGACGAGCGAGGCCCAGGAGCGCGCCGCTATGGAGGTTTCCTCCAACCGCCCCGCATGCGCCTTGGCATGTTCTCCAATCTTGTCCGGTACCCGGCCCGGGAGCGTGAACGGCGCGGCGCGCACGCGTTACCGTGAGCCGTGCCCGCGAACCCCACCCGCCCCCTGAGCAAGGTCCTCGTCGCCAACCGTGGCGAGATCGCCGTCCGGATCGTCCGCGCCTGCGCCGACGCCGGCATCGCGTCCGTCGCGGTCTACGCGGACCCCGACCGGCAGGCGCCGCACGTGCACCTCGCCGACGAGGCGTTCGCGCTCGGCGGCTCCCGGGCGGCCGAGACGTACCTCGACATCGCGAAGCTGCTCGACGTCGCGCGCCGCTCCGGCGCGGACGCGGTGCACCCCGGGTACGGCTTCCTCGCCGAGAACGCGGAGTTCGCCCAGGCCGTCCTCGACGCCGGCCTCGTCTGGATCGGGCCCCCGCCGGCCGCGATCGACGCGCTGGGCGACAAGGTGAGCGCGCGCCACATCGCGCAGCGCGCGGGCGCCCCGCTCGTGCCCGGCACCCCCGACCCCGTCGCCGACGCGAGCGAGGTGCACGCCTTCGCCGCCGAGCACGGCCTGCCCATCGCGATCAAGGCGGCGTTCGGCGGCGGCGGCCGCGGCCTCAAGGTCGCCCGCACCGCCGACGAGATCGACGAGCTCTACGAGTCCGCGGTGCGCGAGGCCACGGCCGCGTTCGGGCGCGGCGAGTGCTTCGTCGAGCGCTACCTCGACACCCCCCGTCACGTCGAGACCCAGTGCCTCGCGGACGAGCACGGCACCGTCGTCGTCGTGTCCACGCGCGACTGCTCCCTCCAGCGCCGCCACCAGAAGCTCGTCGAGGAGGCCCCTGCGCCCTACCTCAGCGCCGCCCAGGAGGCCGAGCTGTACAAGGCGTCCGAGGCGATCCTGCGCGAGGCCGGCTACGTCGGCGCGGGCACGTGCGAGTTCCTCGTCGGCGCCGACGGCACCATCTCCTTCCTCGAGGTCAACACGCGCCTCCAGGTCGAGCACCCGGTGTCCGAGGAGGTCACCGGCATCGACCTCGTCCGCGAGCAGCTCCGCATCGCCGCGGGCGAGCCGCTCGGCTACACGTCGACGCAGGTGCGCGGCCACTCGATCGAGTTCCGCATCAACGGCGAGGACCCGGCCGCGAACTTCCTCCCCGCACCCGGCCGCATCTCGCGCCTGCGCTTCCCGTCCGGGCCCGGCGTGCGCGTCGACTCCGGCGTCGTCGAGGGCGACACGATCTCCGGCGCGTTCGACTCCATGATCGCCAAGGTCATCGTCACCGGCGCCACGCGCGAGCAGGCCGTCCAGCGCGCCCGCCGCGCGCTGCGCGAGCTCGAGGTCGAGGGCATCCCGACGGTCGTGCCGTTCCACCGCGCCGTGCTCGACGCCGAGGCGTTCGTCCCCACGGACGACGAGCCGTTCCGCGTGCACACCCGCTGGATCGAGACCGAGTTCGCGGACCAGCTCGCCGCACTCGCCCCCGCCCCGGCCGCCCCCGCCGACGATGACGACGAGCCCCTGGCGACCGAGCGCGTCGTCGTCGAGGTCGGCGGCAAGCGCCTGGAGGTCGTCCTCCCGGCGGGCCTCGGCATGGCCGCGGGTCGCGCCCGCACCGCGAACGCCGCCCGTCGGCCCGCACGGCGCAGCACCGGGAAGGCCAACGGCGGCGCCTCCGGCACGACGCTCGCCTCCCCCATGCAGGGCACGATCGTCAAGGTCGCCGTCGCCGACGGCACCCAGGTCGCCGAGGGCGACCTCGTCGTCGTGCTCGAGGCCATGAAGATGGAGCAGCCGCTCCTCGCCCACCGCGCCGGCACCGTCCGCTCGCTCTCCGCCACCGCCGGCGCGAGCGTCAGCTCCGGCACCGCCATCTGCGAGATCGTCGACTGACCCTCGGCGCCGCCGTCGGGCCCGCGCGCCGTCGTCCGTCTCGCGACCCGCAGACTCGGCTCGGGCGACCGGGTCGCTGCTCGGTGAACGCCCGCGGGACCGCCGGCACGGCCGACCATGCTGCGGTCCGGAGAACCGCCCCGACACGCCGGCTCGGGTGAACGCCACCTCCAGCACGTCGCGGCCCGCGCCGACCGAGGTACGGCCCGGTGCATGCCCGCCAGCCGGATCGGGTGACCGAGGCACGGCCCCGCACATGCCGGCGGCGTCGTCTCGGGCGCCCGAGGCGCGGCCCAGCGCATGCCCGCCAGGCGGCTCGGGTGACCGAGGTACGGCCCCGCGCATGCCCGCAGGTTCGGCTCGGGCGACCGAGGAGCGGCCCGGCGAACTACCCGCGGTCGGCTCGAGTGGTCGGGGTGGGGGCGCGCCCGGCCCGCCGCGCCGTCACCTCGGCCCCTCGGCCGACGTCGCCACCACCAAGAGTCCCGCGCGTGGTGACGAGAAGGGAGAAATGGCCCACGGGACAAGGCCCGCAGGGGCCACTTCTCGCATCTCGACAAGACCCTCCCTCCGCCGGGCGGCGCGACCGCCCGCCCAGGCCGAGCCTGTCCGCAGAACCGGGGCCGCGGGTCGTGCGGCGACGGACAGGACGAGCGGTGGGGTCGGACCGTGTGCGCAGGACGTCAGAGGCGCACTCCGAGAACCCCCGCCCGACAGACCAGGGTGACGGTGCGCCAGTCCAAGCACACGGTGCGACCCCACCGCGGACCCGACCCCGCGGGCAGGAGACCGTAATCCACGAGCGGACCTCGCGAGCAGTCGGCCCGATCCGGCACGGAGACGCGGGTGCTAGCCGGGCTGGGCGGCCGAGCGCATGGCGCGGCGGCCCGACGGCAGGGCGACGGCGACGGTGATGACGAGGAACATGAGGATCCCGGAGACGACGAGGAGCGACTCCACGGTGAAACGGTCGGCGAGCGGGCCGAACACGACCATGCCGAGCGGCATCGAGACGGCCATGACGATCCCGACGAACCCGAAGACGCGGCCCTGGCGCTCGGGCTCGACCGTCTCCTGCAGGACGGTCATGGACGTCGTCGAGAACGGCGGCACCGAGAGGCCGAGCAGGAACATGAAGACGAAGAACACCCACATGTTCGTCGAGAGACCCATCGCGACGGACAGCACGCCGAAGACGAACGTCGAGCCGACGATCATGGCGATGCGGTTCTTGAGCCCGCCCCACGTCGCGAGGAGCACGCCACCGAGCAGCATGCCGACGGAGAACGCGACCTCGTTGACGGTGAGCTTCCAGACCTCCTCGCCGAAGGTCCGCGCGACCATGAGCGGCGTGAGGTACGACGGCGCGACGATGAGCAGGAACACGACGGCATAGAGGCCGAGGACCCACCGGACGAACGAGTGGGAACCGAGGTAGCGGAAGCCCTCGACGAGGTCGTCGAAGTACCCGGCCCGCTCCCCCGCGGCGGCGTGCGCGAGCGTCGGGACGGGGACGAGGAGGAGGAGCCCGATCCCGATCGCGGCGGTGACGACGTCGACGAAGAAGACGGAGACGATGGACGTGCTCGCGTAGACCGCCGCGGCGACGGCGGGGGCGAGCAGCATCATCGCGGACTGGATCGACTGGTTGATCCCGTTGACGCGCAGCAGCTTGCTCGTCGGGACGATCTGCGGGAGCAGGGCCGCGACGGCAGGGGTCTGGATGCCGGCACCCGTGGAGCGGATCGCGAGCGCGGCGTAGATGAGCCAGAGATCGTCCGCACCGCCGAGCATGAGCAGCGCGAGCGCGAGGGTCGTCACGGCGATCGTGCCGTCCGCGGCGATGACGAGCGCCTTGCGGTTCACGCGGTCGGCCCACACGCCGCCGAAGATCGAGACGACGGCCTGCGGCAGGAACCCGAAGAGCGTGCTCAGCGCGAGCACGGCGCCGGACTTCGTCTCGATCGTCAGGTGCCACATCACGGCGTACTGCACGAGCATCGAGCCGAACAGGGAGACCGTCTGGCCGGAGAGGAAGATCGCGGTGTCCCGCCGCCACCGGGGCTTGGCGAGCGTGTCGTCGACCGGGGCGCCGGTCTCCGCGCCGTCGGAGACGTCGGCGGTGGGGGCGTCGGTGTTCTCGTACGGCGTATGGCTCACCCGCACATCCTGACGGCCGCCACCCACAGGGTCCACGGAATTCACCGTCGGCGGACGGTCAGTCGGCGGTGGGGACCTCGCCCACGTGCGCGATGTGCCCGAGCTGGCGCCACACGAGCGCGAGCGTGATGCCCGCGCCGACGAACGCGAACCAGAACGGTGCGGTGATCCCCCACGCCTGGGCGAGGACGCCGCCGAGCGCCTGCCCGACGACGCTGCCGCCGAACACGCAGACCATGTAGACCGAGCCGACCCGTCCCTGGAACTCCGTGGGGACGGCACGCTGCCGGATCGTGTTGGACACGGTGCCCCACACGAACGCGTACGCGCCGAAGACGACCATGATCGCGAGGGCGATCCAGCCGGTCGTGGTGAGGGCGAGCGCGAGGTGCATGAGGACCTCGAGCGAGAGGCACACGCGCATGAGGGTCGACAGGCGCACGTGCCGCTCGAGCCACCCGAACGACGCGATGCCCACGACGCCGCCGACGGCCGACGCCGTCGTGAGCAGCCCGAACCCGACCTCACCCATGTCGAGGTGGTCGAGCGCGTACTTGACGAGGACGCCCCACGGCGCTGCCCAGGTCACGTTGAAGGCGAGGATGACGATCGCGAGCGTCCGCACCGGGGCGTTCCCGAGGATCCACCGCACGCCCTCGGCGATGTCCTGGCGCACGTGCGTCTGCGTCTCGCGCACACCGCCCGGTGTGGTCGCGATCCGCCCCACGAGCACGACGGCGAGCCCGACGCACACGACCTGGACGACGAACGGCCAGACCATCCCGAGCGCGAAGAGGAACGCGCCCACGGGCGGCCCGAGCAGCTGGTTGGCGGTGAGGAACCCGGCCTGGAGCCGCGCGTTGCCCGTGCCGAGGTCGCGCGGCTCGACGAGCATCGGGAGCAGGGTCTGGGACGCGGAGTCCGCGAACACCTCGGCGACGCCGTAGAGGAACATCACGGCGAGCACGACGCCGATGCTCACGTGCCCGGTCACGATGAGGACGCACAGCGCCACGACGACGACCGCCCGCAGCGCGTTGGCCACCATGACGACGACGCGCCGGTCGAGGCGGTCGGCCAGCGCCCCGGCCCACAGCCCGAACAGGAGCCAGGGCAGTCGCTGCAGCAGGGCGGCGAGCGCGACGAGGAACGCGGAGTCCGTCTGGGACGCGACGAGCAGGGGCCCCGCCGCCAGGGCGATGCCGTCGCCGACGTTGCTCGTCCACGACGACGACAGCAGCCAGCGGAAGCTGGTGCCCATGCGTCGCGGTGCGACGACCTCCCCGATCCTGCTCACAAGCGGAGAAGCGTACGCCGCCGCGCCGTCTGCCCGGGCAACCTTTTCCGGACGCCGGCGTGGGGTGCGGTGCCGAGCGGCACGCCGGCCTGGCAGCATGGCCCCGTGACCATCCCGACCGCGCCCCGCGACCCCGGCGAGCCGCCCCCGCGGCTCCCCCGCCACCTGCAGCCGGGCGACGGCTGGGTGGAGTGCGCGTGCGGCCGGCGGCACTGGGGACTGTTCGGCGCCGCCGGGCTCCTGCTCGGACGGCGCGACGGAGCGGGCCGGCTGACCGACGTCGTGCTCCAGCACCGCGCCCCGTGGTCCGACCAGGGCGGGACGTGGGGAGTGCCGGGCGGCGCCGTCGGGCCGGACGAGACCCCTGTGCAGGGCGCGCTGCGCGAGGCGCAGGAGGAGGCGGGGCTCGAGCCGGCGCACGTGCGCGTCGTGGGCGAGCGCGTGCTCGACCACGGCCCGTGGCGCTACACGACGGTCCTCGCCGAGGTCGCGGACGGCGCGGTCGTCGAGCCGCGCGCGACGGACGCGGAGAGCGTCGAGGTCCGCTGGGTCCCGGTCGACGACGTCGCGACCCTCGACCTGCTGCCCGCGTTCGCGGACGCCTGGCCGAGCCTGCGCGCGGCGCTCGACCAGGGCGGCCCCGGGGCCTGACGGCCCGCGCCCGCAGGACCTTCGTCATCGATCCGCGTCGGACGCGCCCCGGGACCGGTCCGACGGCGTCGGGCCGGGGCACGATGGCGTCGTGCCCGAGGACACGTCGACCACGTACCGCGCGCTCGCGTCGTCGAGCCGGCTGACGCTGCTGCACGCCCTCCAGGAACGCGGCCCGATGACGGTCGCGGACCTGTCGCGCGAGGCGGCGCTCTGCCCGAGCGCGACGCGCGAGCACCTCCAGCGGCTCGCGGACGCGGGGTTCGTGCGCAGCGCCCCCGAGGTGCGCACGACGCGCGGACGCCCGCGCATCCTCTACGAGGCCATCGCGGGCGAGGACCCGCCCCGGGACGACGGCGCAGCGCGGCGCCTCGGCGAGTCGCTCGTCCGGGCCGCGCTGACCCGCGCGGTGCTCGGTCACGACGACGCCCCCCAGGACCCCGCGCACGCCCCCGCGCCCGGCTCCGGAGACGACCTCGCCGGGACCGCTCGCGCCGCGGGGCGGCGGCTCGCCGACGTGCTCCGTTCCTCGGGCCGGGAGGCGCCCGCGCCCACGCCGGAGAACCAGCTCGCCGCGCTCGACGACCACCTGCACCAGCTCGGGCTCGACCCCGAGCTCGAGGAGGAACGGCTGCGGTTCCACCTCTACCGGTGCCCGTTCCTCGCGCTCGCGGCCGACCGCGAGGACGTGGTCTGCGCGGTCCACCTCGGCCTCGTCCAGGGCGTGCTCGCCGGCGTCGGGGGGCCCGTCCGTGCGGAGGCGCTGCTGCCCTTCGTCGAGCCGCACCACTGCGTGCTGCAGCTCTCGCGCGCGGGCTGATTATTCACGGTCCGCGACCCGCCGCGGCTCCCGCCCGTCGGGTCATGCTGACGGCGCACCGGGTACGGGCCCGGCGTCACGACGTCGGTGTGGTCGTGACCTGCGACGACGGGAGGACGACATGACCGCCCCTGCCACCACCAGGCCGCCCTCGCTGCTGCGGGCGGTGCGCACGCCGTCGAGCGTGGACCTGTCGACGTGGGACCCCGAGGACGAGTCCCGCTGGGACCGCCGGTTCGCGTGGCGCACGCTGTGGATCACGACGTACAACCTCACGCTCGCGTTCTGCGCGTGGTACCTCGTGAGCGCGGTCGCGCCCCGGCTCAACGACGTCGGCTTCGACCTCACGACGGCGCAGCTCTACTGGCTCACGGCCGTCCCCGGCCTCGCCGGCGGGCTGTTCCGCATGGTCTACATGTTCCTGCCCCCCGTCGTCGGCACGCGCACGCTCGTGGGCGGGACGGCGACGCTCGTCCTCCTGCCGATGCTCGGCTGGGCGTTCGCCGTGCGTGACGCGAGCACGCCGTACTCGGTGCTCATGCTGCTCGCGGTCGCGGCGGGGATCGGCGGCGGCGCGTTCTCCGGCTTCATGCCCTCGACGAGCTACTTCTTCCCCAAGCGCATGGCGGGGACGGCGCTGGGGCTGCAGGCCGGGATCGGCAACTTCGGCGTGAGCCTCATCCAGTTCCTCACGCCGTGGGTCGTCGGCTTCGGCCTCCTCGGCACGGCGGTCCTCACGCCGCAGCAGACGGCGACGGGCAGCCACCTGTGGCTGCACAACGCGGGCCTCGTCCTCGTGCCGTGGACCGTGCTCGGCGCGGTGCTCGCCGCCCTGTACCTGCGCCGGGTCCCGGTGAGCGCGAACTTCCGCGAGCAGCTCGACATCTTCGGCAACAAGCACACGTGGATCATGACGGCGATCTACCTCATGACCTTCGGCGCGTTCAGCGGGTTCGCGGCGCAGCTCGGGCTGCTCATCGTCGCGCAGTACGGCGGGTTCGCGAACGCGCCCGACCCGCTGCGCTACGCGTTCCTCGGCCCGCTGCTCGGCTCGGCCGCGCGCGCCGGGTTCGGGCCGCTGTGCGACCGGTTCGGCGGCGCGGTCTGGACCCTCGTCGCCGGGATCGGCATGACGGTCTCGACGGTGTTCTCGCTGTTCTTCCTCGACCCGCACGACGTCGGGCAGTTCGGCTGGTTCCTCGCGGGGATGCTCGCGGTGTTCACCTTCGCCGGGATCGGCAACGCGGGGACGTTCAAGCAGATGCCGATGATCTTCCCGCGTCGTCAGGCGGGCGGGGTGATCGGCTGGACCGCCTCGATCGCCGCGTTCGGCCCGTTCCTCGTGGGCATCGGCCTGTCGCTCGTCCCCGCGCGGTCGTTCTTCGTCGGGTGCGCCGTGTTCTTCGCCCTGTGCACGTGGCTCACGTGGCACTACTACGCCCGACCGGGCGCCCCGAACCCCTCCTGACCCGACCGGGAACGCCGGCGACGCGTCCGCCGTCCCCGCCCCAGAGAACCCGAGGAGCTGTCGTGCCCCCACTCGACGAGCGCACCCCCCGTGACCCGGCGGACACCCTGCTGCGCCTGGGCAGCCGCCTGCGGCGCGGGAAGGTGTCGGACGACCTGCGGCAGGTGTTCCTGACCGGCGGGCGCCAGGGCGACGTGTTCTACCGCGACCGCTGGTCCCACGACAAGGTCGTGCGCTCCACCCACGGCGTGAACTGCACCGGGTCCTGCTCCTGGAAGGTCTACGTCAAGGACGGCATCATCACCTGGGAGACCCAGCAGACCGACTACCCCTCCGTCGGCCCCGACTCCCCCGAGTACGAACCCCGCGGCTGCCCCCGCGGCGCCGCGTTCTCCTGGTACACCTACTCCCCCACCCGCGTGCGCTACCCCTACGTCCGCGGCACCCTGCTCGACCTGTACCGGCGCGCGAAGGACGAGGTGGGCGGCGACCCCGTGCTCGCGTGGGCGAAGGTCACGTCCGACCCGGGGTCGGCCCGCGCCTACAAGTCGGCGCGCGGCAAGGGCGGGCTCGTGCGCACCACCTGGGACGAGGCCGCCGAGATCGTCGCCGCCGCCCACGTCCACACCATCAAGACCTACGGACCCGACCGCGTCGCCGGGTTCTCCCCCATCCCCGCGATGTCCATGGTGTCGCACGGGGTGGGTTCGCGGTTCGTGCAGCTCCTGGGCGGGAGCATGCTGTCGTTCTACGACTGGTACGCCGACCTCCCGGTCGCGTCCCCGCAGGTGTTCGGCGACCAGACCGACGTCCCGGAGTCCGCCGACTGGTGGAACTCCACCTACTGCATCATGTGGGGCTCCAACGTCCCGGTCACCCGCACGCCGGACGCCCACTTCATGACCGAGGCCCGCTACCGCGGCCAGAAGGTCGTCGTCGTCTCCCCCGACTACGCCGACAACACCAAGTTCGCCGACGAGTGGCTCGCCCCGCACCCGGGGACGGACGGTGCCCTCGCCCAGGCCATGGGCCACGTCATCCTCACCGAGTTCCACGTGCGCGACCGCGCGCCGCGGTTCCTCGACTACATGGCCCGGTTCACGGACTCCCCGTACCTGGTCACGCTGGAGAAGCGCGGGGACGCGTACGTGCCCGGGCGCTTCCTCACGGCGGACCGGCTCGCGGGCACGCCCGCCGCCGACCAGGCCGACACTGCGAACGCGGCGTCCAAGACGGTGATCCTGTCCCGCGCGGGCGACGTCGTCGTCCCCAACGGGTCGCTCGGGCACCGCTACGGCGACCCCGGGAGGTGGAACCTCGACCTCGAGGGCGTCGAGCCCGCGCTGTCGGTCGCGGACCTTTCGGGCGGCGCGTCGGGCGAGCCGGTCGCCGTCGACCTCCCGCGCTTCGACCTCGCTCCCGAGGAGGGCGCGGAGCACCAGGGCGGCGCGGGCGCCGTCCGGCGCGGCGTGCCGACGCACCGCGTGGGCGAGCACCTGGTGACGACGGTCTACGACCTGCTGCTCGCGCAGTACGGCGTGGACCGCCCCGACCTCGACCTGCCGGGCACGTGGCCGACCGGATACGACGACCCCGCGACCCCGGGCACCCCGGCGTGGCAGGAGGAGATCACCGGCGTTCCCGCCGTCGCCGCGGCGCGCATCGGGCGCGAGTTCGCGCAGAACGCGCTCGACTCCGACGGCCGGTCGATGATCATCATGGGAGCGGGCACCAACCACTGGTTCCACTCCGACACGATCTACCGCACGTTCCTCGCGCTCGTCACCATGACGGGCTGCCAGGGCGTCAACGGCGGCGGCTGGGCGCACTACGTCGGGCAGGAGAAGGTCCGCCCGATCACGGGGTTCCAGCAGTACGCGAACGCGGCGGACTGGGTCCGGCCCCCGCGCCTCATGATCAGCACGGCCTTCTGGTACCTCGCGACGGACCAGTGGCGCTACGACGGCCTGCCCGCGGACGCGCTCGCGTCCCCGCTCGCCACCGGGAAGCTCGCGGGCCGCACGACGGCGGACACGCTGGTGGAGTCCGTCCGTCGCGGCTGGACGCCGAGCTACCCGACGTTCGACCGCAACCCGCTCGACCTGGTGGACGAGGCCGAGGCGGCGGGCAAGGACCCGGTGCGCCACGTCGTCGACCAGCTCTCCTCGGGCGAGCTGGACTACGCGTGCGCGGACCCCGACGACCCGGCGAACTTCCCGCGCGTGCTCACCGTCTGGCGCGCGAACCTGCTGGGGTCGTCGGGCAAGGGCAACGAGTACTTCCTCAAGCACCTGCTCGGGACCGACGCCGCGGTGCGCGCACCGGAGTCGGGGCCGGACCGGCGGCCGCGGGACATCGCGTGGCACGACGAGGCGCCGCAGGGGAAGCTCGACCTGCTCGTCACGGCCGACTTCCGGATGACGTCGACGACGCTGTTCTCGGACGTCGTGCTGCCGGCGGCGACGTGGTACGAGAAGCACGACCTGTCCTCGACGGACATGCACCCGTTCGTGCACTCGTTCAACCCGGCGATCAGCCCGCCCTGGCAGACGCGCACCGACTTCGACATCTTCCACACGCTCGCCCGGCA
Organism: Cellulosimicrobium sp. NPDC030954; assembly: GCF_055571305.1. Taxonomy (NCBI): domain Bacteria; kingdom Bacillati; phylum Actinomycetota; class Actinomycetes; order Micrococcales; family Promicromonosporaceae; genus Cellulosimicrobium; species Cellulosimicrobium sp. NPDC030954. The sequence goes on from NZ_JBVIFN010000003.1 coordinate 164,206, forward strand.
CGTCTCGGAGCTGTCAGTGACGCACCTGGGCGTGCGCAAGGACGTCGTGGCCGTCCCGCTCGCGCACGACACGCCGGACGCCATGGCGACGCCGCACGGCGAGGTCCTGCCACAGGACGAGCTCGTGCCCGGGGTCACGATGGCGAAGCTCGTCGTCGTCGAGCGGGACTACCCCGCGCTCGCGGCGCGGCTCGCCGCCCTCGGTCCGCTCACGCAGAAGGTCGGCATGGTCACCAAGGGCGTCGCGTTCGACCCGACGCCGGAGGTCGAGCGGCTCGCCGTCGCGAACGGCGTCGTCGCCGACGGCCCGACGGCGGGGCGTCCGCGCCTGGACCGGGACACGCACGTCTGCGAGATGATCCTCGCGCTGTCGGGGACGACGAACGGGCGGCTCGCGGTGCAGGGGTTCGAGGACCTGGAGCGGCGCACCGGGCAGCGTCTGGCCGACCTGGCGCGGGACGAGCAGGGCAAGAGGATCACCTTCCCGGACGTGCAGTCCCGCCCGACGGCGGTCATCACCTCTCCCGAGTGGTCCGGGTCGGAGCACGGCGGGCGGCGCTACAGCGCCTTCGTCATCAACGTGGAGCGGCTCAAGCCGTGGCACACGCTCACGGGCCGCCAGCACTTCTTCCTCGACCACGACTGGATGACGGAGCTCGGCGAGCAGCTCCCGGTCTACCGTCCGCCGCTGGACATGCACCGCCTGTTCGGCGACTCACGGGTCGGCGACACGTCCCCCACGGGGGCGCAGGGGTCCGAGGGCTACGCCGAGGTCGCGGTGCGGTACCTGACCCCGCACTCGAAGTGGTCGATCCACTCCGAGTACCAGGACAACCTCTTCATGCTGTCGCTCTCGCGCGGCGGTCCCACGATCTGGATGAGCCCGCAGGACGCGGAGAAGATCGGCGTCGCGGACAACGAGTGGATCGAGTCCTACAACCGCAACGGCGTCGTGGTCGCGCGGGCCGTCGTCTCGCACCGCATGCCCGAGGGCACGGTCTTCATGTACCACGCGAAGGACCGGACCGTGGACGTGCCGCGGTCGGAGACCTCCGGCCTGCGGGGCGGCATCCACAACTCCCTGACCCGCGTGCTGCTCAAGCCCACCCACCTCATCGGCGGCTACGCGCAGCTCTCGTACGGCTTCAACTACATCGGCCCGACGGGCAACCAGCGTGACGAGGTCACGGTGATCCGTCGTCGTTCTCAGGAGGTGACCTACTGATGAAGGTCATGGCGCAGATGTCGATGGTGATGAACCTGGACAAGTGCATCGGGTGTCACACGTGCTCGGTCACGTGCAAGCAGGCCTGGACCAACCGCACCGGGGTCGAGTACGTGTGGTTCAACAACGTCGAGACCCGCCCCGGACTCGGGTACCCCCGCACCTACCAGGACCAGGACCGCTGGCAGGGCGGGTGGGTGCGGACCAAGAAGGGCAAGCTCAAGCTGCGCGCCGGGGGCCGGTTGAAGAAGCTCGCCACGATCTTCTCCAACCCCGTCCTGCCCTCGATCCACGACTACTACGAACCGTGGACGTATGAGTACGACATGCTGCTCTCGGCCCCCCAGGGCGCCCACACCCCCGTCGCCAGGCCGAAGTCGCTGCTCACGGGCAAGGACATGAACATCTCCTGGTCGGCGAACTGGGACGACGACCTCGCCGGGTCCACCACCACCATGGCCGACGACCCGGTGCTGCAGCACATGTCCGAGCACGTCGCGACCGAGCTCGACAAGACGTTCATGTTCTACCTGCCCCGCATCTGCGAGCACTGCCTCAACCCCGCCTGCGTCGCGTCCTGCCCGTCGGGCGCCATGTACAAGCGGGCCGAGGACGGCATCGTGCTCGTGGACCAGGACCAGTGCCGGGGTTGGCGCATGTGCGTCACCGGCTGCCCCTACAAGAAGGTCTACTTCAACCACAAGACCGGCAAGGCCGAGAAATGCACCCTGTGCTACCCGCGCATCGAGGTCGGCCTGCCGACCGTGTGCTCCGAGACGTGCGTGGGACGCCTGCGCTACCTCGGCCTCGTCCTGTACGACGCGGACAAGGTCACCCAGGCCGCGTCGGTGGAGGACGAGCACGACCTCCTGGCCTCCCAGCGCGCCGTCTTCCTCGACCCGAACGACCCCGACGTCATCGCCGCCGCACGCGCCGAGGGGATCCCCGAGGACTGGATCACCGCCGCCCAACGCTCCCCCATCTGGGACCTCATCACCCGGTACGAGGTCGCCCTGCCCCTGCACCCGGAGTACCGCACCCTGCCCATGGTCTGGTACATCCCACCCCTGTCCCCCGTCGTCGACGTCATCACCGCCTCCGGCAACGACGGCGAGGACGGACGAACCCTGTTCGCCGCCATCTCGAAGCTACGCATCCCCCTGGAGTACCTCGCCGGACTGTTCACCGCCGGAGACACCGCCCCCGTCGAGAAGGTCCTGCGCCGCCTGGCCGCCATGCGCTCCTACATGCGCGACATCAACCTCGGCCACGACGCCAACGAAGAGACCGCGGCCGCCGTCGGCATGACCGGGCAACAGGTCCAGGACATGTACCGCCTCCTCGCGATCGCCAAGTACGAAGACCGCTACGTCATCCCCACCGCCCACACCGAGATCGCCCGCGAGCTGAGCGACATGGCGTGCTCGCTCGACTACGACGGCGGACCGGGGATGGGGGGCGCGGGACCGACGACGGGCGAGTCGTTCCACGCGGTCGGCGAGAAGGAACGGGCCACCAGCCCGTACACCCCCTCCACCACGGGTCGGGTCAACCTGCTCAACTGGGACGGCGACGGGACCCCGGGCGGTCTCTTCCCGCCGCCGCGACCGGCGGGCCCGGAGGCCTCGGGGGGTGCGGCATGAGGCGCGCGACCCGCTCCCGGCCGGTGTCCTCGACGAGCGCGTCGTCGCCCGGTCCCCTGCCGGACGACCAGCGCCGCGCCGCGCACACCGTGATCTCGCTCCTGCTCGACTACCCCACCGCGGAGGCCGCCGCGCACCGAACGGACGTCGAGGACGTCGTCGCCGGGCTGCCGTCCGACGTGCGGCGGCCCCTGCGCGCGTTCCTCGACGCCACGGCGTCGCTGTCCCTCGGGGAGCGGCAGGCCGCCTACGTCGCGACGTTCGACCTCAAGCGCCGGTGCTCGCTGTACCTGTCGTACTACGCGGCCGGGGACACCCGGAAGCGCGGCGCCGCGCTCGTCACGTTCGTGGAGGCGTTCCGCGCGGCGGGATGGGAGACGGACGGCTCGGAGCTGCCCGACCACCTGCCCACGGTGCTCGAGCTCTCCGCACGCACGGACGGCGAGATCGCCGGCATGGTGCTCGACGCGCACCGCGACGGCATCGAGGTCCTGCGCGCCGCGCTCGAGACCCTGCGCAGCCCGTACGCCCACGTGGTCGCGGCGCTCGTCGCGACGCTGCCCGCGATGCAGTCGGAGACGGCGGCACGCTTCCGCGACCTGGTCGCCGCGGGACCGCCCACCGAGCTCGTCGGCCTGAGCGACCTGTCCCACCTCACGCCGTTCGCCACGATCCCGAGCCTGACCGAGGAGACCCGACGATGAGCCCGCTCGACGTCCTGCTGTGGGTCGCCGTCCCGTACGCGGTGGCGGCGGTGTTCGTCGTCGGGCACGTGTGGCGGTACCGCTACGACCAGTTCGGCTGGACGACGCGCTCGTCGCAGCTCTACGAGAACCGCTGGCTGCGCCTCGGCTCGCCGCTGTTCCACGTCGGCATCCTCATGGTGATCGGCGGGCACGTGGTCGGGATCCTCGTGCCGCGCCCGTGGCTGGAGGCCGTCGGCGTGGACGAGCACGCCTACCACCTCGTCGCGACGATCGCCGGGACGTTCGCGGCGGTCCTCACGGTCGTCGGGCTCGTGATCCTCGTCCTGCGCCGGAGGCTCTCCGGCGCGGTCTTCCGCGTGACCACGCGCACGGACAAGCTCATGTACGTCGTGCTCGGCGCCGCGATCGGGTTCGGCACGCTCGCGACGGTCCAGCACCAGATCTTCGGCGGCGGGTACGACTACCGCGGCTCGATCTCGCCGTGGTTCCGCTCGCTGCTCACGTTCCAGCCCGACCCGTCGCTCATGGCCGACGTCCCGCTCGCGTTCCAGCTCCACGTCCTGTGCGGCCTGGCGCTGTTCGCCCTGTGGCCGTTCACGCGCCTCGTGCACGTGTTCTCCGCGCCGCTCGGCTACCTCACGCGGCCGTACGTCGTCTACCGGCGTCGCGCGGTCGCGACGACGTCGCGCGCACCGCGCCGCGGCTGGGAGCCCCCGACGACCCCGTAGCGAGGACCGTCCTCGCTCGACCCGGTGCGCGCACGACGACGCCCGGCGGCCATCCCCGTGCCGCCGGGCGTCGTGTCGTGCCGGGACCGTGTCGGCCCGGCCGCTCAGTCCTGTGCGGGCACAGGACGGCGCGTGAGGCGGATGCTCACCTCGGTCGCCTCGCGCGACAGGTACTCGCGGTCGAACGCGCCGGGCTCACGACCCTCGAGCTGCGCGAGCAGCGGGAGCGGGTCGTGCGGCGCGACGAGGACGAGCCCGTCCCCGGGCGCGAGCGCCTCGAGCGCCCCGAAGACGACGCCGTGACGCACGGCGTGCGGGATCGTGCGGACGTCGAGGACGATCTCGGCGTCGTCGTGCGCGCACCCGCAGGTGTGCCCCTCCTCGGCCCCTTCCCCGGGCCCTTCCTCGTTCACCGCCGCGTGCTGCGGGGGCTCGGTGATCTCGATCGGTTCTGCTGCCATGGTGGTCCTCCTGGTCGTGGCGCGAGCGCCGGGTGGGGGTGCTGGGTCTGCGGTGCTGCCGGCGTGGACGACGACGCCGGCGGGCGGGCCGGTCAGGGCCTCACGGCGAACGCCCCGGACGCGCCGCGCTCGGCGTCGGACATGGCGTGCGTGACGAACGGGTAGGTCCCGGCCTCGGGGAACGTGAGCTCGACGAACCCGCCCTGCGCGGGCAGCAGGCCGAGCACCTGGCTCCCGCCGGAGGTTCCCGGCGGGAGCGCGTACGCGCCCTCGTGGTAGACGGTGTCGAACTGGCCGCCGACGACGTGGAACGCGCTCGGGCGGTTCGGCCCGGCGTCGAGCACCCAGACGCGCACGCGCTCGCCCACCCGGGCCGCGAGCGGGTCGTAGCGGTACTGGTTCGCGTACCCGTTGAACGTGAGGAGGTCGGGCTCGGCGGCGGCGACCTTCGCGTCGTCGGCGGACGCGCCCTGCGCGCCGAGGTAGAGCTCGGACTGCACGACGACGTACTCGCGGTCCACGGGGGCGAGGTCCGGCGGGTCGACGATCACCGTGCCGAACATGCCGTTCGCGATGTGCAGCGACATGGGCATGGTCGAGCAGTGGTACATCCAGATCCCCGCCCGGGTCGCCGTGAAGCGGTAGGTGAGCGACTCCCCCGGCGCGATGGTCCGCATCGGCTCGTCGGGCGCGAGCGCGCCCGCGTGGAAGTCGATCGAGTGCCCGATCGTCCCGTCGTTGACGAGCGTGATCTCGAAGACGTCGCCGACCTTCCCCCGGAGCACGGGCCCGGGCGCGGTCCCGCCGAACGTCCACACGGTCTGCTCGACGCCGGGCGCCACCTCCTGCACCGCCTCCGTCACGGTGAGGGTGCGCCGGTGCACGACGGGTCCGCCGGACGGGTCCGACTCGGCGGGCGGGAGCGTGGCGTCGCGCGCGACGAACCCGTCCCCGGGCCCGCCCATGAGGTCGGCGTCCGCCACGCCGAGCGAGTCCGTCCCCGAGGACGTCCCGTGCCCCGCGTGCGCCCCCTCGGCCGCGGGCGCCTCCTCAGGACCCGCTGGGTCGACGAGCGCCGCGCCCCCGGTGACCTCCACCGTGAGCGTCATGCCCATGAGCCGGTGACCGGCCACGGAGCACCACCCGTCGAGGTCGCCGCTCACGACGCCCGCGTCGAGGGTCGCGGTCGCGCCCGGTGCGACACGGCCGGTCGTCGCGCCGTCGGCGAGGACCAGGTCGTGCACGTCGTCGTCGGCGTTCGTCAGCTCGATGACGAGCCGGTCGCCCGCGGGCACGCTGATCGTGTCGGGGACGAAGCGCATGTCGACGGCGTCGACCTGCACGGTCGTCGTGCGGCCGGTCGCGACCACCCCGGGGGCGCCCGCCGCACCGTCCACGGCGGCGACGGACCCGCCCCCGCCGACGCCGGCCGCGACCGGGTCGGCTGCGACGCCGCCCACGACCGCGAGCGCGAGGGTCGCGACCGCGGCGGTCACCGCCCCGGCGAGCGGCCGGCGCGCCTGAGTCTCCCGCCGAGCAGCGACCGCCCGGGCGGCCTCGTCGCGGCGCGTGCCCGACGGCGGAGCGTCCGCCGCGACGGGTGCGGCACCCGGGGCGGGTGCCCCGACCGGGGACGGGACCGCCGTCGGCCCGGGTCCGTCGGCGCGCGCGGTGACGGCTCCCCCCGGAACCGCATCGCCCCGCGGGGCCGTGTCGCTCTGCGAGACCGTATCGCCCCGCGAGACGAGGACGGCGCGGAGTGCGAGCACGAGGAACGCGAGGAAGGTCGCGAAGACGACGAGCGACAGCCCGACGCGCACCCACGACGGCAGCGGCAGGAGGTACAGCGCGAGCCCGCCGTTCGCGACGAGCACGCGGTACGCCCCGCCGGCGCCGACGACGGCCTCGGTGCGCCGCCGTCGTGCAGGGCCGCCGCCGAGCACGACGGGGACGAGGTACGTGAGCGCGCCGAGGAGCACCTGCGCGGCGAACCCGACGACGAACGGGAGCAGCAGCCCGCCGATCGCGTCCTGCGCGGCGGCCCACGACGGCGCCGTCGCGACCCGGGCCCCGAACGCGGCCACGCTCCCGGCGAACCACACGACCGACGCGGCGAGGCTCCACGCGGCGAACCCCCAGGCTCCGCGCTGCGCGGCGCGACCCTGTGCCGCGAGGTGCCGCCCGACGAGCACGACACCGCCCAGCACGACCGCCGCCCCGGCCGCGACGAGGGGCCGCCAGCCGACCGTGCACGCCACGACGACGAGCAGGATCCCCGCGGTGAGCACCGGGAGCGCGCGGCGGGCCGCGACGTCGGCGTCGGGCTCGATGCGGGTGCGCAGCACGGTCGGCCACAGGAGCACGAGCGTGCCGAGCACGGTGAGCCCCACCCACCCGAGGACGTTGAGCGTCACGTGCGCCACGTAGAGGCGGCCGTACGCCTCCGTCCCCGCGCCGCCACGGGCCATGAGGACGCCGAGCGTCACGCCGACCGGGAGGCACGCCGCGGCGACCACGTAGTAGCGGACGAGCCGGCCGAAGCGCGACGGCAGCGCACCGCGGCCCTGGAGCACGAGCACCGTCGCGTGCGTCACCGCGCCCGCACCCACGAGCACCCCGCCCGCCACGACCAGGGACCACACGTCGGTGAGGAGCCCCGCGACGACGAGCAGCGCGCCGACCGTGTGCGCGGCGAGCCGCGCGACGTGCAGCGGGCGCCCGCCCGGCGCCTGGCGGCGCAGCATCGTGTCGGCGAAGTGCTGGCTCCACACGAGGATCGCCGTGCTCACCGCGCCGAGCATGAGCACGTGAACCATGAGCCACAGCGCGTCGGGCACGAACCGGTGCACCACGACGAGCACCGCCTCGGCGACGAACCACCCGAGGACGAGCGCGTGGAGCCACAGGTTCCGGCCCGTTCCCCCGACCTTCTGCGTGCCGGGCAGCGGTCCGGCGGGTCGGGCGGTCAGGAGCGAGGGTCGCTCGGGCGAGGCGGGCACGGTCACCTTCCGGAGACGATCGGGAGCACGGCGGACGGGGCCGAGGGAGAACCCCGGTCGCGCGAGGCAGAGGCCCGGTCGGCCGAGGTAGAGCCCTGGTCACGCGAGGCAGAGGGCTGGTCACGCGAGGTAGAGGCCGGGTCACGCGAGGTAGAGCTCTGGTCGCGGAGCAGTGCCGACCACAGCGCGACCCCGACGAACGCGAGCACGGCGACGACGTTCCCGACGCCGCCGACGCGGACGGCCGCGACCGCGCCCGGTCCGTCGCCCGCGAGGTCACCGGTGACCCGGACCGCGAGCGAGGCGTGCAGCAGGACGAGCGGCGCCCACATCGCGGCGCGGTACGGGAGCGGACGGCGCAGGACGGCCGGGAGGATGAGCGGCCCGTGCGCCATGATCATCGACAGCCCGAACCCGAGGAACACGGCGTGCACGACGGCGTCGTACGTCGTCCCGGAGCGCAGCGTCACCACGGGGCCGAGCCCGGTGGGCCCCGCGCCGGCCGCGAGGAACACCCAGGCCGCGCCGGCGAGGACGAGCCACGCGTAGCCCGCGAGCATCGCCGCCGCGGCGAAGCGCGGCAGCCCGCGACCGCGGACGGTGCGGCGCGCGACGTCGTGCCGCAGCAGCGTGACGGCCGACGCCGCGAGCGCCGCCCCGGCGACGGCGTACCCGGGTGCGGGCGCGAGCAGGGCGAGGCACGCGGCGCCGAGGTAGACCAGCGCCCCGGCGAGGACCGTGCGCTCGGTGCGGGCGTCGATCTCGAGCCGCGCGAGCTCGACCCGCTCGCCGAGCACGGTCCAGGCGACGAACCCGACGAGCCACGGCAGCAGGTCCGGCACCGCGAGGCCCGCGGCCCAGAGCGCGGCACCCCCGACGGCGAGCACGGCGCCCGCGGCCTGGATCGCCGTCGCGACGGCGGGCTGCCGTCGCCACACGACGGCGTAGATCGCGACGAGCCCGAGAGTTCCCGCGACGAGGAGCCCCTGACCGACGGCGCGGGGTGCGGGCGAGAGGAGCGCGAGCGCGCCGAGGCCGAGCGCGGCGGGCGCGAGGTAGGCGACCGGTCGCCGCACGGCGACGGCCCGTTCGAGGGTGACGAGGGTGCCGACGAACCCGAGCACCATGAGGAGGCCGTGCGCGTCCTGGACCCGCGCGGCGGGGACGGGCGACGGGAGGCCGAGCAGGGCGAGCCCGGTCGCGAGCCCCGTGAGCAGCGCGACCCCGGCGGGCAGCACGAGGAGCGCGCGGAACGGCGTCCTGGTCGTCACGCCGCGAGGGTTTTCCACGGTCCCGACCGTAGGAAAGCGGCGGTACGCCCGGACAGGGCCGAAGGTCCCGTCGCACCCGGGCAGTCACGTGGGGTGGGTCACGCAGTCCGTCACGGAGCCCGTCACGCGGTCCGTCACGCGGTCCGTCGCGTGACCGTCACGCGGGTGGGGTCGTGCGCGCTCACTCGCGCGCGCGGGCGAGGTCGCGCACGGCGGGTCCGACCGTCTCGCCGTACGCGCGCAGGGTCTCGTCCTTGGCGTCGTGCTGGAGGTAGAGGGCGAACTGGTCGACCCCGAGCGCGGCGAGCTCCCGCAGGCGCTCGACGTGCCGTTCCGCCGGCCCGACGAGGCAGAACCGGTCGACGATCTCGTCCGTGACGAACGCGGTGTGCGTGTTGCCCGCGCGCCCGTGCTCGTTGTAGTCGTAGCCCTCGCGCCCGGCCACGAAGTCGGTGAGCGCGTGCGGGATGGTCACCCCCGCACCCTCCTCGGACCCGCCGGGACCGTAGCGCGCGACGATCTCCGCGACGTGGTTGCCGACCATCCCGCCGAACCAGCGGCACTGGTCGTAGGCGTGCGCGAGCGCGTGCCGTCCCGCCTCGCCGTCCGCGGGCGCGGTGCCCGTCACGTAGGCGGGCGCGGCCACGCAGATGCGGATCGCGTCCGGGTCGCGTCCCGCGCGCTCGGCGGCGGCGCGCACCGCCGCGACGGACCACGCGACGACGTCGGGGTCCGCGAGCTGGAGGATGAACCCGTCGCCCACCTCCCCCGTGAGCGCGAGCGCCCTGGGCCCGTACGCGGCCACCCACACCGGGAGCCGGGAGTCGGGGTTCCACGGGAGCCGCAGCGTCGAGCCGCGGTACTCCACCGCCTCGCCCGACGCGAGGCCACGGATCACGCCGATGGCCTCGCGGAGCTCGGCGAGCGTCACGGGCCTCCCGTTGATCACGCGCACGGCGGAGTCCCCCCGGCCGATCCCGCAGATCGTCCGGTTGCCGAACATCTCGTTGAGGGTCGCGAAGAGCGAGGCGGTGACGGTGACGTCGCGCGTGGCGGGGTTGGTGACCATGGGGCCGACCGTGACCCGGTGCGTGGCGGCGAGGATCTGGGAGTAGACGACGAACGGCTCCTCCCACAGCAGGTGCGAGTCGAACGTCCACACGTGCGTGAAGCCGTACGTCTCCGCCTGCCGCGCGAGGTCGACGACCCGCCACGCCGGCGGGTCGTTCTGCAGCACCACCCCGAGGTCCATGCGCCCGCCTCCGATCAGGTCCCCGCGCTCAGCGCAGGTACGCCGACAGCCCGCGCCGCAGGAACCGCCCGTGCCCGGGGGTGCCGTGGTACGTGCCGTCCTCGACGACCACGCGCCCGCGCGACATGACGACGTCCACGTGCCCGTCGACCTCGAACCCCTCCCACGCGGAGTGGTCCATGTTCATGTGGTGCGTCTTCCCGTACCCGATCGAGGTGCGCCCGGCGGGGTCGTAGACGACGACGTCGGCGTCCGCGCCCGGGGCGAGCACGCCCTTGCGGCCGTCGAGCCCGAACATGCGGGCCGGCGTCGTGCAGCACAGCTCGACCCACCGCTCGCGCGAGATCCGCCCGTTGACGACGCCCTGGTAGAGCAGGTCGAGGCGGTGCTCGACGCCCCCGATCCCGTTGGGGATCTTGGAGAAGTCGCCGAGGCCGAGCTCCTTCTGCTCCTTCATGCAGAACGGGCAGTGGTCGGTGCTCACGACGGACAGGTCCCCCGTGCGCAGGTACCGCCACAGCTCGTCCTGGTGACCCTCCGCGCGCGAGCGCAGCGGCGTCGAGCACACCCACTTGGCGCCCTCGAAGTCGCCCCACTCGTCGCTGCGCGCGCCGAGCTGCTCCTCGAGCGAGAGGTAGAGGTACTGCGGGCACGTCTCGCCGAACACGTTGTGCCCCTCGTCGCGCGCCTGCGCGAGCGTCGCCACCGCCTGCTTGGCCGACATGTGCACGACGTACAGCGGCGCCCCGGTCAGGCGCGCGAGCATGATCGCGCGGTGCGTCGCCTCCTCCTCGGTCTCCCACGGGCGGCTCGTGCCGTGGAAGTACGGTGCGGTGTCGCCGCGGTCGAGCGCCTCGCGCACGAGCACGTCGATCGCGATGCCGTTCTCGGCGTGCATCATGATCACCGACCCGTTGTCGCGCGCCTTCTGCATCGCGCGCAGGATCTGCCCGTCGTCGCTGTAGAACACGCCCGGGTAGGCCATGAAGAGCTTGAAGCTCGTGATGCCCTCGGTGACGAGCTCGTCCATGGCCTTGAGCGAGTCGTCGTCGACGCCGCCGAGGATCTGGTGGAACCCGTAGTCGATCGCGCACCGCCCGTCCGCCTTGGCGTGCCACGCGGCGAGCCCGTCCTGGACCCGCTCCCCGGTGCGCTGGACGGCGAAGTCGACGATCGTCGTCGTGCCGCCCCAGGCCGCGGCACGCGTCCCGGTCTCGAACGTGTCCGACGCGTTCGTCCCGCCGAACGGCAGCTCCATGTGCGTGTGGCAGTCGACCGCGCCCGGGATGACGTACTTGCCCGTCGCGTCGATCACGCGCTCGGCGGTCGCGGCAAGGTTGGCGCCCAGGCTCGTGTCCCCGGGGCGCAGGAGCGCGGCGACCTGCTCGCCGTCGACCAGCACGTCGGCGGGCGTCGAGCCCGTGGGCCCGACGACGGTCCCTCCCCGGATCAGCGTGTGCGGCATCGCGTGCTCCCCTCTCGGATCCTCAGGTCACGGCCGGGTGAGGTCGTCGTAGGCGTCCGGTCGGCGATCCCGGTAGAACTGCCACCGGTCGCGCACGACGCGCAGCAGGTCCAGGTCGAGGTCGCGCACCACGAGCTCCTCCTCGTGGTCGTCGGCGGGGTCCCCGACGAACGCGCCCTCGGGGTCGACGAAGTACGACGTGCCGTAGAAGTCGTCGTCGCCCAGGTCCTCCACGCCCACCCGGTTGCTCGCGCCGACGTAGTACTCGTTCGCGACCGCCGCCGCCGGCTGCTCGAGCTTCCACAGGTAGTTCGACAGCCCGCGGCTCGTCGCGCTGGGGTTGAGCACGATCTCCGCCCCGTTCAGCCCGAGCGCGCGCCAGCCCTCGGGGAAGTGCCGGTCGTAGCAGATGTACACGCCCACGCGCCCGACGGCGGTGTCGAACACCGGGTACCCGAGGTTGCCGGGGCGGAAGTAGAACTTCTCCCAGAACCCGCGCACGTGCGGGATGTGCGTCTTGCGGTACTTGCCGAGGTAGCGCCCGTCCGCGTCGATCACGGCCGCCGTGTTGTAGAGCACCCCCGGCTGCTCCTCCTCGTACACGGGCAGCACGACGACGGTCCCCAGCTCGGCCGCGAGCGCCGAGAACCGCTCGACCGTGGGGCCGGGCACCGACTCGGCGTACGCGTAGTACGCGGCGTCCTGCACCTGGCAGAAGTACGGCCCGTAGAACAGCTCCTGGAAGCACACGAGCCTCGCGCCCTGGTCGGCGGCGTCGCGCAGGTGCTTCTCGTGGGCGTCGATCATCGACTCCTTGTCGCCCGTCCAGCGGACCTGGGTGAGCGCGGCACGTACGGCGGTCATGACCCCTCCTCGGTTGTGGGCATGAAATGGGCCTGGTCTGGGGGCGCGAACCGGGCCCATTTCATGCCCGCACCGCCTCGGCCTGCTCGTCGGCGACGTCGAGCGCCGCGTCGATCGCCGCGAGGCCGTGCTCGAGGTCGGCGGCGGACGTGACGAGCGGCGGCGCGACGTGCAGGCGGTTGAAGTGCACGAACGGCCACACGCCGCGCTCCTTGACCGCGGCGACGACGGCGCCCATCGGCGCGGCGGCGGGGCCGCTCGCGTTGAACGGGACGAGGGGCTCGCGCGTCTCCCGGTCGCGCACGAGCTCGACCGCCCAGAAGAACCCGAGCCCGCGCACGTCGCCGACGCTCGGGTGCCGGGCGGCGATCTCGCGCAGCCGCGGCCCGATCACGTCGGCGCCGAGCGTGCGCACCCGCTCCAGGATCCGCTCGTCCTCGAACGTGCGGACCGACTCGACCCCGACGGCGCACGCGAGCGGGTGGCCGGAGTAGGTGAGCCCGCCGGGGAACACGCGGTCGTCGAACGTCCGCGCGACGTGCTCACCGATCACGACGCCGCCGAGCGGCACGTAGCCCGAGTTCACGCCCTTGGCGAAGGTCACGAGGTCCGGCACGACGCCCCACCGGTCCACCGCGAACCACTCGCCGACCCGCCCGAACCCGACCATCACCTCGTCGGTGACGAGCAGGATCCCGTGCTCGTCGCACAGCGCGCGCACGCCCGCGAGGTAGCCGTCGGGCGGGACCAGCACGCCGTTGGTCCCGACGACCGTCTCGAGCAGGATCGCCGCGACCGTCCCGGGCCCCTCGAGCTGCACGACCTCCCGCAGGTGGGCGAGCGCGCGCTCGCCCTCCTCCGCGTCGTCGGCCGCCCCGAACGACGAGCGGTACGTGTAGGGCCCGAGGAAGTGGCGCACGTGCGGGTCCGGCGAGACCTCGTTGGGCCACCGGCGCGGGTCGCCCGTGAGGGAGATCGCCGTCGTGGTGTTGCCGTGGTACGACCGGTACGCGGCGAGCACCTTCGCGCGCCCGGTGTGCAGGCGCGCGAGGCGCACCGCGTTCTCGACCGCGTCGGCCCCGCCGTTCGTGAAGAAGACGCGCCATCGTCGCTCGTCGCCGGTCGCCGACCCGCCGTCCCGCGCGCCCGGGGCGCGCTCCGCGATGAGCCGGGCGAGCTCGCCCCGCACGTCGTTGGCGAAGGTCGGCCCGACCGTCGCGAGGCGCCCGGCCTGGGCCTGCAGCGCCGCCACGAGGCGGGGGTGCTGGTGGCCCAGGTTGAGGTTGACGAGCTGGGACGCGAAGTCGAGGTAGCGGTTGCCGTCCTCGTCCCAGAACCACGCGCCCTCGCCGCCCGCGACGGGCAGCGGGTCGATCGCGCCCTGCGCGGACCAGGAGTGGAAGACGTACCGGTCGTCGGCGCGCGTGCGCGACGTGCGCCGGGCGAGCTCCTCCGTCGTCATCGGTCGCTCACCGAGTCCGGGGAAAGCCGAGGTCGACGCCCGCCGTCGACGGGTCGGGCCAGCGCGTCGTGACGACCTTGGTGCGCGTGTAGAACTGCACGCTCTCCGGTCCGTAGACGTGCAGGTCGCCGAAGAGCGAGCTCTTCCAGCCCCCGAACGAGTAGTAGCCGACCGGCACGGGGATGGGGACGTTGACGCCGATCATGCCCGCGCGGGCGTCGACCTCGAACGCGCGCGCCGCGCCGCCGTCGCGCGTGAAGATCGCCGCGCCGTTGCCGTACGGGTTGTCGTTGACGAGCCCGACCGCCTCGTCGTACGTGTCCGCCCGGACGACGGACAGCACCGGCCCGAAGATCTCCTCGCGGTACACCGTGTGCTCGGGTCGCACGTGGTCGACGAGCGTGGGGTGCAGGAAGAACCCCTCCCCCAGGTCGGGGGTGCCGTCGGGCGCCCGGCGGCCGTCGACGACGAGCGTCGCGCCCTCCTCGGCCGCCGTGCCGACGCGCGCCGCGACCCGGTCGCGGTGCTCGGCCGTGATGAGCGGCCCCATCTGGGACGCGGGGTCGGAACCCGGCCCGACGACGAGGCGCGCCACGCGCTCGCGGATCGCCTCGACGAGCGGGTCGGCCACCGCGCCCACGGCGACGAGCACGGAGACCGCCATGCACCGCTCGCCCGCCGACCCGTACGCCGCGGAGACCGCCGCGTCCGCCGCGACGTCCACGTCGGCGTCGGGCAGGACCACCATGTGGTTCTTCGCGCCGCCGAGGGCCTGGACCCGCTTGCCGTGCCGCGTCCCCGTCTCGTACACGTGGCGGGCGACGGGCGTCGAGCCGACGAAGCTCACGGCCTCCACGTCGGGGTGCTCCAGCAGGCGCTCCACCGCGACCCGGTCGCCCTGCACGACGTTCACGACGCCGTCGGGCAGGCCGGCCTCCTGGAGCAGCCGCGCGACGACGAGCGACGCCGACGGGTCGCGCTCGCTCGGCTTGAGCACGACCGCGTTCCCGCACGCGATCGCGTTCGGGATCATCCACAGCGGCACCATGGCCGGGAAGTTGAACGGCGTGATGCAGGCGACGACGCCGAGGGCCTGCTTCACCTCGTGCACGTCCACGCCCGACGACGCCTGCTCGGTGTACCCGCCCTTGAGGAGCTGGCCGATCCCGCACGCGAACTCGACGCACTCGAGCGCGCGCGCGACCTCGCCCGCCGCGTCCGAGAGCACCTTGCCGTGCTCCGCGCTCACCACCGCGGCGATCTCGTCGCGGTGCTCCACGAGGAGCTGGTGGAACGCGAAGAGGATCTCGACGCGGCGCGAGACGCTCGTCGCGCGCCATGCGGGGAACGCGTCCCGCGCCGCCGCGACCGCGGCGTCGACGTCGCCCGCGGACGCGAGCGCGACCTGTCCCGTCACCGTGCCCGACGCCGGGTCGTGGACCGGCCCGTACCGTTCCGCGTCCGGTCGCACGCGACCCGCGACCCAGTGCCCTACGCGCGCCTGCCCGGCGCGCGCGCGTCCGTCGTCCGTCGCGGTCGGGGCGCTCGTGGCACCCTGCGCGACCGGAGACATCCCCGCCGTCGTCTCCACGTCCTCGCCTCCTCGCGCGCCGAGGTGGTGGCGCGCCGTCGCAGCCGATCCCTCAGTCTGGCACGGAAGACCCGATCGTGTGGTGCGGATCACATCGGCCGCCGGGTACCGTCGTGCCTCGTGAGCGCAGCGCAGCCCCCCTCCCCGCGGCCCGTGCCTCGGTCCGCCGCCCGGCTCGACCGGGCGACCGTCGTCCCGCTCCTCCTCCTCGTGACGGTCACCGCGATCGTCGTCGAGCTCGTGCGGTCCAGCGGGCCGCTGCTCGACCACGCGTTCTCCGCGGGCGTCGTCACCGTGGCCCTCACGGCGCTCGCGACGTACGCCGCACCCGGCGTCCTCGTCGTGATGATCACGGCGCGCCTCGAGCTCACGGGCAAGGTCGTGCTGCTCGCGGTGACGTCGCTCGCCGTCGCGCGCCTCGCGCTCCAGGGGCTCGGCGCCGCCATCGCCGGGGGCGTCGACCTCGGGCTCGTGCGCTACGGCGTCGGGCTCGCGACGGTCGCGCTCGGGATCGGCGTGCTGGTGCTCGTCGCCGCGTTCGCGAGCGGGACGGGCGGACCGGCGGGCGGTGCGGACCCCGCGCCCGGGACCGACGCCGCTCCGGGGCCGACGCCGTCGCGCTCCGGCTCCCCGATCGCGCGCGGGTCGCTCGTCGCCGTCGGCATCGTGCTCGGCGCGCTGCTCGCCGGGGCGCTGAGCGCGGTCCTCGGCACCTGGGACGCGTACTGGCGCGCCGACGTCGCGGGGTGGGTCGTGACGGTCGTCGTCGCCGCCGGTGCCGTCGCGTGCGCGGCGGCGCTGCGGGGGCGCGCGGCCCGGCCGGGATCGCGCGGGCTCTGGGTGCTCGGCCCGTTCGTCGCGCTCCTCGTGCAGGCGCTCGCCAACCCCGCGTTCGCCGCGTCGCAGGCGGGCGTCGCGCTGCCGTTCGCCGTCGGCGCGCTCGCCGTCGCCGCCGTGCTCGCCGCGTGGTTCGTCCCGTGGACGGGGCGCTCGACCCCGCCGGGGTCGCCGTGGGTGTCCCCCGCCCTGCTCGTCGTGGGCGTCGCCGTCGTGTTCCTCGCCGTGCCGCGCCTGGACGGGCCGGGGGCCGTCGGGGGCTGGGCGCTCCTCGTTCTGCTCGTGCTGCTCGTCCCCGTCGCCGCCCGCACGCTCGCGCTCGCCCTGACCCGCGCGGCGCACCCGCTCACGTGGCTGCGCCTCGCCGGCGCAGCGAGCGTCGCCGGGCTCGGGATGGCGGTCCCCCTGCTCGGGTACCAGCTCGAGTACGACGTCCCGCTCCCGTTCCCGCACACGCTCGTCCCCGTCGCCGCGGCGCTCGCGCTCGCCGTGCCCGCCGTCGCCGCCGGACTCCGCGCCCGGGGCGCCACGGCCTCCGCGGGCGACCCCGCGGCGCCGGGCACGACGCCCGCCGCCGGTCGCGCAGAGATCCCGGCGCTCGCCGTCGGCGGGGCGGTCGCGCTGATCGCGCTCGTCGGGGTGACGCAGGTGCACGTGCCGACCACGACGTCCGCCGTCGCCGACTACCCCGTCGGCGACCTGCGCCTGCTCGACTGGAACCTGCACTACGGCGTGAGCGCCGACCCGTCGGTCCGCCTCGACGAGATGGTCGCGACGATCGACGGCTCCGGGGCCGATGTCGTCACGCTCCAGGAGGTGTCCCGCGGCTGGGTGCTCGGCGGCGGCGCCGACATGGCGACCTACCTCGCGCGCGAGACGGGGATGCGCGTCGTCTTCGTCCCCGCGGCCGACCGCCAGTTCGGCAACGCGATCCTCTGGGACCCGCTGCGCGGCGACCTCGCCGACGTCGCGCGCCACGCCCTGCCGTACGGCGCGGGGCCGCAGGAGCGCTCGGCGATCACCGCGACGCTCGACGCCGCCGGCGTCCCCGTGCGCGTGACCTCCGTGCACCTCCAGCACCGCGAGGAGAACACGCCGACCCGGCTCGACCAGCTCGAGACGCTCCTCGCCGACGAGCCCGTGGAGGGCGCGTACGTCCTCGCGGGAGACCTCAACGCCGAGCCCGGCTGGGACGAGATCACCCTGCTGGAGGAGCACGGGCTCGAGAGCGGCCAGGACGCCGCCGGCGACCCCGACGCCCTCACGTCGCCCTCGGTCGCGCCCGCCCACCGCATCGACTGGGTCTTCGGTTCCGACCCCGTGACCTTCCGCTCCTTCGAGGTCCTCGACGTCACCGCCTCCGACCACCGCCCCCTGCTCGCCGAGCTCCGCGCGCGCGGCTGACGCCCGCGTCGGCGGCCCGCGGTCTGACAGACCTGTCGCCGCGCGACCACGGCCCTGTCCCCGCGCAACCAGGGTTCTACCCGCGCAACCACGGCTCTACCTCGCGCGACTCGGCTCTCACCTCGCCGCGTTAGGGTCAGCGGGTGCGCATCGAGCTGACCGTGACCGAGGCCGTCGAGATCGCGCGTGCGACGGGCGGGCTGCCGCCGTACGTGCGCTCGGTGACGAGCGAGGGCGACGACGTGCGGGTCGTCGTCGACCTGCGCGAGGTGCCCGACCCGCCGTCGGCGCTGAGGCTCGCCGCGCGGCTGGTCCCCGTGGTCCGGGCGACGCTGCACGTCGAGTCGGTCGTGGCCGGCACCGCCGTGCTCGCGGTCGAGGCCAACGCCGCCGGCCTGCCCGCGCACAAGCTGCTCGGCTTCGTCGAGGCGCCGTTGCAGGGAGCCCTGCGTTCCCGGGGCCTGCTGCCGGAGGCCGTGCGCATGCTGCCCGAGGCGCGGGTCGCGGTCGACGTGCAGGCGCTGCTCGGCGGGGTGCTCGAGCACACCTTCCCCGGGTTCCAGCTCACCGAGCTGGCGTTCGCGGACGGGACGCTGCGGCTGGACGGTCGGCTCTGACGTGTCGCAGCATCACGCCGACGGCCGGGCCGTCGCGCCGGTCCTCGTCCTGCTCGGCCCTGCGGCCACCGGCAAGTCCACGCTCGGCGAGCTCGTCGCCGGGCTGCTCGGCGTCGCGTTCGTCGACCTCGATGCCGTCGCCGACCGCTACTACCCGGAGGTCGGGTGGAGCGTCGACCGGCTCGTCGAGCGCATCGCGGTGGTCGGCCGGGTCGCCGCGGAGCGGGAGTGGGAGCCGGCGCGGGCGCACGCCGTCGAGCGTGCCGTGGCCGACCACCCCGGCGCGGTGCTCGCGCTGGGTGCCGGGCACGCGTCGTACACGGACCCGGCATGCCTGGACCGCGTCCGTGCGGCGCTCGCGCCCGTGCCGCACGTCGTCCTCGTCCTGCCCGGCGCCGACCGCGAGCACGCGCTGACGGTGCTGCGGGCGCGGTCGGTCGCGGCGAAGGGCACGGACTGGGTCCGTGACGGCCACGACTTCCTCGCCGAGTGGTTCGACGACGTCGGGACGCGCGGCCTGGCGCACCGCACGTTCCTCACGGGCGCGGACGACCCGGCCGCGAGCGCCCGCCGGCTCCTCGACGTGCTCGGCTGACGAGCCCGCCGAGGGGAACCGCCGCGCTCAGTCCTCGCGGTGGTGCAGCATGCGCGCGACCTCGGCGATGGACCCGGAGAGCGACGGGTAGACGGTGAAGGCCTCCGCGACGTCGTCGACGGTGAGCCGGTGCGACACGGCGAGCGTGATGGGGAACACGAGCTCGCTCGCCCGCGGCGCGACGACGACGCCGCCGAGGACGACCCCCGCCTCGGGGTGCGCGAAGAGCTTGACGAAGCCGTCGCGCATGCCGAGCATCTTGGCGCGCGGGTTGCGCGCGAGCGGCAGCACGGTCGTGACGTACTTGCTGTTCTGCGCCTTGAGCCGCTCCTCGCTGTACCCGACGGTCGCGATCTCGGGCGCGGTGAAGATGTTCGCCGCGACGGTCCGCAGCTTGATCGGCACGACGGCGTCGCCGAGCGCGTGCGACATGGCGACCCGGCCCTGCATGGCGGCGACCGACGCGAGCGGCAGCACCCCGGTGCAGTCGCCGGCCGCGTAGATGCCGCGCACGGACGTGCGCGACACCTTGTCCACCTCCACGTGGCCGCTCGGCGTGAGCCGGACCCCGGCCTCCTCGAGGCCGATGCCGCTCGTCGAGGGGATGGCGCCGACGGCGATGAGGACGTGCGAGCCCTCGACGACGCGGCCGTCGGACAGGGTGACGCGCACGCCGTCCTCGGTGCGCTCGGCGGACTCGGCACGGGACCGCGACATGACGGTCATGCCGCGCGAGCGGAACACGCCCTCGAGCAGCTCCGCGGCGTCGGCGTCCTCCCCCGGGAGCACGCGGTCGCGGCTCGACACGAGGACGACGTCGGACCCCAGCGCGTTGTACGCGCCCGCGAACTCGGCGCCGGTGACGCCCGACCCGACGACGATCAGCCGTTCCGGGAGCTCGGCCAGGTTGTAGAGCTGCGTCCACGTGAGGATGCGCTCGCCGTCGGGCTGCGCCGTCGGCAGGACGCGCGGCGTCGCGCCGACCGCGAGCAGGATCACGTCGGCGTCGAGCACGACGGGACCGTCGGTGCCGTCGGGCGAGTCGACGACGACGCGCTCGGGGCCGTCGAGGCGACCCTCGCCGATGACGACGCGCACGCCCTCGCGCTCCAGCCGCGCGTGGATGTCCGCGGACTGTGCCGCCGCGAGCGCCATGACGCGCGTGTTCACGGCCTCGAGGTCGACGATGTGCCGGCGCATGGCCGGGTGCTGCGCCTTGGCAGTGTCGACGGGCAGGCGGATCCCGAGCTCGGCGGCGCGCTCCGCGATGGTCATCCAGTCGGCGGTCGCGATGAGGGTCTTGGAGGGGACGACGTCCGTGAGCACGGCCGCGCCGCCCAGGCCGTGCCGTTCGACGACGGTCACGTCGGCGCCGAGCCGGCGGGCGACGAGAGCGGCCTCGTAGCCGCCGGGCCCGCCTCCGAGGACGACGATGCGGGTGGCCTGATGGTCGATGCTCGCGTGCGTCACGCCGGACATTCTGTCAGGCCGTCGCGTCCCACGGTGTCAGCATGCGAGACGACGCGGCCGGTCAGGACCGTGCGGCGGGCCTCGCCGCTCGTCGGGTCGGGCGCCCGGGGACGGACTAGCCTTGCGTCCATGACGACGACGCCTGCGAGCACACCCCCGCTCGACGACCCCGCCACCGACCCGTTCCTCGTGGCGCGGGCCGCCGCCGACCACATCGCGCAGGCCACGGGGGTCGAGGGCCACGACATGGCGCTCGTGCTGGGCTCGGGGTGGGGCGGTGCCGCGGAGCTCCTGGGCGACGTCGTCGCGGAGGTCCCGACGCACGAGATCCCCGGATTCTCCGCCCCCGCGGTCGCGGGCCACCTCTCGGTGACGCGGTCGATCCGGGTCGAGCGGGCCGACGGCTCCGTCCGGCACGCCCTGGTGCTCGGCTCGCGCACGCACCTGTACGAGGGCAAGGGCGTGCGCGCCGTCGTGCACGGCGTGCGCACGGCCGCGGCGACGGGCGCCGAGACGCTGATCCTCACGAACGGGTGCGGCGGCCTCAACCAGGACTGGGGAGCGGGCACGCCCGTGCTGCTCTCCGACCACATCAACCTCACGGCCCGCAGCCCGCTCGAGGGCCCGACGTTCGTCGACCTCACCGACGTCTACTCGCCGCGCCTGCGCGAGCTCGCGCACCGTGTCGACCCCACGCTCCCGGAGGGCGTGTACGCGCAGTTCCCGGGGCCGCACTACGAGACCCCGGCCGAGGTGCGGATGGCCGGGATCCTCGGCGCCGACCTGGTCGGCATGTCCACGACGCTCGAGGCCATCGCGGCCCGCCACTGCGGCCTGGAGGTGCTCGGCGTCTCGCTCGTGACGAACCTCGCCGCCGGGATCAGCCCGACGCCGCTCTCCCACGCCGAGGTCATCGAGGCCGGCCAGGCCGCGGGACCCCGGATCAGCGCCCTCCTGGCCGACATCGCGAAGCTGGTGTGACATGACGGACCGCACCGCGGGGTACCGGACCGACCCCGCCGACGACCCGACGTTCGACCCGGGGACCGACCGCGGCGCGTTCCTCGAGCGCGTCGCCGCGTGGATCGACGACGACGTCGACGCGGGCGACCAGGACGAGCTGCGGCACCTGCTCGACCTGGCCGACTCGCCCGACCCACGCAAGCACGACGTGCGCGTCGCGGCCCTCACCGAGCTGCAGGACCGGTTCTCCGGCCCGCTCGAGTTCGGGACCGCCGGGCTCCGCGGGCGCATGGCCGCCGGTCCGCACCGCATGAACCGCGCGGTCGTGATCCGCGCGGCGGCGGGGCTCGGGGCGTACCTGCTCGACGCGCTCGGGCCTGCGGGCGCCGGCGGCGCGGCCCGCCCGCGCGTCGTCGTCGGGTTCGACGCGCGGCACCGTTCGCGGACGTTCGCGGTCGACAGCGCGGCCGTGCTCACGGCGGCCGGGCTGGACGTCCTCGTCCTGCCCTCGGCCCTGCCGACGCCGGTCCTCGCGTTCGCGGTGCGCCACCTCGGCGCGGACGCGGGCGTCATGGTGACCGCGAGCCACAACCCGCCGGCCGACAACGGGTACAAGGTCTACCTCGGCGGACGGGTCGTCGCCGACTCCGGGCAGGGCGCCCAGATCGTCCCGCCGTTCGACGCCCGCATCGCCGCCGCGATCGCGGCCGTCGGACCGGCGCGGACGGTCCCGCGCGCGAGCGGGGGCTGGACCGTCCTCGACCGGGAGGTCGTCGGCGCGTACGTCCGCTCGGTCCTCGCGCTGTCCGACGGCGCCCCCCGCCGCCTCAGGGTCGTCACCACCGCGCTGCACGGCGTGGGCGGCGAGACGGTCGCGCACGTGCTGCGCGACGCGGGCTTCACGACCGTCGTGCCGGTCGAGGAGCAGCTCGACCCGAACCCCGACTTCCCGTCGGTCGCGTTCCCCAACCCGGAGGAGCCGGGCGCGATGGACCTCGCGCTCGCCGTCGCGCAGGACGCGAGCGCCGACGTCGTGCTCGCCAACGACCCCGACGCCGACCGGTGCGCGGTCGCGGTGTTCGACGCGCGCGTCGGCACCTACCAGGGCGCGGAGACCGCGCGCTCCAACGGGTGGCGCATGCTGCACGGCGACG
This sequence comes from Cellulosimicrobium sp. NPDC030954, assembly GCF_055571305.1. Lineage (NCBI taxonomy): Bacteria > Bacillati > Actinomycetota > Actinomycetes > Micrococcales > Promicromonosporaceae > Cellulosimicrobium > Cellulosimicrobium sp. NPDC030954. The sequence goes on from NZ_JBVIFN010000003.1 coordinate 186,914, forward strand.
AGGTGGGCGCGCTGCTCGGCGACGACGTCGCGCGGCGCATCGCGGCGTCCGGCGCGGCGTCGGGCACCCGGGGAGGCGTGCTCGCGTGCTCGGTCGTGTCCTCGCGGCTGCTCGGGAAGATCGCGGCCGCGCACGGGCTCGGCTTCGCGACGACGCTCACGGGCTTCAAGTGGATCTCGCGCGTCGACGGGCTCGTGTTCGGGTACGAGGAGGCGCTCGGCTACTGCGTCGACCCCGCGCACGTCCGGGACAAGGACGGGATCAGCGCCGCGCTGCTCGTCGCGCAGCTCGCCAACCGACTCAAGGCGGAGGGCCGCACGCTCGTCGACGCGCTCGACGACCTGGCGCGCCGGCACGGCCTCCACGTGAGCGACCAGCTCTCCGCGCGGTTCACCGACCTCGACCGCATCGGCGAGACGATGACGCACCTGCGGGCCGCTCCCCCGCGCACGCTCGCGGGTGCCGGCGTCTCGGACGTCGCCGACCTGTCCGCAGGCCTCGACGGCCTGCCGCCCACCGACGGCGTGCGGATCCTCACCGCCGACGGCACGCGCGTCATCGTCCGCCCGAGCGGCACCGAGCCCAAGGTGAAGTGCTACCTCGAGGTCGTGCTGCCCGTCGCCCCCGACGCCTCGCACGCCGACCTCACGGCGGCCCGCGCCGCCGCGCGCGACCGCCTCGACCGCGTCAAGGCCGACATGCAGCGGGCCCTGGGACTCTGAGTCTCAGCGGTCGGGAAGCTCGAGCGCCCTCTGCATGCAGCGGAGGGACAGGTCGAGGAGTGCGCTCGTGTCCATGCCCTGCACCTCATCGACGCTCCGGCTCCGCCTCACGAACGTCGTCCCCGTCCAAGCCGTCCAGCGGCTCAGGCGCCGGATCGAAGAACCCCGGCTTGATCGAGTCGACATCACACTCAGTCTCGGTCCCGTACGTCGTCATCACCCGAACCTGCCCCGACTCGTCCCGCTCCAGGTAGTACCCGCGCTCGAACGCGACCGGCGACGCCGGCGCCACCTGACCCGAGGCCAGGCTCCACGTCGCATACGCGCACACCACCACCTCCGCCTTGTCCGGCCCCGTCTCCTCCACCGACAACGGCTCGAACGGCCTCGGACCCACCAGCGTGAAGTACCGGCCCTGATCGAGAGCGTCCCGCTGCCCCGACGCGGTCCGGTGCACGATGTCGCCGCTCATGACAGCCAGCAACGCCGGGTCCGACCAGTCGTGCGCGTTCCACGCCGCCGCGAACAGGGCCTCGTACTCCCGCAACGCCTGCACCCACGGGTCCGACTCCAGCTCACCCGACGGCTCACCCTGCGGCCACCGCACCTCCGGCACCACCAACGGCTCCGACTCGCTCGCACACCCCGCCCCCGTCAGCATGAGGGCCACGACAGCGACAGCACCCACCACGCGAGGAACCATCGAGCGAACACCGACCAGCGACGACGGACTCATGGACGCTTCGGCTCCGCCTCACGCACATCGTCACCGTCCAACCCGTCCAGCGGCTCGGGCGCCGGATCGAACAAGCCCGGCGAGATCGAGTCGACATCACACTCAGTCTCGGTCCCGTACGGCGTCATCACCCGAATCTGCCCCGACTCGTCCCGCTCCAGGTAGTAGCCCTGCTCGAACGCGACGGGCGACGCCGGCGCCACCTGACCCGGAGCCAGGCTCCACGTCGCATACGCACACACCACCACCTCCGCCTTGTCCGGCCCCGTCTCCTCCACCGACAATGGCTCGAACGGCAACGGACCCACCAGCGTGAAATACCGGCCCTGATCGAAGGCATCCCGCTGCCCCGACGCAGTCAAGTGCGCGATGCCGCCGCTCATCACCTCAAGCAAGGCCGAGTCCGACCAGTCATGCGCATTCCACGCGGCCGCGAGCAGGGCCTCGTACTCCCGCACCGCCTGCACCCACGGGTCCGACTCCAGCTCACCCGACGGCTCACCCTGCGGCCACCGCACCTCCGGCACCACCAACGGCTCCGGCTCGCTCGCACACCCCGCCCCGGTCGCGGCGAGCGTGAGGACGAGCGCAGCACCGGTCCAGGGGCGTGGGGTCGTTCGGGGGCGTCGGTTCACGCGGGTGCTCCTCGTCCTCATCGTTCGCTGCTCAGGACGGTCTGGCCGGTGACGGCATCGAAGGTCTGGCCCCAGTCGCCGACCAGGTCGTCCACGTCGTCGGCCTGCTCGGGGAAGTCGCGAGGGTGGTAGGCCCCGGCCTCGCGCATCAGGTCCCCGAGGTCGTACAACGCCGCGCGAAGCACCTCAGCACGGGCCTCACGCGTCGCGGGCAGCTCCTGGACCGCGCCCTGGTACTCGTCCGCCCACGACCGTGCGATCTGGTCACCCATCGTGCCGAGCCCGCTGCCGTACAGGTACGACCTGAGCGGGCCACCCCCGATCGGGATCGCACCGAGGACGGCGGTGACGTCGGCGACGGCCTTGCGCCGTGCGTCGTCCTCGTCCCCGGCCGCCACCAGCCCCGATGCGGCCGGCCCGGCGTCCAGCAACGCCTGGCACAGCACCACACGCTCCAGCGCGTCGTACCCCGCCACGCCCGGGGTCGTGACGGCCCGGTCCACGACCCATCCCTGATACGCGGCCACGTACCGCTCGAACCGCTCCGCGCCCTGCGGGTGGAACGTCGCCATCGCCACGACCCTCCCCAGATCCCCTGCCTGCACGTCACCGATCGGCTGCTTCGGCCCGCCGGGAAGAGACCCAAAGATGAAGGGCTTCTGCTTAGAGTCTGTACCGGTTGAGTCCGCGGGCAAGCCCGCGGTCGAGCGGTCGAGCGGGTACTCCACGAGGTAGGGGAGCTGCGTGCCCACCGCCTCGGTGAGCAGGATCCCGGCCGTCGCGCTCACGTGCTGCGGCCGCAGCGACGGATTGTCCGCGAGGCTGTCGAACACCCAGGTGTTCAGGGTCGCGACCTGCTGCCACGCCCGCTCGTCGACCACGTCGGTGTCGCTCGGCCCGCCCGGGACGTGCTGCGCACCGGCCCAGAGGCCCGCGACCCCGGCAAACCCGTCGCCCTGGGACCAGTCCCGCTGCTGGAACCAGTAGTCCACCCGTGCCTGCCCGGTGTCCCAGCCGTCGCGCACAGGATCCGGCGTGGTGTCGGTGAGCCAGTCCGCTGCGTCCTGCGGGTACAGGCCCAGGGTCTGCAGCACGGCACCCGCAGGCTCGCGCACCCGGCCTGCGTCCACGCTCGCCCCGAGCGCGACCTTGGTCAGCTCCACCCCCGCCGCGACGAGCCCCGCGTCGGCGAGCCGTCCCCCGGCCCACGGGCCCGTCCGTTCGAGCTCGTCGACCATCCCCGCCATCGCGACCGTCAGGCCCCGACCCATCGGCGTGCTCACCGGGTCGTCGAACAGGTACCCGAGCACCGACCAGTCCCCGCCCACGCGCGCCGCCTCGACCAGACCCTGCGCGAACTCGCCCGACCGGAGCGTCGTCCAGTCCCGCGACGCCACCGACACACCCAGCCGCAACCACCCGGCCACCGCGGCGCCCTGGACCGGGTCCAGCGTCCGGTCCGCGACACCCGTCCCGGCAGCCTCCAGCACCCGCATCGACAGCCCCGGCCCGAGCTCACGCACCCACGCCTTCAGCAGAGCCTCGTCACCACCGTGCGCCCCCAGCACCGTCAGGACGTGCTCGACCTCTGCCGCGTCCAACCGGCCGTCCGCCCACGCCTCACCGCCCAGGTACGCGGCCAGACCCGCACCCACGGCCCCCGCCCCCAGGTCGTCCGACCCCAGCACCCCGATCGCCGCGTACGCCGCCCGACGCTCCGCCCAACCCGCCGGCACCGCCGCCGCCAGCTCGTCGACCAACCTGCGGTCCGCAGCCTCACGCTCCGCAACGAGCTCGTCGATCCGGCACACCGCCCACGTCGCGTCCGACTCCAGCTCCTCGACCTCGCGCGCCGTCACCGTCCCAGGACCCGCCAGACCGACCACCGTGCACCGCACGTGCCCCGCACCGTCCCGGTGGCACGCCAGCCCGTACCCGGCCGCCCGCGCGGACAAGACCCTCAACCGGTCGCGGTACCCCACGTACTGCGGCCCGATCTCCTCCAGCACCCCGACGTACCGCGACACCGCGACCCGCGCCGCCTCACACCCCTCCACGACGCCGGACGCCCGCACCGACACCGACCACAACGGCCCGTCCAACCACGCCCGGAACGACTCCCCCGACCAGAACCGCTCCATCACCCCCGACACGTCGAACGCGCCCGCCTGCACCCCCACCGCGCCCGTACCCGCCGCAGCCAGCCCGGCCACCATCGACCGCAGCCCCGACACGTCACCCTCACCCGGATCCCCCGGCACCCACGACCACACCGACGCCACCCTCAGACCCGACGCGCCGCGAACCCGGACACCGCCGCACCGTCCGCACGCTCACCCTCGGACCCGGCGAACCGCGCCACCGCCCCAGCGTCCTCACAATCAGCCCGCAGCAGCGCGAGCTCCGCGACCAGCCACTGCCGCACGGACTCGGTGGCGTCGACCACCCGCTCCCCCGACCCGGCCGCCCGCCAGCCCGGCGCCATGACCAGCCCGGGCAGGCCTTCCACCGTCGACGCGACATGACGCACGCCTGCGGGATCCATCGACCACGGCACCGACACGAGCACCCCCTGCTCCTCGTCGCTCGGCCTCGCGCCGAGCCCCCTGCGGACCAACCTAGCGGCGCCCGCGACACCGCAAGCGCCGTCGTCCACAGGCCGAAACCCGCCCCACGGCGACCGACCGCGACGAACCTGCCGGACCCACCACGAGGCGTACCGACGGGTAACCTGGTGCGATGAGCACAACGACACCGACGTCGGTCGCCGAGACCGGCCGGGCGGGCACCGGAACGGCGCCGGCGACCCCGGGTTCGGCCGACCGGTCCGCTGCCGAGATCGCCGATCTCGCGCGCTCCGTGACGGGTTCCGCCCTCCTCGACGACACCGCCTGGCGCCGCTACCTGCACGGGCTGCCGGGCGTCGACAAGGTGGGCGCCGACGGCCGCGCGGCCGCCCTCGGCACCCGCTCGATCAAGACGACGTCCAAGGCCTGGGCGCTCGACACGATCATCCGCATGGTCGACCTCACGACGCTCGAGGGTGCGGACACGCCCGGCAAGGTGCGCGCGCTCGCCGCGAAGGCCGTGCGCCCCGAGCCGGCCGACCCGACGTGCCCGTCCGCCGCCGCCGTGTGCGTGTACAACGACCTCGTCCCCGTCGCGGTCGAGGCGCTCGCCGGGACGGGCGTCAAGGTCGCCGCCGTCTCGACCGCGTTCCCGTCGGGCCGCGCGAGCCGCGCGGTGCGCCTCGCGGACACGCGCGACGCCGTCGAGGCGGGCGCGGACGAGATCGACATGGTCATCGACCGCGGCGCGTTCCTCTCGGGGCGCTACTCCCAGGTCTACGAGGACATCGTCGCCGTGCGCGAGGAGTGCCGGGCGAACGGGCACCACGCGCACCTCAAGGTCATCCTCGAGACCGGCGAGCTCGCCACGTACGACAACGTGCGCCGCGCGTCGTGGCTCGCGATGCTCGCGGGGGCCGACTTCATCAAGACGAGCACCGGCAAGATCTCCCCCGCGGCGACGCTCCCGGTGACGATCGTCATGCTCGAGGCCGTGCGCGACTTCCGGGCGCTCACAGGCGTCCCGGTCGGGGTCAAGCCCGCGGGCGGCATCCGCACGTCGAAGGACGCCATCAAGTACCTCGTCGCGGTCAACGAGACCGCGGGCGGCGACTGGCTCGACCCGGACTGGTTCCGGTTCGGGGCCTCGTCGCTGCTCAACGACGTGCTCATGCAGCGCAACAAGCTCGCCACGGGTGCCTACTGGGGCCCCGACTACGTGACCGTCGACTGAGCCGGACTGAAGGACACCATGACCACCACAGCAAGCACGGCCGGCTCGCCGTTCGAGTACGCGCCGGCCCCCGAGTCGCGCGCCGTCGTCGACATCGCGTCGTCGTACGGCCTGTTCATCGACGGCGAGTTCACGCCCGCGTCGGACTCGGGCTCGTTCAAGACCGTCAACCCCGCCACGGAGGAGGTCCTCGCCGAGGTCGCCGAGGCGACCGAGGAGGACGTCGACCGCGCCGTCCGCGCGGCGCGCCGCGCGCAGGAGAAGGTGTGGGGCCCCATGCCGGGCCGCGAGCGCGCCAAGTACCTGTTCCGCATCGCGCGCCTGCTCGCCGAGCGCTCGCGCGAGTTCGCGGTCCTCGAGACGCTCGACAACGGCAAGCCGATCCGCGAGTCGCGCGACGTCGACGTCCCGACGGCGGCCGCGCACTTCTTCTACTACGCGGGCTGGGCCGACAAGCTCGAGCACGCGGGCTACGGCCCCGACCCGCGCCCGCACGGCGTCGCCGCGCAGGTGATCCCGTGGAACTTCCCGCTGCTCATGCTCGCGTGGAAGATCGCCCCCGCGCTCGCGACGGGCAACACGGTCGTGCTCAAGCCCGCCGAGACCACGCCGCTCACCGCGCTCCTGTTCGCGGACCTGCTGCGCCAGGCCGAGCTGCCGGCCGGCGTCGTCAACATCGTCACCGGCGCGCGCGCCACCGGCTCGGCACTGGTCAACCACCCGGACGTCGACAAGATCGCGTTCACGGGCTCGACCCCGGTCGGCAAGCGCATCGCCCAGGAGATCGCGGGCACGCGCAAGCACGCGACGCTCGAGCTCGGCGGCAAGGCCGCGAACATCGTGTTCGACGACGCGCCGATCGACCAGGCGATCGAGGGCATCGTCAACGGCATCTTCTTCAACCAGGGCCAGGTGTGCTGCGCCGGGTCGCGCCTGCTCGTGCAGGAGTCGATCGCCGAGGAGCTCGTGGACCGGCTCAAGGCCCGACTCGGCACGCTGCGCGTCGGCGACCCGATGGACAAGAACACCGACGTCGGCGCGATCAACTCGCCGCAGCAGCTCGCGCGCATCACCGAGCTCACCGACGCGGGCACGGCCGAGGGCGCGACGCGCTGGAGCCCGGACTGCGAGCTGCCGTCGTCGGGGTACTGGTTCGCCCCGACCCTGTTCACGGGCGTCTCCGCCGCGCACCGCATCGCGCGCGAGGAGATCTTCGGCCCGGTGCTGAGCGTCCTGACGTTCCGCACCCCCGCCGAGGCGGTCGCCAAGGCGAACAACACCCCGTACGGCCTCTCGGCAGGGATCTGGACCGAGAAGGGGTCGCGCATCCTCTGGATGGCCGACCAGCTCCGCGCGGGCGTCGTGTGGTCCAACACCTTCAACCGGTTCGACCCGACGAGCCCGTTCGGCGGCTACAAGGAGTCGGGCTACGGACGTGAGGGCGGCCGGCACGGCCTGGCGCCCTACCTGATCGAGGGGAGCACCTACTGATGGCCCGCACGAGCAAGGCGCCGACCGGCTCAGCCCGCACCGCTCCCGCACCCGAGCGCCTGGGCGTGCGCAAGACGTACAAGCTCTACGTCGGCGGGAAGTTCCCCCGCAGCGAGTCGGGCCGCACGTACGAGGTGACGGACGCCAAGGGGCGGTTCCTCGCGAACGTCGCGCAGGGCTCCCGCAAGGACGCGCGCGAGGCCGTCGTCGCCGCCCGCGCGGCGCAGGCGAAGTGGGCGGGCGCGACGGCGTACAACCGCGGCCAGGTGCTCTACCGCGTCGCGGAGATGCTGGAGGGGCGCCGCGAGCAGTTCGTCGCCGAGGTCGTCGCGGGCGAGGGCCTCACGGCGCGTCAGGCCGAGGTCGCCGTCTCCGAGGCCATCGACCGCTGGGTCTGGTACGCGGGCTGGACGGACAAGGTCGCGCAGGTCGCCGGCTCCGCCAACCCGGTCGCCGGCCCGTACTTCAACCTGTCCGCCCCCGAGCCGACCGGCGTGGTCGTCGTCGTCGCCCCGCAGCGCTCGTCGCTGCTCGGCCTCGTCTCGACGATCGTCCCGCCGCTCGTCACGGGCAACGCGGTGATCGTCGTCGCGAGCGAGCAGCGCCCGATCCCGGCCGTCACGCTGTCCGAGGTGCTCGCGACCTCGGACGTCCCGGGCGGCGTGGTCAACGTCCTCACCGGCTTCACCAGGGAGCTCGCTCCCCCGCTCGCGTCGCACCTCGACGTCAACGCGATCGACCTCGCCGGCGCCGTCGGCGCCGAGGGCGTCACGTGGGGCGAGCTCGAGGCCGCCGCGGCCGACTCCGTCAAGCGCGTCCTGCGCCCCGCCGTCGGCCGCCGCGGCGACGACGCCGAGCCCGACTGGACCGAGGCCCCGCGCCCCCAGCGCATCCTCGCGTTCACCGAGACCAAGACGGTCTGGCACCCCAAGGGCGCCTGACCCCCCGCCGAGAACGACGTTGGTGCCGTGATCGCGTCGATCACCGCACCAACGTCGCTCTCGGCCCCGGGAAGGGTCAGAGCTGGGCGCCCTGGACCTCCTGGTAGCCCGGCAGGATCACGTCGTCGACGAGCGCGCGCCGCTCGTCGTGGTGGACGAACGCGCTCCACGCGGCGGTCATCGTCACGTCGGCGAGGTCGTCGATCGTCCACCCGGCGTGCTCGACGAGGAGCGCCATCTCCTGGGTCATCGTCGTGCGCGACATGAGGCGGTTGTCGGTGTTGAGCGTGACGGCGAAGTCGAGCTCCTTGAGGCGCGTGATCGGGTGGGCCGCGACCGACGTCGCCGCGCCGGTCTGCACGTTCGACGACGGGCACAGCTCGAGCGGGATCTGGTGGTCGCGCACCCAGTGCGCGAGGAGGCCGAGCGCGGCCGTCCCGGACTCACCCTCCGCGCTGTGCGGGTGCTCCGGGTCGAACGTGATGTCCTCGACGATGCGCACGCCGTGACCGATGCGGCTCGCCTGGCCCAGGTGCACGGCCTCCGCGATCGACGCCGGACCGGCGGCCTCGCCCGCGTGGATGGTGACGGGGAAGTTCTCGTCGGCGAGGTAGCGCCAGATCTCCGCGTGGCGCGAGGGCGGGAACCCGTCCTCGGCGCCCGCGATGTCGAACCCGACGACGCCGTTCGCACGGTTCGCGACGGCGAGCTCGGCGATCTCCTGCCACCGGTCGGCGTGCCGCATCGCGGTGACGAGCTGCCCGACGCGGATGGTCCGGCCCTCGGCCTCGGCCTCCGCGACGCCCTGCTCGATGCCGGACTGCACGGCGTCCACCGTCTCCTGGAGGGTGAGCCCGCGCTGGAGGTGCTGCTCGGGCGCCCACCGCTGCTCGGCGTACACGACGCCGTCCCGTGCGAGGTCGAGGACCGCCTCGCGCGCCACGCGCGCGAGCGCGTCACGCGTCTGCATCACGGCGATCGTGTGGTCGAACGTCTCGAGATAGCGCACGAGGGAGCCGGAGTCGGCCGACTCGGCGAACCAGGCGCCGAGGGACTCGGCGTCGCCCGCGGGAAGCTGGTGCCCGACGTCGGCGGCGAGCTCCAGGATCGTGGCGGGGCGCAGCCCTCCGTCGAGGTGGTCGTGCAGCACGACCTTGGGCAGCGAGCGGATGACGTCGACCGTCAGGGGTGCGTTCTCGGTGGTCATGCGCTCACGGTACCGGCCGGTACGTCGACGCTCGCGCCGAACGACCGCGCGACCGGGACCGGTCAGGCGTAGTCGTCCTCCTCGCCCGGCACGGCGGACGCCTGCTCGACGACGTCGGCCTCGTTCGCCTCGCCCTCGAGGTCGGGGCGAGCGGTGCGCGGGCGGTACTCGTCGCTCTCGTGCTCGGCGTCGTCGACGCCCGGGCCGTCGTCCTCCGACTCCTCGACCAGGCTCACGACCTCCTCGTCCTGCTCGACCAGGCCGGCGTCCCGCCACGCGTCGTTCCCGGGCACGGTGCTCATCGCGACTCCTCACCTGACGACTCGGCGCGCCACGGCCGTGGCGGCTCTCTTCATCCTCCCGCCGGGTGCGGGGCCTCGCCAGCCCGGCCGACGGCGGGCAGGAGCGCCCAGCAGACGTGCGGCCACCCCCCGAGCGCGCTCCTCGCCCCGGGCGACCGGGCGCCGTCGAGCAGGTGCGCCACGTCCAGGTCGTGCACGGTGCCCGACGACGGCTCGTAGACCCGGCAGCGCCGCGCCCGCGCGGCGGTGCCGGCACTGGCGCCGTCGTCGGCGTCGGCGTCAGTGCCGACGTCGGCGTCGGTGAGCAGCACGACGTGGCGCGGCACGGCGGTCGCGACGCCGAGGGCGAGGTCACCGCCGGTGAAGAGCGGAACGGGCACGCCGTGTGCCGCCGCGGCGAGGGCGGCCCGGACCACCGGGTCGTCGTCCCGGTCTCCGGCGACGACGCGCTCGACGTACCGCACGTCCGCGTGGCGCGCGGCCCGCGCGGCGCCCCACGGCGGCGTCCCGAGGGACGCGGGCCACGGCAGGGGGCCCAGAGCGGCACGGTTGGTCCGGCGCTTCAGCACCCGCTGCAGCTCTCCGAACCGCGCCGCCCCTCCCGACCGGGGCCGGCCGCCCGTCCCGGCGTCGTCCCCCGCGCGCAGGCCTGTGGCGAGCCACAGCGCGAGCACCGGGTCGCCGGCCGCGGCGAGCAGCCCGAGCACGGCCGAGCCGCACGTGGTCGCGTCGGTCTGGCGTGCCGGCTCCCCGCCGAGCTCGAGCAGCCGGACCCCGCGTTCGCGCGGGCCACCCCACCCGTGGGCCGCGCGGCCCAACGGGTCGACGACGGCGCGCCGGGTCCTCGGGTCGAGCGCGGCGAGCGTGCCGGCGAGCGCGCGCACCCGGTCCGCGGGGTGGCCCGCGCGCCGGGCGAGGGCGAGGGCACGGTCCGTCCCGCCGTCGGGCCGGTAGACGCCGCCGGGCGGTGGCTGCGGCACCGCGCGCGCGGGCACGAGCCGCGCGAGGTCCGTGACCCGCAGCGCGCCGAGCGCACCCCGGACGGTCATGCCGCTCCCAGCGCGCGGCCGAGCGCCCAGACGGCGCCCACGACGGCCAGCACGACGACGAGGCTCGCGACGCGCACCAGGAAGGACCACGAGTACAGCCGCCCGTGGCCGGGCAGCCCGCCGGTCGGGGGCCGCAGGACGGCGGGGACGAGCGCCAGCACCCCCACGGCGACCGCCGCGCACACCGTGACGGTCGACCCGGAGCGGAGCCCCGCGCCCGCCAGCAGGAGCGCGCCCACGACGACGCCGAGCACCGTCCGCTGCCACGCGAGCGCCGTGCGCTCCGGCTGCATGCCCTCGTCCCGGACCGGCGGCGAGGGCACCTCTCCCGGCGGCGTGCTCACGGCCCGCCCGCCGAGCCCACGGCGTAGCCCGCGAGCAGCAGCGCGAGGACCACGACCCCCGCCACGAGCACGGGCAGCCCGCTCGGGGCGGGCAGCCGCCGTCGCAGGCGCAGCGCGCGCTCGTTGCGGCGCCAGGAGACGAGCGCGTAGCCCGCGAACCCGGCGCCCACGAGGCACGCGACGCCGGCGACGACGTCGAGCACGCCCGGCATGTCGGCGAACGTCGCGAAGGACGTCAGCGCGACGCCGCCCGCGACCAGCCCGAGGCCCGTGCGGACCCACGCGAGCGCGGTGCGCTCGTTGGCGAGGCTGAACCGCGCGTCGGGCTCGGACCCGACCCCGTACACGGAGCGCGGTCGACGCGTGTCCGCCGGCTCGCCCGCGCCCGGCTCGTCGGGTGCCACGCTCAGTCGACGCGGTCCAGGACCACGGGACCACGCTCGACGACGGTGCCCGGTGCCGCGACCGCCCACGCCCCCTCGAGCGCCTGCACGGCCCGCTCGAAGCGCTCCGGCGTGTCGGTGTGCAACGTCATGAGGTGCTGGCCCTTGCGCACGGTGTCGCCCGGCTTGGCGAACAGCTCGACGCCCGCACCCGCCTGCACCGGGTCCTCCTTGCGCGCGCGCCCCGCCCCGAGCCGCCACGCGGCGACCCCGACGGCGTACGCGTCGAGGCGTTCGAGGACGCCGTCGCGGTCGGCGACGACGTGCTCGCGCTCGCGCGCGACCGGCAGCGGGGCCCGCGAGTCGCCGCCCTGCTCCGCGATCATCTCGCGCCACTTGTCGAGCGCACGGCCGCCCACGAGCGCGTGCCGCACGTCGTCCTCGTCCTGCGGGCGGCCCGCCCCGGCCAGCATCTCGAGGGCGAGCGCGACCGTGAGGTCGACGACGTCCTGCGGCCCTGCGCCCTTCATGACCTCGACGGACTCGCGCACCTCGAGCGCGTTGCCCGCGGTGAGCCCGAGCGGCGTCGACATGTCGGTGAGCAGCGCGACGGTGCGCACGCCGGCGTCGGTGCCGAGGTCGACCATCGTCCGCGCGAGCTCGCGCGCCGCGTCGAGCTCCTTCATGAACGCGCCGGATCCCACCTTGACGTCGAGCACGAGCGCGCCCGTGCCCTCCGCGATCTTCTTGCTCATGATCGAGCTCGCGATGAGCGGGATCGACTCGACCGTCCCCGTGACGTCGCGCAGCGCGTAGAGCAGCCGGTCGGCGGGCGCGAGCCCCGAGCCCGCCTGGCAGATCACGGCGCCCACGTGCTCGAGCGCGTTCATCATCTGCTCGTTGGACAGCGCGGCGCGCCATCCCGGTATGGCCTCGAGCTTGTCGAGCGTGCCGCCCGTGTGCCCCAGGCCGCGGCCGGAGAGCTGCGGCACCGCGACGCCGTACACCGCGACGAGCGGCGCGAGCGGCAGCGTGATCTTGTCGCCCACGCCCCCTGTCGAGTGCTTGTCCGCCGTCGGGCGCGAGAGCCCCGAGAAGTCCATCCGCTCGCCCGAGGCGATCATCGCCTGCGTCCAGCGGCCGATCTCGGTCCGGTCCATGCCGTTGAGGTAGATCGCCATCGCGAGGGCGGCCATCTGCTCCTCGGCGACGACGCCGCGCGTGTAGGCGTCGATCACCCAGTCGATCTGCGCGGGGTCGAGCCGCGCGCCGTCGCGCTTGGTGCGGATCACGTCGACCGCGTCGAAGGGCTCGGGCGCCGACCCCGCGTCGTCCGCGCCCGTGCCTGTGCCCGCGTCTGTGCCGTCGGCCCCGACGGGGGCCTCCGCCGTCGCGTCCTGGTCCTGCGTCCCGCCACCCTGCGGGGTCACGTCGTCGCTGGTCACGAGCGCTCCTCCAGATCCTCGGGCCCGAAGGCGTCGGGCAGCACGTCCCTCATCGTCTTGATACCACGCACGGTGTCGACCAGCAGGTCGGGGCCCCCGTGCTCCCACAGGAGCTGTCGGCAGCGACCGCACGGCATGAGGGTCGCGCCGTGCCGGTCCACGCACGCGAACGCCACGAGACGGCCCCCGCCCGTCCCGACGAGCGAGCTGACGAGAGAGCACTCCGCGCACAGCGTCACGCCGTACGCGGCGTTCTCGACGTTGCACCCGACGACGACGCGGCCGTCGTCCACGAGCGCGGCGGCGCCCACCGGGAATCCCGAGTAGGGCGCGTACGCGCGGGTCATGATCTCGCGCGCGGCGTCGCGCAGCGCGTCCCAGTCGACGTCCGGCCCGACGGCGGCCCCGCCCGAGCGGGGCTCGCCGTCGTGCGCGTTCGGCAGGTCTGTCATCGGCACCGCGGCCTCACTTCACGTAGGGGATGCCCTCGGCGGCCGGCGGGCGCACGCGCCCGACGAGGCCGGCGACGGCGAAGATCGTCACGACGTACGGCGTCATGAGCATGATCTGGCTCGGGATCGGCGTCCCGACGATCCCGAGCACGGTCTGCAGGTTGTCGGAGAACCCGAACAGGAGCGCCGCGACGAGCGCGCCGACCGGGTTCCACCGCCCGAGGATCATGGCCGCCAGGGCGATGAAGCCCTTGCCGCCCGTCATCTCCTTGCCGAAGGCGAGCCCCGCGGCGACGGTGAAGAACGCGCCGCCGAGGCCGGCGACCGCGCCGCCGAGGATCGTGTTGCGCACGCGGGTCGCGTTGACCTTGATGCCCACGGTGTCGGCGGCCTTGGGGTGCTCGCCGACCGCGCGCAGGCGCAGGCCCCACCGGCTCCGGAAGAGGAAGACCTGGAGCAGGATCACGACGACGTACATGATGTAGACGAGCAGCGTCTGGCGGAAGAGCACCGGTCCCACGACGGGGATCTGCGAGAGCACCGGGATCTCGATCACGGGTAGCGGGGTCCGCGTGTTCCACGTGCCCGGGTCCTCGGTGAGCACCGTGGAGTACAGGTAGCTCGTCACGCCCACGACGAGCACGTTGAGCACGACGCCGACGATGATCTGGTTCACCCAGTACTTCACCGAGAAGATCACGAGCAGCACGCCCACGAGGGCACCCGCGATCGGGGCCGCGATGAGGCCGGCGTACGCGGACGACGTCAGCGACGCGACGACCGCCGCGAGGAACGCCCCGGCGAGGAGCTGGCCCTCGATGGCGATGTTGATGATGCCGACGCGCTCGCACAGCACGCCCGAGAGCGCGCCGAACACGAGCGGGACCGCCAGGAAGAGCGAGCCCTGCAGCAGCCCCGTGAGCGGGATCGCGGCCTTGCCCGCCCCCGCCCAGCTCAGGAAGGCGAAGACCACGGCGACGCCGAACACGATGGGGAGCCAGACGCCCACCTTGCGCCGGTCGCGCGCCGCCCAGAAGGACAGCCCCGCGAGCAGGAGCGCGAGGATCGACAGGAACAGCGCCGCTCCCGTCGAGCTGACCGTGATCGGCTCGATCTGGAAGAAGTCGCTCGCGGTCGAGAGGCGGAACGTCGTCTGCTGCCCCCCGGCGGGGAGCAGGGCGAAGAAGACCAGTGACAGCAGCCCGATGACCGCGTACGCGACGGGGGCCTTCCAGCTGATGGGCGGGAGCGGCTTGGCCGCGCGCTGGGGCGCGGAGGCCGGCGCCGGGGTGGTGGTCGCGGTGCTCATGCTCCGGCCTCCTGCGTCGTCGTGGTGGTCGTGGCCGCCTCGGCCCGCCGTCTCGCGGCGTGACGCTCGGCGCGCGTCGGGCCACCCGGGGTCGGGAGCCGGAAGATCGCCCGCACGAGCGGCGGGGCGGCGATGAAGAGCACGATGAGGGACTGCACGACGAGCACGATGTCGATCGGCGTCCCGGTGCGCGCCTGCATCGCGAAGCCGCCTGCGCGGAGCGCGCCGAAGAGCAGACCGGCGAGGACGGTGCCGAGCGGCCGGGAGCGGCCGAGGAGCGCCACGGTGATCGCGTCGAACCCGAAGCTCGCGGCGATGCCCGCCGTGAGGACCTTCTCGGTGCCGAGCACCTGCGCGGCGCCGCCGAGGCCGGCGAGCGCACCGGCGATGGCCATGACCCAGACGGTCACCCACGCCACGGAGATACCCGCGGTACGCGCCGCGTGCGGGTTCTCGCCGACCGCGCGGAAGCGGAAGCCGAGCGTCGAGCGCTCCATGAGCCACCACACGCCCACGGCCGCGAGCAGGGCGAGCAGGAAGCCGAGGTGCAGGCGGAAGCCCTCGCCGAGCAGCAGCGGGAACGTGGCCGAGCTCGGGATGGGCGGGCTGATCGGGTTGCTGCTGCCCGGGCGCTGGAACGCGGGCGTCGTGAGCAGGTACGCCACGAGGTAGACCGCGATGTTGTTGAGCATGATCGTGACGATCACCTCGTGCGCGCCCGTCCGGGCCTTGAGCACACCCGCGATGCTCGCCCAGATCGCCCCGCCGAGCGCGGCACCGAGGACCGCGAGCAGCAGGTGCAGGCCGGGGGGCAGGGAGAACGTGAAACCGATGAACCCGGCGAAGATGCCGCCCAGGATGATCTGGCCCTGCGCACCGATGTTGAACAGGCCCGCGCGGAACCCGATGCCGAGGCCGAGGCCCGCGAGGATGAGCGGTGTCGAGACCGTCATGGTCTCGGTCAGCGGGCGGAGGGCCCGCTGGAGGTCGGGTGCCTGGAAGTTGATGACGGCGCCCTGGAAGAGCGCGCTGTAGGCGCCGAACACGGCGTTCCAGACGGCCTCGAAGAAGTCCGCGGGCCGCGCGAAGAAGTAGGTCGCGGCCTCCTGCACCTCCGGGTCGGCCGCCGCGATGAGCACGCCGCCGAGGACGAGGGCCGCGACGATCGCGAGCAGCGAGACGAGCCAGCTGCTCTCGAGCATCTCGCGCAGGATGCTCGCTCCGGCCGGCGGCCGGGCCTTCGTGGTGTCGCTCGGCGGCGCGGGCGTCGGCGGGACGGCCGCCGCGTCGTCGGGCATGGCCTGCTGGGTCACTGGATCTCCTCCTCGCGGGCGTCGGCGTCGGCCAGGTCGACGTCGACCCCGGCGCTCGACGGCGCGTCTCCCGCCTCGATGTCGGCCTCGCCGAGGGTGGTGCGGTGCTCGGCCGCCTGCGCGACGGCCTCGTCGAGCGGGACCCCCGCCATCATGAGCCCCAGCACGTCGCGGTCCGTGTCGCCCGGGACGACGCCGACGATGCGACCGCGGTACATCACGGCGATCCGGTCCGCGAGGGCGAGCACCTCGTCGAGCTCGGTCGAGACGATGATCACCGGGGTGCCGTTGTCGCGCTCCTCGACGACGCGCTTGTGGACGAACTCGATCGACCCGACGTCGAGCCCGCGCGTCGGCTGCGACGCGATGAGCAGGCGCAGCGGGCGCGACATCTCGCGCGCGAGGACGACCTTCTGCTGGTTGCCGCCGGAGAGGTTCCCGGCGGGCACCTCGACCGTCTGGGTACGGACGTCGAACTCGACCACCCGCTGCTCGGCGTTGTCGCGGATCGCGGCCCGGTTGAGCGCGCCGCCGCGCGAGTAGGGGGGACGGTCGAAGAGGTCGAGGACGAGGTTCTCCTCGACGGAGAACGTCCCGACGATGCCGTCCGTGCTCCGGTCCTCCGGGACGTACCCGACACCGGCGGCGAGGACGTCCGACACCCCGCGGCCGACGAGCTCCTTGCCGTCGAGCGTGATGGAGCCGGCGACGGGCCTGCGCAGGCCCACGATCGTCTCGGTGAGCTCGGTCTGCCCGTTGCCCTGGACGCCCGCGAGGACGAGGATCTCGCCGCGCGCGACGTCGAGGCTCACGCGGTCCACGACCGCGGTGTCGAGGTCGTCCATGACCGTGAGGTCGGTGACCCGTAACGTCGCGTCGCCCGGCTCGGCGGGCGCCTTCTCCACGCCGAGCGAGACGGACCGGCCGACCATGAGGGAGGCGAGCTCGGTCTCGCTCGCGCTCGGGTCCGCGGTCCCCACGACCTTCCCGCGGCGGATGACCGTGATGCGGTCCGCCACGGCGCGCACCTCGCGCAGCTTGTGCGTGATGAAGACGATCGACGTCCCCGCGGCCTTGAGCTGGCGCATGATCGCGATGAGCTCGTCGGTCTCCTGCGGGGTCAGGACCGCGGTCGGCTCGTCGAGGATGAGCACGCGCGCGTCGCGCGAGAGCGCCTTGATGATCTCGACGCGCTGCTGCACGCCGACCGGGATGTCCTCGACCATGGCGTCCGGGTCGACCTCGAACCCGAAGCGGTCGGAGATCTCCTGGACGAGCCGGCGTGCGCGCCGGGCGTCGATGAGACCGGCCCCCTTCACGGGCTCGTGCCCGAGCGCGACGTTCTCCGCCACCGAGAACACCGGGACGAGCATGAAGTGCTGGTGCACCATCCCGATCCCCGCTGCCATGGCGTCGCCGGGGCCCGTGAAAGCGACCGGCCGGTCGTCGACGAGGATCTCGCCGTCGTCCGGGTCGTACAGGCCGTACAGCACGTTCATGAGCGTGCTCTTGCCGGCACCGTTCTCGCCCAGCAGGGCGTGGATCTCGCCTGGCTCGATCACCAGGTCGATGTGGTCGTTCGCGACCAGGGACCCGAACACCTTCGTGATCCCGCGCAGCTCCAGCTTCACCGGGCGGCCTCTCTGAGAACAGGGAACTCCATCGAACCGTACTTCCGTCGCGCCGTCGCCTCGTGCGTCGCCTCATGACGACGGTGGCCCGGGCGGGCTCGCCCGGGCCACCGTCCCGCCGGTCCCGGCAGCCGCAGGGGCCGCGGGACCGACGGTCTCAGAAGGTCGTCACGGGGTGTTGGTCGACTCCACGACCAGGTCCCCGGCGATGATCTGCTCCTGGTACTGGGCGAGCATGTCCTGCAGCTCGGCCGGCACCTTGTCCTCGAAGTCGTGGAACGGCGCGAGGCCGACGCCCTCGTTCTCGAGCGTGCCCACGTAGGGCTCGTTGGTGAAGTTGCCGTCGACCGACTCGCTCACGGTGTCGAAGACCGCCGGACCGATCTGCTTCATCACCGAGGTGATGATGATGTCGCCGTACTCCGTCGTGAGGAAGCCGTCCGAGTCGACCCAGATGATCTTCGCGCCGCCGCTCTGCGCGGCGGCTGCCGCACCGAGACCCACCGGGCCGGCGACGGGCATGATGATGTCCGCGCCCTGGTCGATGAAGCCCTGCGCGAGGTTCTGGCCGTTCGCCTGGTTGTCGAAGTCACCGGTGAAGGAGCCCGTCTGGGCCTCCTTGTCCCAGCCGAGGGTCTTGACCTCGGTGCCGTTGTCCTCGTTGTACTTCGCGACGCCGTCGACGAAGCCGTCCATGAAGATGGCGACCGACGGGATCTGGATGCCGCCGAACGTGGCGACGGTGCCCGTCTCGGTCATGCCCGCCGCGAGGTAGCCCGCGAGGAACGCGGCCTCGGCCGTGTTGAAGAGGATCGGCTTGGCGTTGTCGATCTCGACCGGGTTGAAGTCCGCGTCGGAGAACGACGAGTCGATGAGCGCGAAGTTCGTGTCGGGGTTGGCCTCGGCCGCCGCCTGGATCGGGTCCTCGAGGAGGAACCCGACGCCGATGACGAGGTTGCAGCCCTGCTGGACGAGGTTGTCGATGTTCGGCGCGTAGTCCGTGTCCGCCGAGGACTCGACCTCGGTGGCCGTGATCCCCAGCTCGGACTTCGCCTGCTCCAGGCCCTCGAAACCGGCCTGGTTGAAGGACTGGTCGTCGAACCCGCCGGCGTCGGACACCATGCACGCCGAGAAGTCGGAGTTGCCGCCCGCGGTGTTCTCGCCGCCGCCGGTGGTCTCGTCGTCCTCGGGTGCGGCGCCGCACGCGGCCAGCGCGAGCGCGGCGACGGCCGCGAGCGCGGTGACCTGAGTCGCTCTCTTCACCTGATAGCTCCTGTCGTTCTCGTAGCAGGGCCGCGCAGGGAAGGACCCCTGGGCCCTCCCGAGCGTCGTTGCACGGGAGGACCGGTCCGTCGGCCTCTATAGGACCGAACACTAATCAGCCCGACGGGTCTTGCACGTTACTTGTCGGTAACGCCGCTGCTTCGTTATGCAAGCGTCACTTTGCGTCTGAGGCGTGACACACCCCTGTCCACCGTTCGGGACCGATTCACCCGCCCTGACCGGCGGCGACACGGGCCAGGAGACGCATCCCCGCGTCCACCGCGCGCTCGTCGACCTGCAGGTCGCCCTGGTGGATGTCGTAGCTGCGCCCGCCGGGCGTCCGCGTGCCGAGCCGCGCCATCGCGCCGGGGACCTTCGTCAGGTACCAGGCGAAGTCCTCTCCCCCGAGGGACTGCTCGGTGAGGAGCACGGAGTCCGGGCCGAGGACGTCGCGCGCGGCCGCCTCGAGCAGTCCCGTGCAGCGCTCGTCGTTCTCCACCGGCGGCACGCCGCGCGTGTGGTGCACGGTCACCTCGACCTCGTACGGCGCGACGACCTGCTCGACCGCGTCGTGCAGCACCTGGCCCGCGAACTCCCACGCGCGCACGTCGAGGCAGCGCAGGGTGCCCCGCACGGTCCCCGTGCTCGGGATCGCGTTGTGCGCGGACCCCGCGTGCACCGCTCCCCACGTGAGGTTCACGCCCGAGCGCGGGTCGAGCCGCCGGCCCAGCACCGCGGGGACCTGCGTGATGACCTGGCCCAGCGCGTACACCACGTCCCCCGTGAGGTGCGGCCGGGACGTGTGCCCACCCGGGGACGCGATGGTCACCGAGACCTCGTCGGACGCCGACGTGATCGGTCCGATGCGGGTCCCGATGCGCCCCACGTCGACCTTCGGGTCGACGTGCACGGCGTAGATCTCGTCCACGCCGTCCATCGCCCCCGCGGCGAGGACGTCGAGCGACCCGCCCGGCTGGACCTCCTCGGCCGGCTGGAACACGAGCCGCACCCCGCGCCTCAGCTCCCCCTGCGCGTGCAGGTCCGCGAGGACCAGTCCGGCACCGAGCACCGCGGCGGTGTGCAGATCGTGCCCGCACGCGTGCGCCACGCCCGGGACCGTCGAGGCCCACGGGAGGTCGCACCTGTCCTGCAGCGGCAGCGCGTCGATGTCGGCGCGCAGCGCGACCCGGCCCGGGACGGCCGACGCAGCGTCGTCGGACGACGTCGTGGCCGAGGACCCGGGCGTCACGTCCCCGGGCTCGGGGCCGACGTCGCACACCAGGCCCGTGCCCGGCAGGAGCCGCGGCTCGAGCCCTGCGGCGCGCAGCCGGTCGGCGAGCAGCGCCGTCGTCCGGGTCTCGGCCCGCGAGACCTCCGGGTGGGCGTGGATGTCGCGCCGGACCGCGACGACCTCGTCCACGTGGCGCGCGACGGAGGCACCGATCCGGGCGGCGAGGGTCACGTCGGCCGTCACAGGAGCTCGTCCATCCCGAGCTCGCGCACCGTGTCGACCATCGACTTCACCTGCTGGGCGCGGGCCCGCGTCGTGACGAGCAGGGCGTCCGGGGTGTCCACGACGACGACGTCGTCGAGCCCCAGCACCGTGACGACCCGGTCGCTCGCCGGCACGACCACCGACCCGGCGCTCTCCCGGCGCACGACGCGACCCGTGTCGCCGAGGACCTTCGAGCCCGACCCGTCGACCGAGGGCAGCAGCGCGGCGAGCGAGTTGAAGTCGCCCACGTCGTCCCAGCCGAACGTGCCGGGGACCACCGCCACGCCGCCCACGGCGGCGACCGGCTCGGCGACGGCGTGGTCGATCGCGATCCGCTCGAGGGCGGGCCAGCGCTCGGCGAGCACGCGGTCGCGGTCCGGGCCGTCCCACACGGCGGCGACCGCGCGCAGGCCGTCGTGCAGCTCGGGGCGCTGGTCCGCGAGGTGCCCGAGGAGGACGGACGAGCGCACGATGAAGATGCCGGCGTTCCAGCGGTACTCGCCGGACGCGAGGTAGCGCTGGGCGGTCGCGGCGTCCGGCTTCTCCGTGAAGCCGCGCACGTGCTGCGCGCTCGGCGCCCCCGCGACGCCGAGCGGCGCGCCGCTGTGGACGTAGCCGAACGCCGTCGACGGCCGCGACGCGGCGATGCCGATCGTCACGACGTAGCCCGCGCGGGCCGCCTCCACCGCCTCTCGGACCGACGACTCGAACGCCTCCCGGCCCGTGATGACCTGGTCCGCGGCGAACGACCCGACGACGACGTCCCCGTGGCGCTGCTCGAGGACGGCCGCGGCGAGCCCGATCGCCGCCATCGAGTCGCGGGGCGACGGCTCGGCCAGGACGTTCTCGACCGGGAGCCCGGGGAGCTGGGTGCGCGCCGCGGCGACGTGCCGGTCCCCCGTCACGAGCACGACGCCCCGCTCGCCCGCGAGCGGGACGAGCCGGTCCACCGTCGCCTGCAGGAGCGAGCGGCCCGAGCCGGTGAGGTCGAGGAGGAACTTGGGCGAGCCGGCGCGCGAGAGCGGCCACAGTCGCGTGCCCGCGCCTCCCGCCGGGACGACAGCGTGGAAGCCGGGGATCGGCCCGGCGGACGAGGGGTGCGGCGAAGAGGCCATGAGGGCAGCATAGTGAGCCGCACAGTTCCCCCGCGGGCTGTGGGATCAGTCACAAACCCCCCGCGCAGGGGCGTTCCGCCGCCTTCGACGGTCCGCATCATGACGCCGATGTCACTATGGTGGAAGCCCAGAGACCGATGCCGACGACGGTCCCGCGGTTCGGACTGAGGGAGTTCCGGGCCGGTACCGCAACGTGACATCTCCCCCTGATCTCGCCACAGGAGGCCCCCAAAGTGCCCAGTGCACCAGCTGGCACGCTCTACCGCGGCCGTGAAGGCATGTGGTCGTGGGTCGCGCATCGCGTGACCGGCGTGCTCATCTTCTTCTTCCTGCTCGTCCACGTCCTCGACACGGCGCTCGTCCGGGTCTCGCCCGAGGCCTACAACGCCGTCATCGGGACGTACCAGACACCGGTCATGGGCCTGGGCGAGGCGGGACTGGTCGCGGCCATCGTCTTCCACGCCTTCAACGGCATCCGCATCATCCTCGTCGACTTCTGGGCCAAGGGCCCGCGGTACCAGCGCACCATGCTCTGGATCGTCGTCGGCCTCTTCGTCGTGACGATGGCCGGCTTCCTGCCGCGTCACCTCATGAACGTCTTCGGAGGGGGGCACTGATGGCTACCGCACCCACGGTCGAGGTCGCGAGCCCGCGAGACCCGTACAAGCGTCGCAAGGCCACGCGCAGCAACTACGAGCTGTACAGCTGGATCTTCATGCGCGCCTCCGGCGTCGTGCTGATCGTCCTCATCTTCGGGCACCTCTTCGTCAACCTCATGGTCGGCGAGGGCGTGCATGCGATCGACTTCGGCTTCGTCGCCGGCAAGTGGGCCTCCCCGTTCTGGCAGATCTGGGACCTGCTCATGCTGTGGCTCGCCATGTTCCACGGCACCAACGGCGTGCGCACGATCATCAACGACTACGCCGAGCGTGACGGCACTCGCCTCGTCCTCAAGCTCGCGCTGTACCTCGCCTTCACGATCGTCACGGTCCTCGGCACGCTCGTGATCTTCACGTTCGACCCGTGCCCCGCGAACGCGCCGGCCGAGCTGCTCGCGTCGTTCTGCACGGCCTGAGCCCGTACCACCGCACGCCCCCGTCTTCACGCTCCACCCGGCTCTCTCCCAGGAGGCATCGACCCCGATGCAAACCCATCAGTACGACGTCGTCATCGTCGGCGCAGGCGGCGCCGGGATGCGCGCGGCGCTGGAGTCGTCCGGCAAGGTCCGCACGGCCGTCATCTCCAAGCTCTACCCCACGCGCTCGCACACGGGCGCCGCGCAGGGCGGCATGTGCGCCGCCCTCGCGAACGTGGAGGAGGACAACTGGGAGTGGCACACGTTCGACACGGTCAAGGGCGGCGACTACCTCGTCGACCAGGACGCCGCGGAGATCATGGCCAAGGAGGCCATCGACGCGGTCCTCGACCTCGAACGGATGGGCCTGCCGTTCAACCGCACGCCCGAGGGACGCATCGACCAGCGCCGGTTCGGCGGGCACACCCGCAACCACGGCGAGGCCGCGGTGCGCCGCTCCTGCTACGCCGCGGACCGCACCGGGCACATGATCCTCCAGACGCTCTACCAGCAGTGCGTCAAGCAGGACGTCGAGTTCTTCAACGAGTTCTACGTGCTCGACCTCATCACGGACCACGACCTGTCCACGGGCGAGATCCCCGACGGCGAGACGGTCACCGCGACCGGCGTCGTCGCCTACGACCTGGCGACCGGCGAGATCCACGTGTTCCAGGCGAAGGCGATCATCTTCGCCACCGGCGGCGCGGGCAAGATCTTCAAGACGACGTCCAACGCGCACACGCTCACGGGCGACGGCATGGCCCTGGCGTACCGTCGTGGCCTGCCGCTGGAGGACATGGAGTTCTTCCAGTTCCACCCGACGGGCCTCGCCGGTCTCGGCATCCTCCTGTCGGAGGCGGCGCGCGGCGAGGGCGGCATTCTCCGCAACTCCGACGGCGAGCGCTTCATGGAGCGCTACGCGCCGACGATCAAGGACCTCGCGCCGCGCGACATCGTCGCCCGCTCGATGGCGAACGAGGTCCGCGAGGGCCGCGGAGCAGGGCCGAACAAGGACTACGTCCTGCTCGACCTCACGCACCTCGAGCCCGCGCACATCGACGCGAAGCTCCCCGACATCACCGAGTTCGCCCGGACCTACCTCGGCATCGAACCGTACACCGAGCCCGTGCCCGTGTACCCGACGGCGCACTACGCGATGGGCGGCATCCCGACCAACGTCGAGGCCGAGGTCCTGCGCGACAGCCACAACGTCGTCAAGGGCCTCTACGCCGCCGGCGAGGTCGCGTGCGTGAGCGTCCACGGCTCCAACCGCCTCGGCACCAACTCGCTGCTCGACATCAACGTCTTCGGCAAGCGCGCGGGCCGCACCGCCGCCGCGTACGCCGCGACGGCGTCGTACACCGAGCTCCCGGAGAACCCCGCCGCAGCCGTGATCGCGCAGCTCGAGGAGATGCGCAACCGGCCCGACGGCGAGCGCGTCGCCGACGTGCGCAAGGCGCTCCAGGAGACCATGGACGCCAACGCCCAGGTGTTCCGCACCGGCGAGTCGCTCAACCAGGCCCTCGCGGACATCCGCGACCTGCAGAAGCGGTACAAGAACGTCTCGGTCCAGGACAAGGGCCGGCTGTTCAACACCGACCTGCTCGAGGCCATCGAGCTCGGGTTCCTCCTCGACATCGCCGAGGTCACCGTCGTCGCGGCGATCAACCGCAAGGAGTCGCGCGGCGGCCACTACCGCGAGGACTACCCCGACCGCGACGACGCCAACTACATGCTGCACACGATGGCGTACCGCCGTCCCACCTCGGCCAGCGACGTCGCCGACGGGCACGTCGCCGGCTACTTCGACCACGTCGAGGCCTTCGACGGCTACAAGGTCGCCCTGGGCTCCAAGCCCGTCACCCAGACCCGGTACGAGCCCATGGAGCGGAAGTACTGATGACTGCCACACTCGAGAGCCCGGCCGCCGAGCCCAAGGCCGGCGAGATCCCCTCGTTCGAGGTCACGCTCCGCATCCGCCGCTACTCCCCCGAGTCGGAGCACGGCGAGGACGCGTACTGGGACGAGTTCACCGTCCTCGCGCACGGCACCGACCGCGTGCTCGACGCCCTGCACAAGATCAAGTGGGAGCACGACGGCTCGCTCACGTTCCGCCGCTCGTGCGCGCACGGCGTGTGCGGGTCCGACGCGATGCGCATCAACGGCCGCAACCGTCTCGCGTGCAAGACGCTGCTCAAGGACGTCAACCCCGACAAGCCCATCACGGTCGAGCCCATCAAGGGCCTGCCCGTGGTCAAGGACCTCGTCGTGGACATGGAGCCGTTCTTCGCGTCCTACCGCGAGATCATGCCGTTCCTCATCACGTCCGGGAACGAGCCCAGCAAGGAGCGCCTCCAGTCCGCCGAGCAGCGCGAGCGCTTCGACGACACCACCAAGTGCATCCTGTGCGCGGCCTGCACGTCGTCGTGCCCGGTGTTCTGGACCGACGGTCAGTACTTCGGCCCCGCCGCGATCGTCAACGCCCACCGCTTCATCTTCGACAGCCGCGACGAGGGCGCCACCCAGCGCCTCGAGATCCTCAACGACAAGGAGGGCGTGTGGCGCTGCCGCACGACCTTCAACTGCACCGAGGCCTGCCCCCGCGGCATCGAGGTCACGAAGGCGATCCAGGAGGTCAAGCGCGCGATGATCACGCGCGCCTTCTGATCCCGAGCACGTCCCGCACGCAGGGCGCCGACCACCACGGTCGGCGCCCTGCGTCGTCCGTACAGCGCTTCGCTGTCCGCGTGGTCGAGCCGTGGCCGGGCTGCGCTGCCTGCAGGGTCACGTCCGTGATCCGGTCGATGAGCCGCGCGCCGGGCGACGAGAAGCGAGAAATGGCCCCGAGAACGAGGCCCGCAGGGTCCACTTCTCGCATCTCGGCCAGGAACAGCCCCGCCACCGCGGACCCGACACCGACCGCTACGCGCCGCGCGGGAGGCGTGCGCGGCGCACGCCGCGGACGATCGGGCTCCAGGGCCTGCCGGACCCTTGCCCGGCGCGGAGGCGCTCCTCCGTCGACGCGGCCACGACGACGGAGCCCGCAGCGCCCTCGGACGCGGCGTGGCGGGCGACGCGCGCGTGCCGGGCGTCGGTCGTGGGGGTGCCGTCGACGACGGGGAGCTCGGGGCGTCCCTCGCGGGCGTGCCGAGGACCGTCGGGCTCCGGGTCGGGGAGGCGGGGCGGGTCCGCCATCCAGGCGCACACCGCGAGGAGGATGCGCGCGGTGAAGTTGACGAGGACGAGGAGCGTGACGAGGACGGCGAACGACGCGAGGAGCGCGTTCCTGCTGGCGCTCCCGGCGACGAAGGACGACCCGAGGTAGCGGAGGACGCCGAACGCGACGGCGGCGGTGAGCGACCCGACGAGGAGGTCGCGGCGGCGCACGTGGACGCCGGCCAGCAGCGTGACCACCACGACGACGACGAGGGCGTCGAGCAGGACGCTCACCACGAGCCCGGCGCCGGTGACGAGGATCGCGGGCCCTCCGGAGAGCCCGAGCGCCTCCAGGACCTGGTAGCCGATCGAGGAGACGGCGATGCTCGCGACGGCGGAGACGAGCATGCTCAGCGCCAGGAGGAAGAAGCCGAGGAGGGCGCGCGCCCGCGCGAGGACGGGGCTCTGCCCGATGTCGCTGACGCCGAACATCGTCCGGACGGCGCCGCGCAGGTGGTACATGAAGGAGACGACGGAGAAGAGGAGCACGACGCCGGCGACGATGCTCGTGACGCTGAGGCCGGGCGGGAGGAGGAGGTCCTCGGGGTCGATCACGCCTTTCTTCCCGTCGACCGCGATGAGGCCGGGGACGAGCTCGTTGATCTCGCCGAACACGGCGTCCATGAGCTCCTGGCTCCCGCCGAGGACCTGCATGAAGACGGTGTAGCCGATGGTCAGCGCGGCGAAGAGGGAGAACAGGGCCGAGTAGGCGATGCCGCCGCACAGCAGGGCACCACGCGCGTACAGGTAGCGGTAGGTCGCGCGCCCGGGACGGCTGTCCTTCCACCACTCGACGAGCGCCTCCACGCGCTCCCTCGTGCGCCGGACGACGCTCGGAGCGGCGGAGGGAGGCGACATCACGCCCCGAACCCTACGAGGAGGTCGCGATCCCGGCATCCGCGGTGAGCGGGAAGACCTGCCCCGGACGCCACACACCGTCGTCGCCGTGCTCGTAGAGAGAGATTCCGGCGACCTCGAACCGCGCCTCGTAGGTGGCCATCTCGTCGAACGCGGCGTCGAGCGCGGCGTCCGGCACCTCGTGCGCGACGGTCACGTGCGGGTGGTAGTTGAACCGGAGGTCCTGGGCGAGCGGACCGGTGCGGATGGCGCTCTCGAGGTGCTCGCACTCGGCGATGCCCTCGACCACCTGGATGAACACCACCGGCGAGATCGGCCGGAACGTCGCGCTGCCGCGCAGGTGGACCTGGAACGGAGCCGCGGTCGCGGCGACGGCGGTGAGGTGCGCGCGCGCGGCGGCGAGCTCGACCGGGTCGAGCACCGTGGGCCCGAGGAGCGTGACGTGCGGCGGGATCGACCGTGCGAGCGGGTCCCCGAACCGTGCGCGCGCGTCCTGGAGCTGCGTCGCGAAGGGCTCGGGCACCTCGATCGCGATGCCGATCCGCACCTGGTCCGGCCCACGCTCCGGGAGGTTCACGCGGTCGGCCCCCCGACGGGCAGGAGGCCGACGCGGTCGTAGATGCGCGCGAGCGTCCCGGCGGCGATGTCCCGTGCCTTCTGGGCGCCCCGTGCGAGCACCGCGTCGAGCTCCGCGGGGTCCGCGAGGTAGGTGTTGGCGCGCTCCTGGAACGGCACGAGGAAGTCGACCACGACGTCGGCGAGGTCGACCTTGAGCCGTCCGTACCCCTGGCCGTCGTACTCGGCCGCGATCGCCTCGACGTCCCGACCGGTCAGCGCGGAGTAGATGGTGAGGAGGTTCGACACGCCGGGCTTGGCGACCGGGTCGTACCGGATCTCGGTGCCCGAGTCCGTCGCGGCGGACCGGATCCGCTTCGCGGCGGTCTTCGGGTCCTCCAGGAGCCAGATGACGCCCTTGCCGTTCGACGACGACTTGCTCATCTTCGCCGTCGGTTCCTGCAGGTCGTAGATCTTCGCCACCGAGCGCACGATGTGCGCCTCCGGCACGACGGCCGTCCCGTCACCGAAGCGGGCGTTGAGCCGCTCGGCGAGGTCGCGGGTGAGCT
This sequence comes from Cellulosimicrobium sp. NPDC030954, assembly GCF_055571305.1. Taxonomy (NCBI): domain Bacteria; kingdom Bacillati; phylum Actinomycetota; class Actinomycetes; order Micrococcales; family Promicromonosporaceae; genus Cellulosimicrobium; species Cellulosimicrobium sp. NPDC030954. The sequence goes on from NZ_JBVIFN010000003.1 coordinate 214,821, forward strand.
CGAGGTGCTGGCGCTGGTCCTCCCCGACCGGCACGAGGGCCGCGTCGTAGAGCAGGATGTCCGCCGCCATGAGGACGGGGTAGGTGAACAGGCCCACGGTCGTGCCGTCGGCGCCCTGCTTCGCGGACTTGTCCTTGAACTGGGTCATGCGACCGGCCTCGCCGAAGCCCGTCTGGCACGACAGGACCCAGGAGAGCTCCGCGTGCTGCGGCACGTGCGACTGCACGAACAGGGCGGACCGCTCCGGGTCGACGCCGCCCGCGAGGTACTGCGCCGCCGTGCGGCGCGTCCGCTCGCGCAGCCGCTCGGGGTCGGGGTTGACCGTCAGGGCGTGGAGGTCGACGACGCAGTACAGCGCGTCGTAGGAGTCCTGGAGGGCGACCCACTGGCGCAGGGCCCCGATGTAGTTCCCGAGCTGCAGCGAGTCCTCCGTGGGCTGCATGCCGGAGAGGATCCGGGGCTGGGTGCTGGTCGGGTTCCCGGTCGCCTGCGCGGTCTCCGGGACCGGTGCCGGACCGGTGTGCGTCGCCTCGATGGACATTGCCCCATTCTGACAGGTGGTGCCGTGACGGAACGAATCGCCTCCCGTCGCGCGGGCGGTCGGCGCCGGCCTCAGGTGGCCTCGTCGTCGAACGGTGCGGGGCTGCCCGGCGGCACTGACGAGGGGGCAGGCGGCGGGGGCGGCGCGACCCGCTCGCGCACGGGCTCGTCGTCGAGGAGGGCCTCGCGCACGATCCGGCGCGGGTCGTACTGGCGGGGGTCGAGCTTCGACCAGTCGACGTCCGCGATCTCGTCCCCGATCTCGGCGTCCACACGGGCCTTGGCGTCCCGCAGGTACCCTCGGGCCGAGCGGACGAACGACCCGAGCTGTTCCGCGTAGCGCGGCAGACGCTCAGGACCGATGACGACGACCGCCACGACGAGGAGCACGATGAACTCGGCTCCGTTGATCCCGAACACGCCGACAGACTACTCGCTCGTGGCCTCGTCGAGGACGACGCGGACGTCGCGCTCCCGGTCTCCCGTGCGGACGCGCAGGGTCACGGCGTCTCCCGGGGCCTTCGCCCGGATGGCGACGATGAGCTCGTCCGACTCGGTGACGGGCCGGCCGTCGATGGAGAGGATCACGTCCCCGGGCCGGATCCCCGCGGCGTCGGCCGGGCCGTCGGGCGTGACCGCGGCCGTCCCGGACTGCGGGTCGGTCGACACCTGGACGCCCTCGCCCTGGTACCGCTGGTCGAGCAGCACGCCGATCACCGGGTACGTCGCTACGCCGTCGGCGATGAGCTGCTCCGCGGTCCGGCGCGCCTGGTTGGACGGGATGGCGAAGCCGAGCCCGATGCTCCCGGTCGCCGACGCGCTGCCCGGGGGCTGCGCGATGGCGGAGTTGATGCCCACGACCTCGCCGCGTCCGTTGACGAGCGGGCCTCCGGAGTTGCCGGGGTTGATCGCCGCGTCGGTCTGGATCGCGTTGATGAACGCCGTCTCGGCCGCGGCACCGGCCTGGACCGGGCGGTTGAGCGCGCTGATGATGCCCGTGGTGACGGTCCCGTTGAGACCGAGCGGAGCACCGACCGCGACCACGGGGTCCCCGACGACGACGGCGTCGGAGTCGCCGAGCGCGAGCGGTGTCAGGCCTGAGTCGTCGACCTTCACGACGGCCAGGTCGTAGTCGACGGTCCGGCCGACCAGCTCGGCCGGGCTCTCGTGCCCGTCCGAGAACAGCACGACGACGTCCCCGCCGTCGGCGGCCCCCGCGACCACGTGGTTGTTCGTGAGGATGTACCCGTCCTCGCGGAGGACGAAGCCGGAACCGGTGGCGACACCGTCGGTCCCGCGGACCTGGAGCGAGACGACGCTCGGCAGCACCGTGGCCGCGATGTCCGCCACCGACCCCGCCGGGCGGTCGGCGCCCGGCTCGACGCTCGCCGGCGGCAGGGCCGACGTGTACGACCCGGGCGAGTCCTGGCCGAGGAGCCGGTCCGCGGCGACGCCGCCGACCGCGCCCGCGACGAGTGCGAGCGCGGCGACGCCCGCCACCACGGCGGGACGCAGCCCGCGCCCGGACGACGGGCCGGCAGCGCCCCGCGGGACCCCGACGAGCGTCGGGTCGACCGACCCGCCGGGTCGTGTCGGTGCCGACGGCGGCTCGGGCTCGCCGAACGAGCGCAGGGTCTGCCACGGGTCGGCGGGACCGGGCACGCCGGCCGGCGCTGGTACCGGTGACGGCTGCGGGGGCACGCTCGGGGGCGGGGCGGTCGCGCCGGGCGGGGGCGGGACCGGACCGGGACCGACCGGGGCCGACGGCGGGACGGGCGGCACGCTGCGGTACGCGGACGGCGGCGCGAACGGGTTCCGTGCGGCGTCGGGCGCCCCGGGCTGCTCGGTGCCGGTCTGACGGCCCGTCTGAGGGCCGGTCTGGGGGTCGGTCATGAGGTGCCGAGCGCTCCTGTCATGGTCGTCCAGCCCCGGGAGATGCGCGCCGGGACCCCGGCATCGTAGTCACGGGCCGGGAAGGCCGCCACGAGGGCGGCGACCGTCTCCTGCTCGGTGTCGGCGACGACGTCGATCACCGTGTCGCCGGACTGCCAGACGACGTGCCACGGTGCCTCGGACAGCACGTGCACCCGACGGCCGTCGACGTCCCAGGTCTCGCCGCCCGCGAGAGCGGCGGTGTCCAGGAGACCCGACTGCTCGCGCACGACGGCCTCGCCCCCCGGCGCCTCGAGGTCGATCTCGACGAGGCCGCGCGCGGCGTCGTCCCGGACGTCGGCCACGCTGAACCCCTCCGGCAGCGCCGTCGGGCAGGTCCACCCCTGGGCCGCGAGCGCCGCGAGCGCTGCGGCACCGGGAGCCGACTCGTCGCCCGCGGACCGGTCCGCGGTGCGCACCCCGCCCACGACGAGCGCCCCGGTGGCCCGTGGCGCGGCCTGCGCCAGCACGTTGAGCGGGTCGCTGCGATGGAGGTCGGGCGTGACGACCGGGCTCTCCCCGAGCGCGAAGAGGCCGATCGCGGCCGCGCCGACGCCGCCCACGACGAGCCCGACGACGCGTCGTCGCACCGTCCCCCGGCGCACCTCCCCGCTCCACGCACCGCGCGGGAGCGGGACGGGCTGCGTCCAGGGGTCGCCCGCGACGGGCGCGGAGCGCAGCGGGTCGCCGTCGGTCGAGGGGATCTGAGCGGACAGCGCGAGCAGGCGGGCCGCGAGGTCGGGAGCGGGCTCGACCGGCCCGGCAGAGCTCAGCGCCCGGCGCGCGGCGCGCGCCGCCGACAGCTCGGCGGCGCACCGCGGGCAGCACGCCACGTGCTCGAGGGCACGCTCCGCCTCGGCGGGCGTGAGCTGCCCGTCGACGAGCGCGGAGAGCCGGGAGCCGAGGTGCGTCACGCCACCCCCCGGGCGGCCACGGGCGTCGGCACGTCGTCCGACGCCGGGCGGTCCGCGGGGTCGCGGTGCGGGAGCGCGGCGCGGAGCTGGGACCGCGCGCGGTGGATGCGGGAGCGCACCGTGCCGAGCTTGATCCCCAGCGTCACGGCGATCTCCTCGTAGGACAGGCCCTCGATGTCGCACAGCACGACGGCGGCCCGGTACTCGGGCGAGAGCGCGTCGAGCGCCCGCTGGACGTCGTGGTCGAGGTTGGCGTGCTCGAACCCGCGTTCCGGCTGGGCCTCCGAGCGGGCCGGGTACTGCCCGTCGTCGTCGCCCATGGCCTCCATGCGGATGCGCTGCTTGCGCCGGACCTGGTCGAGGAACAGGTTGGTCGTGATCCGGTGCAGCCAGCCCTCGAACGTGCCCGGGGTGTAGCTCGACAGCGAGCGGAACACGCGGACGAACGTCTCCTGCGTGAGGTCCTCGGCGTCGTGCCGGTTCCCGGTCAGGCGGTACGCGAGGCGGTACACGCGCGCCGAGTGCTCACGGACGATCTCGTCCCACGACGGCGGCACCCACGCGCTCCCGTCCTGCGTCCCGTGCGTGCTCGTCCCTGGTCGTGCGTCGTCCACGTCGTCCATCGTCCCAGAAGAACGTCCGGCACCCTCCCGGTGTTCCCCCTCTCGCGCGGGACGTGCGCGCGACGTCCACGGCCCGTGCACACACGCGCGGCGCGGGAGCGGGCCGCCGTGGGAGGGGGCGGGTACGATCCGAGGCAGCGCACCCGCCAGGGACACCCGTCCCGGGCCGCACGCGCGGACGACGGACCACCAGGAGGCACCGATCACCAGCGACGTCGGCACCCACCGCAGCGCCAAGGCGGCGAGCTGGGTGTACAGCGAGGAGTTCGTCCCCGAGGACGAGGTCCTCCTGCGTGCGCGCGACCGCGCCGCCGAGCTCGGCTGCCCGACGGTGCTCCCCGGCGTGGGGGCGGTCCTACAGGTGCTCGCGGCCTCGCTGGCCGCCCGCGCGGTGGTCGAGATCGGCACCGGCACCGGCGTGGCGTCGCTCTGGCTCCTGCGCGGCATGCCGGCGGACGGCGTGCTCACGACGATCGACGTCGAGGTCGAGCACCAGCGCGCGGCCAAGGAGGCCTTCGCGGAGGAGGGCGTGCCCTCGGCACGGACCCGCACCATCCCGGGCCGCGCGAGCGAGGTCCTCCCCCGGCTCACCGACGGCGCCTACGACCTCGTGCTCGTGGGGGCGGACAAGCACAGCTACCCCGAGTACGTCGAGCAGGGCCTGCGGCTGCTGCGACCGGGCGGCGTGCTCGCGGTCGACGGCGCGCTGTCGCACGACCGCGTCGCCGACCCCGCGCGGCGCGACGAGGTGACGACGATCGTCCGCGAGGTGGGCCGGTCGCTGCGGTCGGACGAGCGCGTCCTGCCCGCGCTGCTCCCGAGCGGCGACGGCCTCCTCCTCGCCGTGCGCCGCTGACGCACCGGACGGTCAGAGCCGGTCGAGCGCCTCGAGCAGGAGCCGCGCGCCGTACCCGGTGGCCCCGGCGACGACCTCGTGCCGGTCGGCCGTCGCTCGCGCCGGACCGGCGACGTCGAGGTGCGCCCACGGCACGTCCCCGGCGAACTCGCGCAGGAACAGCGCGGCCGTGATCGACCCGCCGCCCGGGCTCTCGACGGGGACGTGGCGGAGGTCGGCGACGTCCGAGCGCAGGGCGCCCGCGTAGTCCTCGACGAGAGGCAGCCGCCACACGCGCTCCCCGGTGGCGAGCGCCGCGTCCTCCAGCGCCTCGGCGAGGGTGTCGTCCGTGGCGAACAGCGCGCCGTGCCCGCGGCCCAGACCGAGGCTCGCCGCTCCGGTCAGGGTCGCGACGTCGACGAGCACGTCGGGCGCGAGCTCGGCCACGGCGTACGCGATCGCGTCGGCGAGGACGAGGCGGCCCTCCGCGTCGGTGTTCGCCACCTCCACGGTGCGGCCCGACCAGGTGCGCAGCACGTCCCCCGGGCGGTACGAGGCGGCGCCGACGTGGTTCTCGGCGAGCGGGAGCACCGCGGTCACCCGACGTCCGGAGCGTGCGCGGGCAGCGCCGAGCACGACCGCGAGGGCGACGGCGGCGCCCGCCATGTCGGTCTTCATCGGCACCATCGCCTCGCGCGGCTTGATGGAGAGCCCGCCCGTGTCGTACGTGATGCCCTTGCCGACGACGACGACGTGCCGGACGTCCGTGTCGCCGCCCTCCGGGAGGACGCCGTGGTCCGCCGGGTCGTAGGTGACGGTCACGAGGCGCGGCGGGCGGGCGGATCCCGCCCCGACCGCCAGGATCGCCCCGAAGCCCTCCGCGCCGAGCTCGGCGGGACCGCGGACCGTCGCGTCGAGCCCGAGCGCGTCGGCGAGCTCCACCGCGCGGTCGGCGAACCACGCCGGGTCCTTGACGTCGGACGGGATGTTGGCGAGGTCGCGGACGAGCCAGGTCGCCGTCGCCGCGCGGTGCGCGGCCTCGATCGGCGCCGTGAGGTCGGGCCGGCCCTCCGGCGCGAGCAGGACGAGCTGCTCCGCGGCCGCGTCGCCCGCGGGGCGTGAGGACCCGCTCTGCCGCGGCTGGTCGTAGGCGGCGAGCAGGTAGCCCTCGACGAACGCCCGGACCTCGTCGGCACCCGCGTCGGCGGTGGCGGCGCTGACGACGCGCTCCAGGCCGCGCGACGCACGGGCGAGAGCCGCACCGGCACGCCGGAGGTCGGCCGACGTCCCGGTCCCGACGCCGAGCAGCAGGATCCGCGGAGGCAGGCCCGCCCACGGGAGCCGTGTCGCGGACCCGGCGTGCGCACGCGGCAGGTCGACGCGCACGACCTCTCCGGACGCGCCGCGGAAGCTCCGTCCGCCCGCACGCTCGGCGAGCTCCGCGAGGTCGACGCCGTACCGCACCGTGGCGTCGATCGTCCCGGCACGCGGCTGCAACCCGTCCTCGGCCTCGCGCGGGGGCGCGACGGCCACGACGACCGCGTCGACCTGCGTGTCGTCGAGGAGTACCGCGTCGCTCAGGGCGCCCCGGGCACCGACCACCTCGGGCAGCGCGCGTGGCAGCCCGGGGAGACCGGAGGCCCGGCGCTCACGTGCGGGCAATCAGCCCACCACGGCCTGGAGCGCCTCACCCAGCTCGCTGGCCTCGGTCGCGTTGAGCTCGACCACCAGGCGTCCGCCACCCTCGAGCGGGACCCGCATGACGATGCCTCGCCCTTCCTTGGTGACCTCCAGCGGCCCGTCACCCGTCCGCGGCTTCATCGCAGCCATCGATGGCACTCCATTTCCGTTGTCCCGAGTCCACCCCGCGCGCGCGAGGAGGGGCGTCCGACCTCGGACGACGCCCGAGGACAGTCTAGTTCACCCGTGCCGACATCCCGGGCGTCCGGGTCACGGCGGCCAGCCGGACGGCGGGACGAGCCGCCAGAGCGACCACACCCACCACACCTGGCCCGCGACGCCGGCGACCGTCGCGGCGGCCAGCCACGGGCGCGACCGCGTCCACCCGGCGGTGACCGCCACGAGCGGGAAGGCGAGCAGCAGGAACCGCACGAGCGACGTGCCCGGCTGGATCGCCGCGACCAGGTAGGCGAGGTACGCGCCGGACCACGCCTGCATCTCCGGGCCGAGCCGCGCCGCGACCGGGTTGAGCACCAGGGCGGCCGTCGCGAGCAGCACGAGGGCGAGGACCCATGGACCGGCGTCGCCCAGGAGCCATCGCGACACGTCGACCCACGGGACGAAGGGGACGACCTCCGCGCCCCCGCGCCACGCCTCCTGCGTGCGGAAGTACCCCTGGTGCACCCCCGTGACGACGCTGCACGCCCACGGCCACACGAACCCGCTGGCCAGCGCGACCGCGAGGAGGCCACCGAGCCGCGCGACGTCGGGCACGCGCAGGTCGCCCCGGCGCCACCGGACGAACCCGTGCCACAGGACGACCGCCGCCATGGGCAGCGCGACGGCCCGGGAGAAGCCGAGGAGCACGATCACGATCGCCGCCCACCCGTAGCGGCGCCGCGCCAGCAGCAGGAGCGCGGACGCCACGAGGAGCAGCGCCAGGGACTCCGTGTACGCGACCTGGAGCACGGGGCTGGACGGGAAGACGCTGACGAGCAGGACGGTCGCGAGGGGCAGGCCCGGCCTGCGCGCGACCGCCGCGGCGCCCGCCGTCGCGACGAGCCGGTGGATCACGAGCACCGCGCCGGCGCCGCACGCGAGCGCGACCGCGGGCGCGAGCACGTCCCATCCCAGGCCCGTGACGGCGTCGAGGGCGCGGACCAGCGCCGGGAAGAGCGGGAAGAACGCCCAGACGTTCTGCTCGACGGCGCCGTCCGGCCCGACGGGGAGCGTGTCGGGATAGCCGGACGCGTAGATCTGCTCGTACCAGCTCGCGTCCCACATGCGCGCGACGTACGGCACGTACGACGGTGCGGCGTCCGTCCAGGGGTTCGCCTCCTGGGACCTGGCGACGGCGAGGAGGACCACGGCGCTCACGCCGCGCGCGAGGCCGTACACCACGAGGACCTGCGCCCACCACGGCCAGGTGGCCGGACGCAGCAGCCGCGGTCGCCCGTCCGGACCGGCCGCGGCGCGCGGCGTGGTCACGCGAGTCCCCGCAACGGGGCCGCCGGAGGGACCTCGTCGCGCACCGCGGCGACCAGGTCCAGGACGCGCCGGGTCGCCGCGACGTCGTGCGCGCGGAAGACGCGCGCGCCGAGCCACGCGGCGACGGCCGTCGCGGCGAGCGTGCCCTCCAGCCGCTCGTCGGCGGGCAGGTCGAGCGTCTCCCCCACGAAGTCCTTGCGGGACAACGCCATGAGCAGCGGGAACCCGAGGTCCGCGAGAACCTCGGTCCGGCGCAGGAGGTGCAGGGAGTGCCACGTGTTCTTGCCGAAGTCGTGCGTCGGGTCGACGAGGACCGACGCCGGCGGGACCCCGCACGCGACCGCGCGCTCCGCCGCCGCGCGGAGGGTCGCCACGACGTCCTGGACGACGCCGTCGCGCGGGTCCGCGGCACCGGGCCGGGCGGGATACGCGACGCGGAACGGGTCGGTGCGCGGGGTCGCGCCCCCGGTGTGCGAGCACACGACCCCGACGCCGTGCTCGCCCGCGACCTCGACGAGCCGCGGGTCATGACCTGCCCACGTGTCGTTGATGAGGTCGGCTCCCGCGAGCGCCGCCTCGTGCGCCACCTCGGCCCGCCACGTGTCGACGCTGACGAGCAGGTCCGGGAACTCCGCGCGCACCCGGGCGACGAACGGCACGACACGGCGGACCTCTTCCGCGGGTGTCACCTCCGGCCCCACGCCGGCCCGCACGCCGCCCACGTCGAGGATCTCCGCGCCCTCGACCGCCGCGCGCTCGACCGCCGCGAGCGCGGCGCGGTCGTCGAGCTGGCGCGCCCCCGCGTAGAACGAGTCGTCGGTCCGGTTGAGGATCGCCATCACGGCGGGCCGGGCGAGGGTCCGCCCGCGCAGCACGAGCGACGTGCCGCGGGGCGGCACCCCGAGCGGCGGCAGCGGCAGGGGGCCGTCGTCGGGTCGCGCCGCCGTCGGCCCGGTGGGCGCGGCCGAGCCAGGTGACGTCATCGCGCCGCGGCCGTCAGCTCGCGTCGCCGGCCTGCGCCCGGGCGAGCTCCTCGGTCGCCTCGAGCTCCTCGGCGCGCAGCTCGGCGCCGCGGTCGCATACGTACGCGACGGCCTCGGCGGGGTCGTCGCACAGGTGGACGAGGTCGAGGTCGTGCGCGCTGATCATGCCGCGTCCGGCGACCGCGGTCCGGGCCCAGTCGAGCAACCCGCTCCAGTAGTCGGTCCCGACGAGCGCCACGGGGAACTCGGTGATCTTGTGGGTCTGCACGAGCGTGAGCGCCTCGAACAGCTCGTCGAACGTCCCGAAGCCCCCGGGCAGGACGACGAAGCCCTGCGCGTACTTGACGAACATCGTCTTGCGGGCGAAGAAGTAGCGGAAGTTCACGCCGAGGTTGACGTACCGGTTCATGCCCTGCTCGAACGGGAGCTCGATGCCGAGACCGATCGACAGCCCGCCCGCCTCGGACGCGCCCTTGTTGGCCGCCTCCATGATGCCCGGTCCCCCGCCCGTGATGACGGCGAAGCCCTCGTCGACGAGGCGACGGCCGACGTCCTCGGCCAGCGCGTAGTCCGTGTGGTCCGGCTTGGTCCGGGCCGACCCGAAGACGGACACGGCCGGGCCGACCTCCGCCAGCGCGCCGAAGCCCTCGACGAACTCGCTCTGGATCCGCATCACGCGCCACGGGTCCGAGTGGACCCAGTCCGCGCTGCCCCCCGTGTCGAGGAGACGCTGGTCGGTCGTCTGGCGCGGGATCTGGTCCCCGCGCAGCAGGACCGGCCCCTTGCGGTACCCCGTCCCGGCCTGGGGCAGGCCGTCGTCGGAACCCTGGTCACGCACCGTGTCGCTCATGGTCACGAGCCTATGTCGCAGGGGCGGCCGTGAGCCACGCACGCAGCGCCTCGCGGCACAGCGCGAGCTCGCCGACCGGGCACCGCTCGTCGTCCTTGTGGGCGAGCAGCGGGTCTCCCGGGCCGAAGTTCACCGCGGGGACGCCCAGCTCCGCGAAGCGCGCGACGTCGGTCCAGCCGTACTTCGGGGCCGGCGCGCCGCCCGTGACGCCCAGCACCGCGGCGGCGAAGTCCGCCGCGAGCGGGTCGTCCAGCCCCGGGCGCGCGCCCGGTGCGGCGTCGGTGAGCACCACCTCGAAGCCGGCGAGCAGCTCGCGGACGTGCTGCTCCGCCTCGGCGACCGAGCGCGACGGCGCGAACCGGAAGTTCACCGTGACCACGCACTCGTCCGGGATCACGTTGCCCGCGATCCCGCCGCGGATCCCCACCGCGTTCATGCCCTCCCGGTAGACCAGGCCGTCGACCTCGATCTCCTGCGGGACGTACGCCGCCAGCCGGTCGAGCACCTCGTGCGCGGCGTGGATCGCGTTGGCGCCCGTCCAGGAGCGCGCGGAGTGCGCCGCGACCCCGGGGACGCGCACGTCGACCCGCAGCGTGCCGTTGCACCCGCCCTCGAGACCGGCGGACGTCGGCTCGCCGAGGACCGCGAAGTCGGCCGCGAGCAGGTCGGGACGGTTGCGCGCGAGGCGCCCGAGCCCGTTGAGGTCGGACGCGACCTCCTCGTTGTCGTAGAACACCCACGTCACGTCCTGCGCCGGGGCGTCGAGCTCGGCCGCGAGCGCGAGCGCGACCGCGACGCCGCCCTTCATGTCGACCGTCCCACGGCCCCAGACCTCGGCGTGCGCACCCTCCCCCACGACTCGCGTGGGCAGGTTCGGCGGGTCCGTGAGGGGCACCGTGTCCAGGTGGCCCGCGACCACGACGCGCCGCTCCCGGCCGAGCGACGTGCGCGCGACCACCGTGTCGCCGTCGCGCACCACCTCCAGGTGCCGGTACGCACGCAGCGCCGTCTCGACCGCGTCCGCGAGCGTCCGCTCGTCGCCGCTCACCGACGGCGTGTCGCACACGGCGCGGAAGAGCGCGACGAGGTCGCCGCGGAGGTCGAGGACGGGCGTGGTGCCGGTGGTGGGAGAGGTCACGCCAGCACCCTACCCGCGGCGGATAGGGTGGGGCGCATGACTTCTGCGACCCCCGCGACCGCCCCCTCCGCGGCCGCGTCCGAGCCGCGTACGGCGTGGGGCTACGGCCTGGCGACCGTCACCGACGACGACACGACCCTCGACGTCTGGTACCCGGCCCCGGCGCTCGGCAGCGCCCCCGCGGACACGACCGTCCCCGCCTCTCTCGACGCGCTCGCCGAGCGCGACGAGCTGCGCGGCGTGGACGTCATCGTGGTCCGGACCGAGATCGACCTCGACGCCGCCCCCGCCGACACCGCCGACGCGTACCTGCGACTCCACCTGCTCTCCCACCGCCTCGTCGCGCCGCATGGCCAGAACCTCGACGGCCTCTTCGGCGTCCTGACGAACGTCGTCTGGACCAACCACGGTCCGTGCGCGGTCGACGGCTTCGAGGAGACGCGCCTCCGCCTGCGCGCGGCCGGCCAGACCGTCACCGTGTACGGCGTGGACAAGTTCCCCCGCATGGTCGACTACGTCGTCCCCGCGGGCGTCCGCGTCGCCGACGCCGATCGGGTGCGCCTCGGGGCCCACCTCGCGCCCGGCACCACCGTCATGCACGAGGGCTTCGTCAACTTCAACGCCGGGACGCTCGGCACCTCGATGGTCGAGGGTCGCATCTCGGCCGGCGTCGTCGTCGGCGACGGCTCCGACGTCGGGGGCGGCGCCTCGATCATGGGCACCCTCTCCGGGGGCGGCCGCGAGGTCATCTCCGTCGGGCAGCGCTCGCTCCTCGGCGCCAACGCGGGCCTGGGCATCCCCCTGGGCGACGACTGCGTCGTCGAGTCCGGCCTGTACGTCACCGCGGGGACCAAGGTGACCGTCGTCGGGCAGACCGGCGCCGACGGTGCGCCGCTCGTCGTCAAGGCGCGCGAGCTCTCCGGCCGCTCCGGCATCCTGTTCCGCCGCAACTCGCTCACCGGCGGTGTCGAGGCCGTGTCCCGCACCGGTGCCGGCGTCGAGCTCAACGCCGCGCTGCACGCCAACTGACCCGCCGACGAGCACGACGGCGCCCCGCATGACCGCGACCCGAGCCCCCCGCTCCCGGGACCTGCCCGACGTCGGTCGCCCGCGCCGCCGGCGCCGCCCGCTCCGCGCCGCGGTCACCCTCCTCACGGTGGCCGCGGTCGGGGTGGGCGGCGTCGTCGTCGCTCTCAACCGGCTCGACGACGAGACGCCCGTCGCCGAGCGGTGCGCGGCCACCGCCGACGGCCGCACCTGGTACCTGTCCGTCACGCAGGCGGACAACGCCGCGCTCGTCGCGGGCACCGCCGTGCGCCGCGGCCTCCCCGCCCGCGCCGCGACCATCGGGCTCGCGACCGCGCTCCAGGAGTCCCGCCTCGTCAACATCGACTACGGCGACCGCGACTCCGTCGGCCTGTTCCAGCAGCGCCCGTCGCAGGGCTGGGGCAGCGTCGAGGAGATCATGGACCCGGTGTACTCGAGCAACGCGTTCTACGACGTGCTCGAGACGGTCGAGGGCTACGAGGCGATGGAGGTCACCGTCGCCGCGCAGACCGTCCAGCGGTCCGGCTTCCCCGACGCGTACGCGCAGCACGAGCCGCGATCCCGCGCCTGGGCCTCCGCGCTCTCCGGCTGGTCCCCCGCGTCGCTCACGTGCGACCTCGCCCCCGTCGCCACGACGGAGGTCCCCACCGACGGCGCCGCGACGCAGCCGTTCCAGGACCGCCTCGCCCGCGACCTCGGCGACGGCGCCCGGGTCGAGCCCTTCGACGGCGGCGACGGGAGCACCCTCCAGGTCGACGCCTCCGGGCTGCCGGCCGCCGGCGAGGACGGCGGCCTCGACCGTGCGGCCTGGGCCGTCGCGCAGTGGGCGGTCGCCACCGCGGACGCGACGAACGTCGTCGCCGTCGAGGTCGGGGACCGCCGCTGGTCCCGCGACGACTCGACGTGGAGCGCGCTCGACCCCGACGAGCTTGCCCCGCTCGACGCGGGCCTCGTCCGCGTCCACGTCGCCGTCCCCGACGAGGACTGACCGGCAGCTACCGGAGACGACGGACGCCGCGTCGCTCACCGAGGGTGAGCGACGCGGCGTCCGGAGGAGCGGGTGTCAGCGGTCGGAGACCGGGACGTAGTCGCGCTCGGTCTCGCCGACGTAGACCTGGCGGGGGCGGCCGATCTTGGTCTGGGGGTCCTTCATCATCTCGCGCCACTGCGCGATCCAGCCGGGCATGCGGCCGAGGGCGAAGAGCGGCGTGAACATCGCGGGCGAGAAGCCCATGGCCTTGTAGATGAGGCCCGTGTAGAAGTCGACGTTCGGGTAGAGCTTGCGCTCGATGAAGTAGTCGTCGTTGAGCGCGATCTCCTCGAGGCCCATCGCGATGTCGAGGAGCTGGTCCTTCTTGCCGAGCGTCGAGAGCACGGCGTCGGCGGACTTCTTCACGATGGCGGCGCGCGGGTCGTAGTTCTTGTAGACCCGGTGCCCGAAGCCCATGAGGCGGACGCCGTCCTCCTTGTTCTTCACCTTCTTCATGAAGGTGTCGACGTCGTACTCGGCGCCCGCGATCTTGTCGAGCATCGTCAGCACTGACTCGTTGGCGCCGCCGTGCAGCGGGCCGGAGAGCGCGTTGACGCCTGCGGCGACGGACGCGTAGAGGTTGGCGTGCGACGAGCCGACGACGCGGACCGTCGAGGTCGAGCAGTTCTGCTCGTGGTCGGCGTGCAGGATGAGCAGCTTGTCGAGCGCGTCGACGACGACCGGGTCCGCCTCGTACTGCTGGTACGGCGTCGCGAACGTCATGCGCAGGAAGTCGTCGACGTACCCGCGGGAGTAGTCGGGGTAGAGCAGCGGCTCACCGACGCGGCGGCGGTGCAGGTAAGAGGTGATGGTGCGCGTCTTCGCGAGGAGCAGGACCGTCGCGAGCTCGACGGTCTCGTCGTCGAACGGGTCGAGCGACTCGGGGTAGAACGTCGACAGCGCGTTGATCGCGGAGGAGAGCACGGCCATCGGGTGGGCGTTGCGCGGGAACGTCCCCATGAAGGTGCGGAAGTCCTCGTGCACCAGCGTGTGCCGGTTCACGCGCTCGACGAACGCCTCGAGCGTCGGGGTGTCGGGGAGCTCGCCGTGGATGAGCAGGTACGCGACCTCGAGGAAGCTCGACTGCTCGGCGAGCTGCTCGATGGGGTACCCGCGGTACCGCAGGATGCCGGCGTCACCGTCGATGTAGGTGATGCTCGACTCGCACGACGCCGTGTTCATGAAGCCCGGGTCCACCGTCACGAGGCCGGTCGACTTGAGCAAGGAGGACACGACGATGCCGTCGTTGCCGTCGGTCGCCGTGACCACGGGCAGGTCCTGCGCCTGGTCGTCGACGAGGAGGCGGACCTTCGCCTGCTGAGTGGTGGTCATGGTTCCCTTCCTGCTGCTGCTCGCGCCGTTGCCGCGCGGTCGACCGTACCCCGCTTCACCCGCACGTGACCAATCCTGAACCGTCACGAGAACACCACGCCTCTGTGAGGCAGGTCACGTCAGAGATCAGGCTCCGGAGAGTCGAGCGGCGGCCTCGTGGACGCGCTCGTCGGACGCGGTGAGCGCGACGCGCACGTGGCCCGAGCCCTCCGGTCCGTAGAACGCTCCGGGCCCGACGAGTATGCCGAGATCGGCGAGGTCGGACACGGTCCGCCAGCAGTCGCCGGCGTGGTCACCGGCCGGCCGCGTCCACAGGTAGAGGCCCGCCTCGGAGTGGTCGACCTGCAGCCCCGCGTCGCCGAGCGCCCCGACGAGCACCTCGCGTCGCCGCGCGTACACGTCGCGCTGCGCGGCGACGTGGGCGTCGTCGGACAGCGCGGCCACCATCGCCGCCTGCACGGGCGCGGGCACGATCATGCCCAGGTGCTTGCGCGTCGCGAGCAGGTCCGCGACGAGCGCGGCGTCGCCCGCGACGAACGCGGCGCGGTAGCCGGCCATGCTCGACTGCTTCGAGAGCGAGTACGTGACGAGCAGCCCCTCGCGGGACCCGCCGGAGACGGCCGGGTCGAGCAGGCTCGGCACGCCGGTCGAGGCGTACGGCTCGGCCCACGCGAGCTCCGCGTAGCACTCGTCGCTCGCGACGACCGCCCCGATCTCACGGGCCGCCGCGACGACGCGCGCGAGGTGGGCGGCGTCGAGCACGCGCCCGGTCGGGTTGCTCGGGGAGTTCACCCAGACGAGCCGGACGTCGGCCCGCCCCGCCCACTCGTCGACGTCGTCGGTCGCGAGCGGCGTCGCGCCCGCGAGGCGCGCGCCGACGTCGTACGTGGGGTACGCGGTCCGGGGGTGCACGACGACGTCTCCGGGCCCGAGACGCAGGAGCGCGGGCAGGAGCCCGACGAGCTCCTTGCTGCCGACCGTGGGCAGCACCGCGTCCGGGTCGAGTCCGGGCACCCCGCGGCGCCGCGCGAACCAGGCGGCGACCGCCTCGCGCAGCGCCGGGGTGCCGTGCGTCGTCGGGTAGCCGTGCGCGTCCGAGGCGGCGGCGAGCGCGTCGCGCACGACCGCCGGCGTCGGGTCGACGGGCGTCCCGACGGAGAGGTCCACGACGCCGCGCGGGTGCGCGCGGGCGCGCTCCGCGTACGGGGTCAGGGTGTCCCAGGGATAGGCGAGACCAGAGAGGTCGGCGAGTCCCACGAGCGCCGGCGCCGGGTGCTCAGGCCTGCGGCGGCAGAGCGGCGATCATCGGGTCGTCCTTCTCGATGAGACCCATCTTCGCGGCGCCGCCGGGCGAGCCGAGGTCGTCGAAGAACTCGACGTTGGCGCGGTAGTAGTCGCTCCACTCCGTCGGCACGTCGTCCTCGTAGTAGATCGCCTCGACCGGGCAGACCGGCTCGCAGGCGCCGCAGTCCACGCACTCGTCGGGGTGGATGTACAGCGACCGCTTGCCCTCGTAGATGCAGTCGACAGGACACTCCTCGATGCACGCCTTGTCCTTGACGTCCACGCACGGCTGAGCGATCACGTAAGTCACGACCGAGTACCTTTCTGGATTCGTCCGGACCCCGACCCGGCGAGGGGCGAGGTCACGACAGGGAGACGCAGGACTAGTATCGCTCAGGTCGGGCCGTGCCCGACCCTCCCTGACCAGCCCGTGGACGAACGTCACAGACCCGAGGAGCGCTGCCGTGCCCGACGCGCCCTGGACGACGTGGACCCCGGGCACGCGGGTGGTGGTGCGCCGTCGCCTCACGCCCGACGAGGCCGCCGCGGCGGGCAAGCCGCTCACGGACGTGATCGGCGTGGTCGTCCGGACCACCGCCACGGAGCTGGTCCTGCGCGAGGACGCGGGCGGGAGCGTCGCCCCGCCGCACCGTGGCCACGGAGCGCACGACGACGTCCCGCCCCTCGTGCAGGTCCCGCTCGACGCGATCGTCGCGGGCAAGCCGGTGCCGCCGCGCCCCCCGCGACGCCCGGCCTCCCCGCGGTAACGCCGCCGTCAGGCGACGACGACCGCGTCGTCCGCGACGTCCACGACGACCGCGCCCCGGGCACCGGCGTCGCTCAGCGCCGTGCGCCAGTCCCCCGCCGCGTCGAGATCGACCCGCCGCGGCTCCCCGCTGCCCGGCGCGCGAACCGGACCGCGGACCGGCTCGGGCCGGTCGAAGAACTCCCCCACCGGCGCGTTCGACTCGAGCGCCGCGACGAGCTGCTCGAGGTCGCGCACGACCACGCGCAGGGCGGACGCCACCCAGGCGGCGTTGTCGGTGACCATCGCCTCGGTGCGCCGCGGGTCGGTGCGTCCCACCCGCGTCGCGTCCCGGAAGCTGCCCGCGGCGAGCCCGCGCGCGACGTCCCGCACGGGTGCGTCCGCGACGACGCCCAGGAGCTCGGTGGCGAGCACGTGCGGGACGTGGCTGACGAGCGCCGTCGACTCGTCGTGGACGTCGTCGGTGAGGACGTGCACCGTCCCGCCGAGCGGTCCGGTCACGAGCCGCAGCACCGTGACGAACGCCTCGCGGCGCGTCGTCCCGTCGACCGTGACGGCCCAGCGTGCGCCGTCGAGCATCCGCGGGTCGGACGCCTCGAACCCCGAGTGCTCGGTGCCGGCCATGGGGTGCGCCCCGACGTAGCGCGCGTCGAGGCCGGCCGAGCGGACGGCGTCGCGCACCGCGCCCTTGACGCTCCCGACGTCCGTGACGACGGTCGCGCCGCGCACGTGCCGCGCGACCTCGGCCGCGACCGCCCGCATGGCCCGCAGCGGGACCGCGAGCACGAGGACGTCGGGCTCCGCCGCGCACACGTCGGCCACGTCGCCGACGACCCGGAGGCCCGCGGCGCGGGCCGCGGCGCGCGTGGTGGCCGTCGCGTCGTAGGCGGTCACGTCGACGCCCTGCTCGTGCAGGAGGCGCGCGACCGAGCCGCCGACCAGCCCGAGCCCGACGACCCCGACCCGCAGCGCGGCGGTCTCGTCCGGGCGCTCGACGTCGGCCGTCACCACAGCAGCCCCGCCGCGAGCGCGGACGGATCTGCCGAGGAGTCGACGCTGCCCACCGGGACGTGCGCGACGTCGACGTCGGCGTGCACCGACTCGTCCAGCTCGCCGCGCGCGGGCACGACCCCGAGGGTCTTGAGCGAGTCGCCCGCGCGGACCAGGTCGTCGAGCACGGCCCGGACCGGCGCGTCCCACGGCGCGCCGTCCACCGTCAGGACGAACACGTACGTGCCGGCCACCGCCTTGAGCGGGCGCGTGATGAGGCTCGACAGGTTGACGCCGCGCTCGCCGAAGGACCGCGTGATCCGGGCGAGCACGCCCGGCCCCGTGACGACCGGGGTCACCGCGAGCATGGTGCGCCACGGACCGTCGCCGCGCGTGCGCGCGGCCTCCAGCGTCGCCGACGCCTCCGCCCGCGGCGCGAGCACGAGGAAGCGCGTGCGGGCACCCGCGAAGTCCTCGACCGCGCGCTCGAACGTCTCCAGCCCGTACAGCTCGCCGCAGATCGTCGGCCCGAGCGCGACCTGGTGCGGCCCCGCGTCCCGGCACGCCGCCGCGTTCGACGACGCGGCGCGCGGGGCGAGGCCCGTCCGGCGGACGAACTCCTGGCACTGCGCGAGGCCGTGCGGGTGGGCCGTGACCTCGGTCAGCTCGCCGTGGCCGGGACGCACGAACGCGTCGAACGAGATGTCGAGCACGAGCTCGTCGACCGCGACGACCGTCGCGCTCCCGACGATCGCGTCGAGCGACGGCACCACGTAGCCCTCGACCGTGTTCTCGATCGCCACGACCCCGCGCGCGAGGTCTCCCGCGGCGACCCCGGCGAACACGTCCGCCACCGTCGTGCGCGCCGCGAGACGGGCCGACCGGAACGCCTGGCCCTCCCCGCGGTCGGCGCACCAACCGGCGGCCGCCTGGTGCGTGAACGACCCCTCCGGGCCGAGGTAGCCGACGACGCTCACGCGCGCACGGGGTCCGGCGCCGACGCCCAGCGCGGCGCGAGCGCGTCCGGACCGGGCACGAACTCCTGCCCGGGCAGGACGGCGAGCAGCCGGTGCGCGACGCCGCGCTCCGCGAAGCCCGCGACGAGGCCGTCCAGCGTCGCGGCGTCCGGGCAGGAGAACGCGCAGAAGAAGATGTGCGTCCCGGTCTGCGAGCGGTGGCTGCGCAGGTGCTGGAGATCGATGCCGGCCTGGGCGACGAGCCCGAGCGTCTGCTGCAGCGAGCCGCGGTGGTCGTCCCGGGGCCCGAACGCGAGCCAGACCTGCGCGACGCCGTCGGCCCGCGGCACCACGTCCCGGCTCTCCAGGAGGCCGTACCAGACGGGCGCGCCGTCCCCGAGGACCTCGCTCCCGGCGAGCTCCGTGTACCCGAGCGCGGCGAGGGGGCCTGCGGCCACGGAGCGCTCCACGACGAGGCTGCCGTCCGGGCCGGCGAGCGCGACGCGCTCCTCCAGGCTCGTCCGCGTCGGGACGAGGGACGGGCTCACCCCCATCGTGCGCAGCACGTGGCGGCGGTCGCGCATGCCCGCCTCGTCCACGACGACGTGCCCCGTCAGGTCCCGGGCGGCGGCCGACCGCCCGACCCAGACCCACTGCGCCGGCACGGCCGACGCACCCGTGAGCACGAGCGAGGGCGGCGCCGCGAGCAGCGCCCGCTCGAGCTCGTGCGACGGCTGCGCGGGGTGCCCCAGGTGCACGACGGCGGACAGCCCGTCGATGCTCGCGACGGTCGACAGCGTCGCCGTCGTCGACCCGAGGTCGAGCAGCGCGTCCGCCTCGGCGGGGTCGCCGGCGACCCAGCCTGCCGCCGTGGCGGCGAGCAGCGCCTGCGCGCCCGACTCCCGTTCGCTGCGTCCGAGCATGGGACCTCCGTGTGTGTGGTGGACCGGGTCGTCTACTCGCAGACGACCGCGTTGTCCGGCTTGTACGTCCACCGGTAGGACTCGTCCTTGACGAGCTCCCCCTCGTGGTAGACCTTGCGGTAGTTCGTGATGGAGAAACCCGGGCTGCCCGCGGGCGTCGGGGCGCAGTCGGCGCCCGAGTGCGTGACCGTCGTGGGCTGGACGACGTTCGACTTGCCGCTCGACGACGTCTCCACGTCGTAGTACTTGGTGCTCCAGATCGCGACGTGCAGCTCGCCGCCGCCGACCCAGGACTGCATGAGGACGCCGTACGGGGTGTCGTTCTTGAACTTCATGTCGATCGAGCCCACGAAGATCGTCGCCTCGCGCCCCGCGGGGTACCGGTCGAACCAGTAGCTGTGCGGCCGGTGCTCGACGTCCTCGAGCCCCGCGAAGAAGCCCGCGTTGTACGTGGTCGTCGCCATCTGGGACAGGCCGCCGCCGACGCCCTCGGTGTGCCGCCCGCTCTCGACGATGCCCGCGGCGAAGTAGCCGCCCTCGAGCGTGATCGGCGACAGCGTGTCGACGAGCGAGAACGTCTCGCCGGGCTTGACGAGCGTCCCTGTCACCTTCTCGGCGCCGCGGCGCAGGTTCGCGGTGCGGACCGGGACGTTGGGCACGGGGGTCGAGAACTCCGAGACCTTCTCCGTGATCCCGAGAGCCTCGAGCGCGGCCACCGACTGCGCCGGGTCGGACTCCACGAGCTCGACGGTCGCGGTCCGCTCGTCGCCCGAGGCCGCCGTCGTGACGGCCGTCGCGATCGCCGCGGGGTCGATGGTCGTGCCCGGCTCCCCGCCCTCGATGACGGGGGCGCCGTCCTGGAAGACGAAGTGGGCGTCGTCCGCGGCGGTGAGCAGGTCGTTCGTCCGGTCGACGACCGACTGGACGAGCATCGCCCCGTCGAAGGTCAGGGTGAGCACGCCGTCGGCCGCCTGGAAGGAGGCGGCAGCCGCGAGAGCCTCCGGCGGCAGCTCGGGGTTCTGGCCGCCGACGGACACGACGACGGGCGCGGACACGACCTTCTGCGCCTGCGCGAGCGCGGCGTCGGTCTCCTCCTGCGTGATCGCGGGCTCCACGGGCTCGGTCGGCAGCGCGACCGGGCCGTCCGTGACGAGCCAGCTCCCGGTGACGGCCGCCGGGACCTCGTCGGTCACGAGGGCCGAGCCGTCGGCCGCCGGCGTGCTCGTCGGCGCGCCGTCCACGAACTGCACCGTGCCGTCGACCGGCTCGATCTCGAGGCTCCCCCGCAGCGCCTCGACCTGGGCGTCGAGCGCGGCGTCGTCGATCGAGAGCACCGGCGCCTCGTCCTGGCCGCCGAAGAGGTGCTGCCACAGCCGGGCCGGGCTCATCGAGAAGGCGGTGAGCTCCTCGGCGGTGGCCGCGGCGTCGAACGTCAGCCCGGCGGCCGCCGGGTCGAGGGTCGTGCTCGCCTCGCCCGCCGTGAGCGTGACCGGCTCGGCCGCACGCGGTCCGAGCTCGGCCTCGAGCGTGTCCTGCGCCGCCGTCCGGGTCTGACCCCCGACGTCCACGCCGGCGACGCTCGTCCCGCTCGGGACCTTGTCCGAGAAGAACCACTGCGCACCGGTGTAGATGCCGCCGAGGACGAGCACGCCGACGCCGGTCCACAGCAGCCCGCGCACCCAGCCGCGCCGCGGCGCCTCCTCCTCGAAGCCCTCGAAGGGCGAGGTCTCCCGCGACTCGTCGGGCGGGACGGGGCTGAAGGCGCCGGCCAGGCCCGCCGCCGGCGCGACCCCGGGGGTCGCCGCCGGTGCCGCCGCCTCCGTCGCGGCCGGAGGAGCCGGCCGGACGGACGTGCGGACGACCGGGGCCGGCCGCGACCACGGGTCGACGGGCGGGATCACCTGCGTGGCGTCCGACGCCGACGTCGGCTCCGCAGCACCGGGCGACGCGACGGGCGAGGCGGGTGCCTGCGGCGACACCACGGGCACCACGGCCGTCTGGTCGGCGTCGGGCTCCTCCGCCGCGGGCACCGCCGCGGCTCGGGCCCCGGCTTTCGGTGCCGCGGCGGACGGGTCGACCGGATCGACGGACGGGTCGCCCGTCACCGCGGCGGGCTGCGCCTCGGAGCCGGGCGAGGGGACGAGCACGGCCGGGACGCTGGGGTCGAACGCGAACACGCGCGGGACGTACGGCTCGTCCTCGTCGTCGCCGCCCTGCGCGGACGCCTCGCCCTCGGGCGCGGTCGGCGCCTCCGGCGCCGATGCAGACGCGGCAGCATCGCCCCGTGACTCGACCGTCGCGGCGGCGTCGGTCGTCGCGCTCACCTCGACGCTGCCGACCCCGACCGGGTCGTCCTCGGGGCCCGAGGCCACCGCAGAGACGTCCGCGCCCGCCGTCGGCGTCGCGGCCGCCGGTCGCTCCGCGGCCTCGGGCTCGACCGGCGCGGCGGGCTCGACCGGCGCAGCGTCCTCCGTCCCGGCCTCGGCCGGTCCGACGGGCTCGGCCGGCTCCACGGGATCCGCCACCGCCTCGCCGGCGACGTCCCCGGGGGTCTCGTTCGTCACGACGTCCGGCTCCTCGACCTGGTCGGTGGGGGCCTCCACCGCCGGGGCCTCCACGGCAGCCGTCGCCGGCTCCGCGAGGTCCTCGACCTGACCGGCCGGTGCCGCGGGCTCCGCAGGCGCGTCGTCCCGCTCCGCCGCCGCAGGCACCTCGTCCTGCTCGGCAGGCGCCGTCTCCTCGGCCGTCCCGTCGCCGCGGACCGCGTCGCCCTCGCGCTCCGCGGTGTCGTCGACCGTCGCGGGCGCGTCGTCACCGGCGTCGTCGACGGGCGCGGCCGCCTCACCGGGCGCGGCGGGCTCGGGCACCTGACCGGGCGCAGCGTCCTGCGGGGAGTCGAGTTCGGCGTCTCGGTCGGTCGGCTGACCCATCCACTGTCTCCGTGACGAAAGGCGCGCGGTCGAGCGCGCGACGACGAGGGGTGTGCGGGGACCCGCACGGCGAATTCTAGCGGGACGCGAGGGGATCCTCGGGTCCGTCGTGCCTGGTGGGACGCCCGTGGAGCGCCGGGCGGACGGGGCGGTCGCTGAACCACGAGCGCGGCAGGAAGGCGACCGCCGCGACCACGAGGAGACCCCCGTAGATCCACACGTACCCGACGGGCTCGCTCGGCACGAGGACGTCGCCGCCAGGCCCTTCGAGCGAGAGGAGCTGGACCACGACGACCCATCCGATGCCGTAGCCCAGCAGGCCGGCCATGCCGCCCCACGCGCGCGCGAGGGTGCCCGCCGCGAAGACCGTCAGCAGCGCGAGCACGATGCCCAGCCCGACGCCTCCGGGGAGGTCCACGCCGAGCAGGTGCGCCCGGTGCGCGACGGTGCCGACGAGCCCGACGAGCACGCCGACGAGCGCGCACGCCACCCCGCGGCCGATGTGCCGCCCCATACCGGTCTCCACGGGCCCCAGGTTAACGCGTGGGCCCGCGCCGGACCGGGTCGCCCGGGAGAGCGCCGCCGGAGGGAGCGTAGAACTCGTGTGAAGGGACGGGCGCCAGCACGTCGTTGCTGAGGGCGTACCAGCCCAGGAGGCCCGTGGGCTCCTCCCCCGCGGTGGACCCCGCGGTCGCGGCGGCGGTCACGTGCTGCACCTGCGTCGCGTGCGCGCGCATCGCCGCGAGGAGCTCGTCGAGGACGGGCGCCACGGGGACGCCCACGAGCGGGGGCAGCGAGGCGTCGGGGCGCGCGACGGGCGGCAGGTCCTCGTCCGGGTCGGGCAGGGTGAGGCCCTGGTCCGCGGCGAGGAGCGCGCGGACCGCGGGGTGGGCGGCGAGCGCCCGCCGCGCCGCGCGCACCGTGCTCTCGGGGGCGACGGCGAGCCAGAGCGCCGGTGCGGGCTCCCCGTCGGCATCGAGCAGCTCGAGCGCCCGGACCGTCACGTCGTGCGCGCGCACGTGGTCGGGATGCCCGTAGCCGCCGCCGGGCTCGTACGTCGCGACGACCGCGGGGCGGCGGTCGCGCACGACGGCGGCCAGCCGGGCGGCCGCCTCGTCGACCGGGACGCCGACGAACGCGCGGGGCGGGAGCCGATCCGTGGCGACCGAGCTCGCGACCCCCGGCGCGACCCACGCCATGCCGGAGTCCTCGTACCGGGGGTGCGCCCCGTCGTCGGGCACCGCGCCCGACGCGGGCAGCGCGACCGTGTCGAGGAAGACGTGGTCCACCACGCCGAGGGCGGCGAGCGCGCGGGCGAGCTCGCGCTCGCGGTGCGCGGCGAGGGCGGGGCCGTCGCCCTCGAGGTGCCCGACGCCGGTCGGGTGCGCCGGGGTGTCGATCACCTCGCCCCGCTCGCCGCGCGTGCACGTCACCACGGTGACGCGCTGCCCGGCCCGGGCCCACGTCGCGAGGAGCGCACCCGTGGCGAGCGTCTCGTCGTCGGGGTGGGCGTGCACGGCCAGCAGGCCGCCGTCGGGCACGACGGCGGCCTGCTGCACCGGCGGAACGGTCACCCGCGCGACGACGTCAGGCGCGCTTGGCGCGGGACGTGGCGCGGGCGCGCTCGGTCTGGTCGAGGATCACCTTGCGGATGCGCACGACCTCGGGCGTGACCTCGACGCACTCGTCCTCGCGCGCGAACTCGAGCGACTCCTCGAGCGTGAGGTGGCGCGGCGGGACGAGGTTCTCGAAGTTGTCGGCCGTCGACGACCGCATGTTCGTGAGCTTCTTCTCCTTGGTGATGTTCACGTCCATGTCCTCGTTGCGCGAGTTCTCGCCGACGATCATGCCCTCGTAGACCTCCTGCGTGGGGTCGACGAAGAACGAGCCGCGCTCCTGGAGGTTGATCATGGCGAACGGCGTCACCTTGCCGGCGCGGTCGGCCACGAGCGAGCCCGTCGTGCGGGTCTCGATGTGCCCGGCCCACGGCTCGTAGCCCTCGGAGATCGAGGCCGCGATGCCCGTACCCCGCGTCTCCGTGAGGAAGCGCGTGCGGAAACCGATGAGCCCGCGCGCCGGGACCATGAACTCCATGCGGATCCAGCCGGTGCCGTGGTTGGACATGGTCTCCATGCGGCCCTTGCGCTGCGCGAGGAGCTGGGTGACGTTGCCGAGGTACTCCTCGGGGACGTCGATCGTCATGCGCTCCATCGGCTCGTGCGTCTTGCCGTCGATCGTGCGCGTGACGACCTGCGGCTTGCCGACCGTGAGCTCGAAGCCCTCGCGGCGCATCTGCTCGACCAGGATCGCCAGCGCGAGCTCGCCGCGGCCCTGGACCTCCCACGCGTCGGGGCGCTCGGTCGGCAGGACGCGCAGCGACACGTTGCCGACGAGCTCGGAGTCGAGGCGGTCCTTGACCTGGCGCGCCGTGACCTTGTGGCCCTTGCCGCCCTTGCCCGCCAGCGGCGAGGTGTTGATCCCGATGGTCATGGAGATCGCCGGGTCGTCGACCGTGATGAGCGGCAGCGGGCGCGGGTCCTCGGGGTCGGTCAGCGTCTCGCCGATCGTGATGTCCGCGATGCCCGCGACGGCGACGATGTCGCCCGGGGCGGCCGACTCCGTGGGGACGCGCTCGAGCGCCTTCGTCTCGAGGAGCTCGGTGATCTTCACGTTCTGGAGCGTGCCGTCGTGGCGGGCCCACGCGACGACCTGGCCCTTGCGCAGCGTCCCGTTGAAGACGCGCAGGAGCGCGAGCCGACCGAGGAACGGCGACGCGTCGAGGTTGGTGACGTGCGCCTGCAGCGGTGCGCCCTCCTCGTACGTCGGGGCGGGGATCTTCTCGAGGATCGTCGAGAACAGGGGCTCGAGGTCCTCGTTCGCCGGGAGCTGCCCGTCCAGCGGCTGGTCGAGCGACGCGCGCGCCGCCTTGGCCGACGCGTAGACCACCGGGACGTCGAGGATCGCGTCGAGGTCGAGGTCGGGGACCTCGTCGGCGAGGTCGGACGCGAGCCCGAGGAGCAGGTCGGTCGCCTCGGCGACGACCTCGGTGATGCGCGAGTCCGGACGGTCGACCTTGTTGACCACGATGATCACGGGGAGCTTCGCGGCGAGCGCCTTGCGCAGCACGAACCGGGTCTGCGGGAGCGGGCCCTCGCTCGCGTCGACGAGCAGGACGACGCCGTCGACCATCGACAGGCCGCGCTCGACCTCGCCGCCGAAGTCGGCGTGGCCCGGGGTGTCGATGACGTTGATCGTGATGCCGTCGGGCTCGCCCACCGCGGCGGCGGCCGGGCCGGCGTAGCGGACCGCGGTGTTCTTCGCGAGGATGGTGATGCCCTTCTCGCGCTCGAGGTCACCGGAGTCCATGACGCGCTCGTCCACGTGCTGGTGCGCGGAGAAGGCGCCGGACTGGCGCAGCATCGCGTCGACGAGCGTGGTCTTGCCGTGGTCGACGTGGGCGACGATCGCCACGTTGCGCAGGTCGGAGCGCACAGACATCTACGGTTCTCATTTCGTGGGGTTCGAGGGGCGACGACGGCCGGCCACCTCTGCGCGCACGGCGCGGGAGCAGCCCGCCGCGGCACCACGGAGCACGGGCCGTCACCCGGGCGCGGCTATCCTACCGGGTCGTCACCTCGGCCACCATGACGTGGGTCACTCCCCGCTCCCGGGCCGGTGCGCGGCCGGGACGGGCCGCCGCGCCGCGGGAAGCGCGCCAGGGCCCGCCACCGCTCGGGCCGGTCGGGGTAGAGCTCCACCCACTGCTCCGAGATCGACTCCGTGACACGGGTCGTCACCTGCTCGGTCAGCTCCGCCCGTGCCGCCCGGCGTTCCGCCCGCAGGATCGCCGCGTGCTCGACACGCAGCGCCCGCACCGTCGACACGGCCATCCCGATCATCACGACGGAGAACGGCAGCGCGATGAGGATCGCAGCCGTCTGCAGCGCCTCGAGCCCGCCGGCGAGCAGGAGCGCGATGGCCAGCAGCCCCGACGTGCACGCCCAGAAGATGCGGCTCCACGTCGGCGGGTTCGGGTTGCCGCCGCTCGCGAGCATGTCGACGACCAGGGAACCGGAGTCCGACGAGGTCACGAAGAAGACGACGATGAGCACGATCCCCGCCACCGTCAGGAGCCCGCCGAGGGGCAGCCCGTCGAAAAGCTGGAACAGGGCCGTGTCGGTGTCGACCTCGCCGTCGACGAGCATGCTGCCCGGGTCGGACACCTCCCGGAAGAGTGCCGACCCTCCGAAGACGGAGAACCACAGGGTCGTCACCAGGGTCGGGACCAGCAGCGTGCCGAGCACGAACTCGCGCACGGTGCGCCCGCGCGAGATGCGGGCGATGAAGACCCCGACGAACGGCGCCCACGAGATCCACCAGCCCCAGTAGAAGATCGTCCAGGACGACTGCCAGTTCAGGCCCGCCTCGCCCTGGAACGCTGTGGTGTCGAACGTGAGCCGCACGATGTTCTGCAGGTAGTAGCCCAACGACTGCACCCACTCCCGGAGCAGGAAGAGCGTGGGCCCGAGCGCGAGCACGAGGACCAGGACGACGCCGGCGAGCACCATGTTGCCGTTCGACAGCCACTTGATGCCCTTGCCCAGGCCGGAGACGACGGAGATCGTCGCGAGCGCCGTGATCGCGACGATGAGACCGATCTCCAGGGCCGTGCTCGGCTCGACCACGTCGAGGTAGCCCAGACCGGCTGCGATCTGCAAGACGCCGAACCCGAGCGAGGTCGCGACGCCGAAGACCGTGCCGATGATCGCGACGACGTCGATCACGTCACCGAGCCGCCCCTTGACCCGGTCACCGAACAACGGCTCGAGCGCCCAGCGGATCGACACCGGGCGGCCCTTGCGGTGGATCGCGTAGGCGAGGGCGAGCCCCGCGACGACGTAGATCGCCCAGGCGTGGATGCCCCAGTGCAGATAGCTCTGGCCCATCGCGGCCTGCGCGAGCGCCGCGTCGCTGCCCTCGACCCCGGGCTTCGGGCTCACGTAGTGCGAGAGCGGCTCGGCCACGCCCCAGTACACGAGCCCGATCCCCATGCCGGTCGCGAACAGCATCGCGAACCAGACGGGGAGCCGGAAGAGGGGCTCGTCCTCGTCCTTGCCGAGCACGATGTCGCCGAACCGGCTCAGCCCCATCCAGAGGGAGAACACCACAAACCCGGCGACGACGATCACGTAGTACCAGCCGAAGACCCCGATGACGTCGCGCTGGAGCGTCTCCATGAGCGCGGTCACGGATTCGGTGAAGAGGATCGTGGCGAGCACGAAGAGCAGGATGATCCCCGCGGCGGGGTAGAAGACGCGCGGGTCGGGGCGACCGGTGCGGGGGGCGTCCGGGTCGTGCGACGCCGCGACGGCGACCGCGACCGGCGCGGAGCCCGCGTCCGTCGCGGCATCGCCGACGTCCGTGGCGGGGCTCACGGGGTCCGACGGCAGGCCGCCGCCGCTCACGGCCCGGGGCGACGGCGCGCCGCCCACGTCGCGCGCCTGGTCCTGGTCATGGTGCCGTCCCGGGTCGCCCGGGATCCCGCCCTCCGTCGTGCTCATGGACCCAGGCTTGTCGTGCGGGCGTGCCCCGGCAACCGGAACGCCTCGGGGGCGACCGCGTGCGCGGTCGCCCCCGAGGCGTCGGCAGGACCGGTGGACGTGCCGGTCGGTCCGGTCAGAACCCGGCGCCCGCCGTGGGCGGCGCGCTGCGCTCGTGGTCGACGTCGTCCCGGTGCTCCGCGAGCGCACGCTCCTCGCCCGCGAGGGACGAGGCCTCGTCGTTCGCGATGTCGCGGGCCGCCGCCTCCAGGAGCGCGTCCCGCGCGGCCCGGCGCTCGCGCTGCGCCGCCGGGTCCGGCACCGGCACGGCCGCCAGGAGTCGCCGCGTGTACGGGTGCTGCGGGGCGTGCACGATCTGCGACGTCTCGCCCACCTCGACGAGCTTGCCCTTGTGCATGACGGCGATGCGGTCGGACAGCAGCTCGACGACCGCGAGGTCGTGCGAGATGAACAGGCATGCGAAGCCGTGCTCGCGCTGCAGGTCCGTGAACAGGTCGAGGACCTTCGCCTGCACCGACACGTCGAGCGCCGACGTCGGCTCGTCCGCCACCAGCAGCTTGGGCTCGAGCGAGAGCGCGCGCGCGATGCCGACGCGCTGGCGCTGACCGCCCGAGAGCTCGTGCGGGTAGCGGTTGCGCATCGCGCGCGGGAGCTCGACCTGGTCGAGCAGGCGCTCGACCTCGCGGCTGAGCTCCTTGCCCTTCACGCCCTTGTGCAGCATGAGCGGCTCGCCGATCGACTCGCCGATCGGCAGGCGCGGGTTGAGCGAGGACCCCGGGTCCTGGAAGACGATGCCCACCTCGGTGCGCAGCGGCTTGAGGTCCTTGGGCTTCGCGCCGACCATGTCCCTGCCGACGATCCGGAGCGACCCGCCCGTGACGGGCAGGAGACCCACGGCGGCACGGCCGATCGTCGTCTTGCCCGAGCCCGACTCCCCGACCAGCCCGACGACCTCGCCCTGGTGGATCTGCAGCGAGACCTCGTCGACCGCGCGGAACGCCGCCTGGCGCCGGCGCCCGGGGTACTCGATGACCATGCCCTGCGCGTCGAGGACGAGCGGGCGGTCCTGCGTCGCCGCACCGGACGGCACGCGGTCCGTGACCGTGGTCGCGTCGCGCTTCGAACCGAGGTGCGGGACCGCCTCGAGGAGGCGCACCGTGTAGGGGTGCTGCGGGTTGCCGAAGATCTCCGCCGAGGTCCCGCGCTCGACGACCTGGCCGTCCTTCATGACCATGATCGAGTCGGCCATGTCCGCGACCACGCCCATGTCGTGCGTGATGAGGATGATCGCCGCGTCGACGCGGTAGCGCAGGTCGCGCAGGAGCTTGAGGATCTCCGCCTGGACCGTGACGTCGAGCGCCGTGGTCGGCTCGTCGGCGACGAGCAGCTTGGGGTCGCACGCGAGGGCCTGGGCGATCATCGCGCGCTGGCGCTGGCCGCCGGAGAGCTGGTGCGGGTAGGCGTCGAAGCGACGCTCGGGCTCCGGGATCTCCACGAGCCGCAGGAGCTCGATCGCGCGCTTCTTCGCGTCGGCCGGACCGACGGTGAAGTGCGTCCGGATGGTCTCGACGATCTGGAAGCCCACCGTGTACACGGGGTTCAGCGCCGTCATCGGCTCCTGGAAGATCATGGAGATCTCCTTGCCGCGGACGTGCCGCAGCGAGCCGTGCGTCATGCCGATGAGCTCGCGGTCGCCGAGCTTGGCGGAGCCGCGCGCGCGACCGTTCGGCGGGAGCAGGCCCAGCAGCGCGAGCGACGACTGGGACTTGCCCGAGCCGGACTCGCCGACGATCGCGAGGACCTCACCGGAGTGGAGGTCGTAGCTCACGTCCGTGGCCGCGGGGTACCAGGCCTTGTCGACGTAGAAGTCCACGCCGAGGTTGCGCACGGTCAGCACGGGGCTGCCCTGGCGCGCGGCCGGGGCCGCGGGAGACGTCTCGATGGCCACGCTGATCAGTGTCCTTCCTGCTGGAGCCGGCGCTCGTGGCGCCGCGACTCTGCGAGCATGGGCGCATGGGTCCCACGCTGGTCTTCCGTTCGACGTACGGCCGAGTCCTCACGCTGGCGACGGGCGTCGTCGCCGTCGCGCTGGGCGTGAGCACGGCCCTGACGGGGGACGCCGGCGCGGTCGTGGGGGCTCTGGTGCCCGCCGCGCTCGTGACGTACCTCGTCTGGATGCTGTTCTGGCGTCCTGCCGTCGAGGTGTCCGACGGCGGGGTCGAGGTCCGCAACGTCACCCGCACCGTCCACGTGCCGTGGACCGCGTACGAGGGCGTCGAGACCCGCTACTCGCTCGAGGTGCGCTACGCCGGCGGTCGCGTGACCGCCTGGGCGGCGCCCCGGTCGAGCGGGTCGGCCCGCTGGTTGCGCAGCTCCCGCAGGCACCCCGTGGACCGCGAGCGGGTGGTCACCGGCGCGAACGCCGAGACCGTCGCCGAGGCCGTGACGCAGCGTCACGGCCTGCTCGCGGCCGCCGGCCACCTCGACCGCGCGGTGCCGGGCGCTCCCGGCGCGCGCACGACGTGGCACGTCATGCAGCTCGCCGTGCTGGGCGCGCTCGTCGCGGGGACGGCCGTGGTGCTCACCGCCTGACCGCGGCGCGCCGCGCCGCCCGAGAGGTCCACGACCCCTCGGGCGGGCGGCGACGACGACGGTCATCAGCTCGCCCCGGCCTCACCGGTCGCGCCCGGCGTGGCGGTGGCCGTCGGACGGGCGACGCGCTGCGCACGGGCCATCTTGCGCTCCGACGGGATGCGCTTCTGGCGCGGGTCGAACGCGTCGCGCAGGCCGTCGCCGATGAAGTTGACGCACAGCGCGATCGCGACGATGAACAGGCCCGGCCACCAGAACAGCCACGGACGCGTCGCGAACGCCTCCTGGTAGTCGCTGATGAGCTTGCCGAGCGAGGTCGCCGGGTTCTGGATGCCGACGCCGAGGTAGCTGAGCGCCGTCTCCAGGAGGATCGCCGAGCTCATGAGCAGCGTCACGTTGACGATGATCACGCCGACGGCGTTGGGCAGCATGTGCTTGAAGATGATCCGGCTGCTGCTCGCCCCCGCGACGCGCGCGGCGTCGACGAACTCGCGCTCGCGCAGCGAGAGGAACTCGCCCCGGACCAGTCGCGCGAGCGGCGGCCACAGCACGAGCCCGAGGAACGCGCCCAGGATGAGCGGGTTGCTCCCGCCGGAGAGCAGGGCGAGCACCGCGCCGATGACGATGACCGGCATCGTGATGATGAGGTCGGTGAACCGCATGAGCCAGGAGTCCACGCGACCGCGGAAGAACCCGGAGAGCGCCCCGAAGAGGATGCCCGCCACGGTCGAGATGACACCGACGGAGAGCACCACGAGGAGCGACGTCTGGGTACCCAGCATGACGCGCGCGAACACGTCGCGCCCCGCCTCGTCCTGGCCGAAGATGTGCTCGGCAGACGGGGCGCCGCCGTTGACGAGCGGGTAGGTCGAGCCCTGGCCGGTCGCCTTGTAGGCGTACCAGCCGTTCCAGCCCGCGACGCCGATCGACGTCACCGCGAGCAGCACGATGCCGATGAGGACGACGAGCGCGACGACCGCGCCCTTGTGGTGGAAGAAGCGCCGCCGGACGATCTGGCCCTGCGACAGGCCCTCCACCTCGAGCAGCTCGATCTGGTTCTCGAGCGCGCCGCTCTGCGACGCGTCGTTCGGTGTGTTGCTCATGCGTTCACCCGGATCCGCGGGTCGAGGGCTGCGTAGATGAGGTCAGCCACGATGTTGGCGATGATGGCGAGGGCCGCGACGATGACGAGATAGGCCATGACGGGGTCGATCTCGCCTCGCTGCAGCGAGTTGAGGAAGAGCAGGCCCATGCCGGGCCGGCCAAAGACCTTCTCGGTGATGATCGCGCCGCCCAGCAGCGTGATGACGTCGATCGGGACGATCGTCGCGAGCGGGATGAGCGTGTTGCGGAAACCGTGCCGCATGACGACGGTCCGCTCGGGCAGGCCCTTGGCGCGCGCCGTGCGGATGTAGTCCTGGCTCATCACCTCGAGCATGCTCGCGCGCGAGTAGCGCGTGTACCCGGCGAACTGGATGAGCACGAGCGCGATCGTCGGGAGCAGCAGGTGCGTGTACTGGTCCAGGACCTGCACCCAGAAGTTGCCGCCGAGGTTCGGCGTGCTGTTGCCGATCGTCGGGATGGGCCGGCCGTTGATCGCCGGGGCGGCGAAGTAGGCGGGCCACACGGACATCACCTTGTCGACGAAGATCATCGACCCCACGAGGAAGGCCGTGATCGCCGCAGCACGCGCCGACACGCCCTTGTCCGGACCGCCCCACGCGAACCCGATCCCGATGCCGACGGCGACGGTGACGACGGCGAGGACGAGGACGAGCCACCAGTTGTCGACCTGGCGGAGCACGGACTGGATCGGGAAGTAGACGACGACCCCGACGACGACCGTGGTGAGCGCGGCGTAGAGCGCACGACGGTTCTGCAGGCCCGAGACGAGCGCGGTGATCGCGAACGCGAGGGCGGTGCCGGTGACGACGATGATCACGGGACCGAGGTTCGGCTCGGCCCACCAGCCCGAGAGCTGGAGGTAGAGCAGCGCGAGCGCGCTCGCGGCGAAGCCCATGCCGAACACGGTCGCACGTCGTCGTGCTGTCCCCCCGAACGCGAGCGACCACAGGAGACCTATGACCACGCCGACGACGGCGATCGCGAGGATCGAGAGGTTGGGGTCCCGGAGGAAGTCGTTGAAGCCGATCGCGCCCCACTGCTTGAGCAGGACCGCGACCCAGAAGGCCGGGAGCGAGTACAGGACGAACGAGACGAAGATCGTCAGGTAGTCGAAGGTGCTGTACTGACGGAGCGCACTGACGATGCCGACCATGACGCCGAAGACGACCGCGAGCACCGTTGCTGCGGCGACGAGCTGGATGGTCGAGATCACGGCGCCCTGGAGCAGGGTCGTGACCTGCTGGCCGGAGCGCCATGCGACACCGAAGTCTCCCTGCACGAAGTCGCCGAGCCACTTGAAGTAGCGGATGACGACGTTCGTGTTGAGGTCGAGGTCGAGCGTGCGCTGGGCGATCTGCTGCGCCTTGTTGGGGTTCGTGCTGGCCTCGAGATCCTGGAAGATGTACGGCCGGATCGCGGCGCTGACGAGCAGGAACATCGCGAACGTGGACACGAGGAGGGTCGCCAACCCTGCCAGCACACGCCGCGAGATGAAGGAGAACATCGGAGGTCTTACCTCGCTGGTCGGTAGGGACCCCGGGTCTGGGGCCGGTCGATTCTACGCGTGGGTCTCGCGTGATCGTGAACCGAGGGGCACGGGACGCCGCGGTGAGAAGACGTCGGGGACGGGAGCACGCGAGGACCGGGGGCCTCGACGGGCGGGCCGTCGAGACCCCCGGTCTCTCACGTCCGGACGGGCCCCCCGTCGTCCTCGCGGACGGCGGCGGGCCACGTCAGGCGGTCAGGGCTGTCAGCCCTCGAACGACCAGTTCCAGAAGCCGTGGAAGATGGTCGGGCTGATCGTGATCGGCTCGACACCCTTCAGGCCGTCGTTCCAGCCCTGGATGGCCGGGAACTGGAAGATCGTCACACCGAAGGCGTCCGCCCACAGGTTCTTCTCGACCTCGAGCTGGAGCTGGAACTGCTCCTCGGGGTCGGTCGAGACCTGGAGCTTGTCCAGCGCGGCGTCCACGGCCGGGTTGTTGTACTGGCCGTAGTTGTTGATGCCCGGCGTCGGCGACCAGCGGAAGTTGGCGTCCGACTCGGTGACGGCGGTCGAGGTCGACTGCCAGCCGAAGAGCGAGGCATCGTACTGGTCCTGGCCGGACTGGAGCAGCGTGCCCCACTCGGCGGCCGGGCGCCCCGTGTCGACGATCGTGAACCCGGCCTGGGAGGCGGTGTCCGTGATGAGCGCGAGCTCGTTCACGCGGCGCGTGTTCTCGTTGTTGTACGCGAAGCGCACCTCGACCCCGGGGGCGACGCCCGCCTGGGCGAGGAGCTCCTTCGCCTTCTCGACGTTACCGGCGTCGGGGTACTCGGCCGAGCCGTTCTCCGCGACCATCTGGTCGTAGTTCGGCGAGCCCGGGATGAGGATGTTCGAGTTGCGCACCTCGGCGTCCGGGTTCAGCGGCTTGATGAGGTTGTCGACGATCGTCTGGCGCGGGATCGTCAGCAGGAACGCCTGGCGGACGAGCTTGGCCTTCTCCGCGTCGCCGCCGTAGGTGGCCGGGTCGAACGGACCACCGTTCTGGAAGACGAGGTCGACGTGCTCGTACGTGCCCTCGATGCCCGAGCGGGTCTCGATGCCGTCGAGCGCCTCGAGCGCGGTGCGGACGTCGGCGGAGGCCTGCGGGCCGATGAGGTCGACCTCACCGTTCTGCAGCGCCTGGACCTGGGCCATCGGGTCGTCGATGTACCGGACCGTGACGGTGTCGATCGAGGCCTTGTTCTGGCCCGCGAAGTCGGGGTTCGCCTTGAGCGTGAGGAACTGGTTCTCCTCGTACGCGTCGAGCGTGTAGGGGCCGGTCGAGACCGTCAGCGCCGGGTCGTCCGGCATCTTGACGAACTCGAAGCCCGAGTTCCAGAACGCCGAGATCTTCGACAGCGCGGCGGTGTCGTTGTTGAGGATGGCGTCGCGGACGGCGTCCTTGGCCTCCTGCGCGTCCTCGATGCCGAGGGCCTTCTGGCCGACGACGTGCGCGGGGACGAACTGGTTGGTGAAGTTCAGCTCCCAGTCACCGAACGGCTTCGAGTAGACCGTCGTGATGGTCTTGCCGTCGTCGCTGATCGTCGGGGTGTCCTGGATGAGCGCCACGCCCGGCGAGCTGCCGTCGAAGTAGACACCGGCGTCCACTGCGTCCTGGTTGGTGACGTTGCCCTCTTCGTCGGTCTCCGCCTGCACCGTGTTGAGGTTGGTGCCGGAGCCGGCCCACTCGAGGAGGATGTCGGTCGCGTCGAACGGGGTGCCGTCAGACCACTTCGTGTCGTCCCCGACCGTGTACTCGATCGTCAGCGGG
Source organism: Cellulosimicrobium sp. NPDC030954 (assembly GCF_055571305.1). Classification (NCBI taxonomy): domain Bacteria; kingdom Bacillati; phylum Actinomycetota; class Actinomycetes; order Micrococcales; family Promicromonosporaceae; genus Cellulosimicrobium; species Cellulosimicrobium sp. NPDC030954. Next base: position 249,636 of record NZ_JBVIFN010000003.1, read on the forward strand.
TCGTCGGACACCTTCTTGTACGTGCCGAACGACTCGTCCTGGACGAGGTTCAGGTCGGCGTCGTAGTAGTTGAAGCCCGAGTTGAGCATGTAGTTGATGACCGCGTTCTGCGTCGCGTTGCCGTTCGCGGAGCTCAGGTTGAGCTCGTTGAGGGGTGCCTCCCACGCGACGGTGACGGCGGACTCGGTGTTGATGCCGGAGTCGTCGGTCTCGGTGTTGCCCTCACCCGACGTGCCGCTGCACGCCGAGAACAGCAGTGCCCCGGTGACCGTCACCGCAAGGGCGGCACTCGTGCGCCTGATCTTCAATGTTCCTCCTCCAAGGGATGATGGGCGCGGACGGACGGGCGTCGTTCGCCCCCCGGCCGCCCCGTCTCCCGCGCGTCCGCTTGGTGTCGGTGCGCGTGGACGGGAATGCCCACCACGGTTTGAGGCAACGCTACCCAGCAAGTTGCGACGCTTCTCCCCCTTGCCCGGTTGCTGCGGTCGATCGTTATCGAGTTGATACTGGCTGGTACGGGCGCGTCGCCACCCCGAGACGGCAGGGAAACACGCGCGAAACGTGCCGTCGAGCGAGGCGGTGACGCCCGCCGCGTCTCACGATGCGGCGGGCGTCCACCGGCCCCCGGGTCGGGCCGGGGCGCCTCGCCCTCAGGGTCGCGCACGGCGGGCCGCCATGCCGCCGGGCACCGACGGAGCGCCGACGGCGCGACCCACGGTCCGAGCGCGACACGCACTCCCTCACCGCGGGGAACGAGGAGGCGGGTCCGAGGGGTCGGACGCGTCGACGATCTCGCGCAGCGCGGCGACGTACGCGTCGAACGCCGCCCGCCCCTCCGGCGAGAGGGAGTACCACGTGCGCGGCCGACGGCCGGCATAGCCCTTGGTGACCTGGATGTAGCCGGCCGACTCCAGCGCGGCGAGGTGCTTGGACAGCAGGGAGTCGCTGACCTCCAGCGTGTCCCGGAGCAGCCCGAAGTGGACGGCGTCCGCGGCGCGGAGCGAGGCCATGACCGAGAGCCGGACCGGCGAGTGGATGAGGTCGTCGAGGCGATGACGCGCGTGCGTCACGCTCGGCTCACCCGCCGTGCGAGATCGAGGAAGGGCAGGGCGGGCAGCAGGCCGACGAGCACGACCCATCCGGAGAAGCCCTCGGGGAGGACCAGCCGGATCAGGAGCAGTGCGACGACGAGGAGCAGGGCGCCGAGGAAGAGTGCGCGCTGCGTCGCCGCCGTGGCGGCGGCCGGGACGGTCCGTCCGCACCACGCGAGGAGGGCGAGGGTCGCGCCGACGACGACGAGGCCGGGGACGATCACCCCGGCCAGGCGCTCGGGCCACGACGCCAGCGCGACGGTGAACGCGGTCAGGGTGGTCGCCATGACGAGCGCGCCGACGACGTACCACCGCCGGCGCGAGCGGATCCGACGACCGACCGCGTCCGCCGCGGCGAGAGCCTCCGCCGCTGTCGACGGCCACGTACCGCTGGTGTCCTCCGGTGTCGACACGATGCCTCCAGCTCTGGAACGGGTACCTGCACGAGACGAGCTCATGCTTGCCATGAAATCACGTACTCAACGATCGTTCAAGTACTTCACCGGAGGTGCGGCGGAGGCTCTGGATCACCCCCGACGGTTCTCGGCGACCGCGCGACGCACGAGCTCGCGGAGCGCGTCGTCGTCGATCTCCGCGCCCTCGACGAGGTCGATCGCCCGGACCGTGGCGCCGTCCAGGCGCGCGTTGAAGAGACGAGCCGGGTCGTCCAGCCGGGCCCCCGCGGGGAAGGTCAGCCGCACGGCCCGCTTCAGGAGGTCCGCCATGCAGACGTTCCCCTGGCACACCCACGTGGGGACGCCCTCGGGCTTCGAGGGCTTGCGCCACTTGATCTCCTCCACGATCCCCGGGTCGGCGCCGAGGATCACCCGACGGACCCGCGCGAGCGTCTCCGCACGCCACCCGCCCGCGTGGGCGACGATCGCATCGATCTCCTTCCCTGCGGACGTCTCGTCGGCGTTCTCGGATCTCTGGCCTCGCACAGCTGCCATGTCGTGCCTCTCGCGTGTCGGGGCAGGTCGTCTGATCAGGTCGGGAGCTCAGCTCCAGGAAGCGCCGGCGAGCTGACGCGTCGTGGCGTTGAGCCTGTTGAACAGGTTGGTCGTCGCGACGTAGAGGACCAGGGCCGCCAGCTGGCGCTCGTCGAAGAAGCTCGCCGCCTCGTCCCACACGTCGTCCGGGACGGGGTCCGGGCGGTCGGCCAGCCGGGTCACGCTCTCCGCCAGCGCGAGCGCGGCGCGCTCCTCGTCGGTGAAGTACGGCGTCTCGCGCCACGCGACCACCGCGTGGAGGCGCTCGTCGGTCTCGCCCGCCTGCTTCGCGGACCGCACGCCCGAGTCGACGCAGACGCTGCAGCCGTTGATCTGGCTGACCCGGAGGTGCACCAGCTCGAGCGTCGAGTGCGGCAGGTCCGTCTGGCGGGCTGCCTTCATGAGCGCGAAGATCGCGCCCGAGGCGCCGTCGAGGAGCGCGGCCGGGTTCGACATCCGGGGTCCCGCGAGGGGGGTCGTCGAGGTCATCTGAGTTTCTCCTTGCCGTGGTGGCTGCTCGGTACGTCTCGAGCCTCGCAGCCCGTCCGACCTCGAACAACGGCGGGTCGAGCAACGTCCCCTGCGCCCTGGGTTAACGATCGGACGGGCGGCGCGGCCTCGCGGCAGGGCCGTTCGCCCAGGCTCCGACGTCAGACGCGACCGTCCGTGAGGGGTGCGAGGTCCTGGACGGTCCGGGCGAAGGCCCGGACGGGCTCGTTCTCCGCATCGGTGCGCCAGACGAGCACGTAGGAGAGCGGGTTCAGGTCGGGCACCGGCAGCCACCGGATGTGCGGCATGGACCAGTACTGGGTCACGTGGGCGGGGAAGGGATGGATGATCTCGCCCGTGCTCACGAGCTGCAGGAGCTCGTCGGCGTTGGCGACGGACTCCACGCGCTCGATCCTCTTGCCGCCCGGGGTGCGGAAGGGCAGGTAGCCGTTCTCCCAGGTCTCCGGCAGGTTCGGCAGCTTGACGTGGGCGAAGTCCGCGAGCGCCTCGACGGGCGCCGACGGCCGGCCCGCCAGCTCGTGCGTGGCCGCCACCGCGAGGACCCGGGAGTCGACGAACAGCGTCGGCCCCACCGTCAGGTCGACCTCCTCGACGGGGAGCCAGGTGACCAGGACGTCGATCTCGCCCCGCCGCAGGCTCCCGAACGGATCGGTGAAGGAGGCGTAGCGCACGCGCAGCTCGTACCGGGGGTGGCGCTTGCTGAAGGTCTCCCAGTAGCCGTGCAGGGCGGGGACGTTGAACGGCATCAGTCCGACGCGCAGCTGGGCGTCGACACCGCGGGCCGCGCGCTGGGCGCGTCGCAGGCTCTCGCGGAGGTCCCCGTAGACGGGCTCGAGATCGTCGCGGAGCGACGTGCCGAGGGGTGTGAGACGGACGTCGCGGCGGTTGGAGCGGTCGAACAGCCTGCCGCCGATCTGCCGCTCGCACTGGGCGACGACCTGGCTGACCCGTGCCTGCGAGAGGTGCAACCGTGCCGCGGTGCGGCCGAAGTGCAGCTCCTCGGCGAGCGTCAGGAAGATCTCGATGTCACGAAGCTCCACGGCGTCCCCATCTGGTCCTTCAGGTGCGGTCGTCCGGCTCACGGTACGCCGGACCGCGCGGCACCACCACGACATTGGCGGCCCCGCCGTGCTCCTGTCGTCATCAGCGCGGCTGATCGACCAGGTCAGGCATCTCCCGTTGATGGGCCACCGCGCCTCCCGGATGCTGGGAACGCAACCTCCCCGGACAAGGAGCACGACATGAGAGCACACGTCAGCTCGATCCTTCTCGGCGTTCAGGACATGGATCGAGCCAAGCAGTTCTACACCGAGGGGCTCGGCTGGAAGATCCAGAGCGACTTCGGCATCTCGGTGTTCTTCGAGTCGGACGGTGCCTCACCGGTCGGCTTCTACCGCCGCGAGGGACTGGCCGACCAGGTGGGCACGAGCCCCGAGGGCAGCGGCTTCAGCGGGCTGGTGCTGACGTACGTCGTCCGCACCCAAGCACGCGTCGACGAGATCATGGCGGAGGCGCAGGCCGCCGGCGCCACGGTCCTCAAGCCCGCCGGCGCGCTGCCGTGGGGTGGCTACGGTGGCACCTTCGCCGACCCGGACGGCTACATCTGGAGCCTCGGCTACAGCGATCACTCGCCCGACCAGCCCTACGCCGAGTAGCGGAGCGCCCGTGCCCGGGCCGAGGCGGCAGCGCCGTCGGCGGCCCGGGCGCGGGCGGCGGCGGCGGGAACACCCCCGCGGCCGGCCGTGTTCACCCCGGCATGCGCACCGCCGACGGTTCCCGCCCTCTCGTCGTGTTCGACGTCCTCGGCACGCTCGTCGACCAGGCAGGCAGCATGCGACGGCAGACACAGGTCGCCACCGGGTGGAGCGAACGTCGCGCGGGCGACCTCGTCACGGAGTGGCTCGAGCACGTCGCCGCGCAGGAGCGGAGGATCGTCGCCGGAGAGCTCCCGTTCTCCCCCAGCCACGACCTGGACGCCCTGGCGCTGGCTCACCTCGTGGCGGACGGCACGCTTCCCGGTGGTCTGAGCGCTCGGCTCGCGGACGTGCCGCGCCGCCTCGACCCGTGGCCGGACTCCGTCGAGGGTCTCGCCCTGCTCGCCGAGGACATGACCGTCGGCGGCCTCTCCAACGCCAGTCACCCGGTGCTGTCCGCGCTGACCCAGTCCTCCGGCATGAGCTGGCGCCTGACGCTGTCGGCCGAGGACGTCAGGACCTACAAGCCCGCCCCCGCCGTCTACCAGCTCGCTCTGGCGGCCGCCCCTGCAGGGTCGCCGCCGCCGTACCTCGTCGCCGCCCATGCCTGGGACCTGCGTGCGGCAGCGAACGCGGGGATGCGGACCGCGTACGTGCCCCGGCCTGGCGGCGACCCGCCGACGAGCGACGACGAGTTCGACGTCTACGCCGACGACCTCCACCACCTGCACGCTCTGCTGCGGGCGTGAGCGCCTGGGGAGCGCCCTCGGCGGTCTGATCCTCAGCGTGGGCACCGACCCCGGCGTTCTCCTCCCTGAGGAGGACGCCTACACGACCGCCGGCACTGGTGGGCATCGGCATCATGGTGGTCACCACGCTGACCTGCCTCGCTCTGGCACACCGACGCCCGCCCGCACCTGCTCGTCTGCTAGATCCACCCATCTCGACACTGGAGCGTCCATGACCAAGGGTTACTGGGTCAGCGTCTACCCCGCCATCACCGACCGCGAACGGCTGACTCGCTACAACGACCTGGCCGGTCTGGCCGTCCGGGCCGGAGGCGGGCGCGTCCTGTCGAACTTCGGTCGAGTCGTCGCCCACGAGGCCGGGATCGCCGAACGCGTCGTCCTGATCGAGTTCGACAGCTTTGAACAGGCGACCGCGGCATACGAGAGCGAGACGTACCAGGATGCGCTGGCGGCCCTCCCTCCAGGCTTCCAGCGCGACTTCCGTATCGTCGAAGGCATCGACTGACCGGGTGAGCCGACGTGCACGTCTCGTCTCGCTCCGTTCGCTCACGACCACTCAGGGTCAGACGTTGAAGCGGAACTCCACGACGTCTCCGTCGACCATGACGTAGTCCTTGCCCTCGACGCGCGCCTTGCCCGCGGCGCGCGCGGCGGCGACGGACCCCGTCGCGACGAGGTCCTCGAACGAGACGACCTCGGCCTTGATGAAGCCACGCTCGAAGTCGGTGTGGATGACCCCGGCGGCCTGCGGCGCGGTCCAGCCCTTGCGGATGGTCCACGCACGCGCCTCCTTGGGGCCTGCGGTGAGGTAGGTCTGCAGCCCGAGGGTGTCGAACCCGACGCGCGCGAGCTGGTCGAGCCCGGCCTCGTCCTGCCCCGACTCGGCGAGCATCTCCTTCGCCTCGTCGGGCTCGAGCTCGACGAGCTCGGACTCGAACTTCGCGTCGAGGAAGATCGCCTGGGCGGGCGCGACGAGCGCGCGCAGGCGGTCCTGCATGCCGTCGTCCGCGAGGCCCGCGTCGTCGGTGTTGAAGACGTAGATGAACGGCTTGGCCGTGAGGAGCTGAAGGCTGGCGACGTCGGCGAGGTCGAGCCCGGCGGCGGCCGCGCCCTGGAAGAGCGTCGTGCCGGCCTCGAGGATCGCCTGCGCCTTCTGCGCGGCGTCGAGGAGGGCGGCGTCGCCCTTCTTGATCTTCACCTCCTTCTCGAGGCGAGGAACCGTCTTCTCGAGCGTCTGGAGGTCGGCGAGGATCAGCTCGGTGCTGATGGTCTCAATGTCGCCCTCGGCGTCCGTCGAGCCCTCGACCCGGACGACGTCCGGGTCGGCGAACGCGCGGGTCACCTGGCAGATCGCGTCGGCCTCGCGGATGTTGGCGAGGAACTTGTTGCCGAGCCCCTCCCCCTCGCTGGCGCCCTTGACGATCCCGGCGATGTCGACGAACGACACGGTCGCGGGCAGGATGCGCTGGCTGCCGAAGATCTCGGCGAGCTTGTCGAGCCGCGGGTCGGGGAGCGAGACGACGCCGACGTTCGGGTCGATCGTCGCGAACGGGTAGTTCGCGGCGAGGACCTGGTTGCGCGTCAGGGCGTTGAACAGGGTGGACTTGCCGACGTTGGGCAGGCCGACGATGCCGATAGTGAGTGCCACGTCGCCCGAGTCTACGGGCCGGGGCCGCGGTGCGCGGACCCCGGCCCGGAGATCAGGCCGCGGACATCACCTTCTGCAGCAGCTCGGGCGCGCGCCGGTCGTACGCGCGGGCACCCCAGCGGACGCCGAGGAGCAGCACGACGACCCCGACGACCGCCCCCACGACGAGCGTCACCCAGCCCACGACCGGCTGGTCGGCCAGGATCGCGACGAGCCCCGGCACGAGGAACGGGAGCGACAGCGCGAGGACGAGCAGCATCGCGACCGACTGCGCGACGAGCGTCGCCATCGCGGCGCCCTGCGGCTGCTTGAACGGGCTGTCGCCGGGCTTGGGCACCGGGTACAGCAGCCGCGCCGACGTCGCGCTCGACACGCCGGTCGCGACCAGGAGCGTGCCGACCGTCAGGCCGAGCAGCGCCGGCAGTGCGTCCCAGCGTCCGGCCACGGCGACGGAGGCCACCGCGAAGACGAGCGTCACGACGCTCCCCGCGACCAGCACCGGCAGGGCGCGGCCCCACCGGTCCGCACGCCCGGAGACTCCCGTCGACACGTGCAGCGCGAACGCCGTGTGGTCGTACGCGATGTCGGCCGAGATCGAGAAGCCCAGGATCCATGCCGTGAACGGCGCGAGCGCGAGGAAGATCCCGGAGCCCGACCCCCCGCCCACCACGAGCAGCACGACGGGGATGAGCGGGACGACCGCGATGGACCCCGAGTACCGCGGGTCGCGGAGCCAGTACGTCGCGGTGCGCGCCGCGACGGCCCCGGTCGGCGTCGCGGGGAACCGGGAGAAGAAGCCCAGCCCCTTGGCCCGGCCTCCGGAGCCCGCCGCGGGCGGCGTCACGAGCGCGCGGGCGAGCGCCTTGTCCCACACGACCCACGCCAGGGCGAGGGTGACCAGCGCGACGACGAGCCGCGCGAGCGCGAGGCCCCACGCGCCGTCGTGCACCGCGGCACCCAGGCCCCACGGGGCGCCGAACGGGGTCCAGGCCGCGATCTCCGCGAGACGCGTCACCATGCCCCGCACCGCGTCGCCGTCGACCGGGCCCTCCCCGAGCTGCGAGCCGACCCAGGCGAAGGCCGGCCCGACGAGGACGAGCGGCACGAACGCCGCGATCGTCACGACCTCGCGGTAGCGGCGCGACTCGAGCAGCGGGGCGAGGGCCGTCGTCGTCGCGCGCGAGCCGACGACGCAGAGCGCCACCGCGAGGACCGCGCCGACGAGCGCGGCGAGCACCGCGAGGGGCGTGCGCCACCACGCGAAGGAGACACCGAGCGCGGCGAGGGCGGTGACGATCCCGGGGATCGACACGACGCCCGCCACGGCGAGCCCGGCGAGGAGCCGTCGCTGCGGGATGCCGAACAGGACGAAGCGCTGCGGGTCCAGGGTGGCGTCCACCCCGAACGCGAAGAGTGGGATCACCCACCACCCGAGGACGGCGAGCGCGCCGACGAGGATCATGATCGACCCGGCGAGCGCGGGGTCGTCCGTGCCGAGGACCACCATCCCGACGACGAGCATCCCCACCACGAACAGGCCGTAGAGCGCGCCGACGAGGAACCCGATGGTCTGCCACACGCTCCGCCGGAACCTGTTGCCCATCAGGGTGAGCTTGAGCCTTACGAACTGCGCAACCACGCGAGGCCCTCCGTGCTCTGCCGACCGCCGACGAGGTCGACGAACCGGTCCTCGAGGCTCTGGTCGCCGCGCACCGCGTCCACCGTGCCGGCCGCGAGGACGTGGCCGCCCGCGACGACCGCGACGTGGTCGCACATGCGCTGCACCAGGTCCATGACGTGCGAGGACACGACGACGGTCCCGCCGCTGGCGACGTAGCCCGCGAGGATGTCGCGGATGTTGGCGGCCGAGACCGGGTCGACGGCCTCGAACGGCTCGTCGAGGACGAGGGTGCGCGGGGCGTGGATGAGCGCGGTCGCGAGCGCGATCTTCTTGGTCATGCCCGCCGAGTAGTCGACGACGAACGTCGTGGCGTCCTTCGCGAGGTCGAGCGCCGCGAGGAGCTCCGCCGTGCGCTCGGCCACGGTGTCGCGGTCCATGCCGCGCAGCAGGCCCGCGTACGTGACGAGCTGGGCACCGGTGAGCCGGTCGAAGAGCCGGACGCCGTCGGGCAGGACGCCGAGCTGCCGCTTCCCGGCGACGGGGTCGGCCCAGAGGTCGGTGCCGTGCACGTGCGCGGAGCCCGCGTCGGGGCGCAGGAGCCCGGTCGCCATGGAGAGCGTCGTCGTCTTGCCGGCGCCGTTGGGCCCGACGAGCCCGTAGAAGGAGCCCGCCGGGACGTCCAGGTCGATCCCGGCGACCGCAATCTTCTCGCCGAACCGCTTCCAGAGACCGCGCAGCGAGAGCGCGGCGGCCGGGTCGGGCGGCGTGGGGGGCCCGGGCTGCGTCCCGGGGACGGGCCCGGTCACGGGTCCGGGCACGGTGCCGGGCACCGGGCCGGGGGCGGGCGGGCCGGCCGGGGCGACGGGTGGTAGGGGCGTGGGATCGACCATGCCGCCAACGTAGCGGAGGGTCCCGACGCCGGGCGGTGCCTTTTGTCACGACGTGTCCGCCGGGACGGGGCGTGCGACGTGTCGGACCCGTCGTGTCGGTCCCCCGTGGGAGGGTGCCGCCATGGACACCTCGGGATGGTTGCTCTTCGCGGTCGGCCTCGTGCTGGGGCTCGTCGGCGGCGCCGCGCTCGTCCTCACCGTGCGGCGCGCGTCGCCCGACGCCGCCGCGGCGGAGGTCCGCCGGCTCACCCAGCTCCTGGGCCAGGCGCAGCAGGAGGCCGCGCGCGGCGCGGGTCTGGCGGAGCGGCTGGAGGCCGAGCGCGAGGGCTTCGTGCGCCAGCTCGGCGCGGCCCAGCGCAGCGCCGACGAGCGTCTCGACCTCGCGCAGGCGACCCACGAGCAGCAGCTCGCCGAGCTGCGGGCCGCGGCCGAGCGCCGCGTCGAGGAGGTCCAGGGCGACCACCGCCGGCTCGAGGCGCAGTTCGAGGCGCTCTCGCGCAAGGTGCTGGCCGCGGGCACGGAGCAGTTCCTCGTCCAGGCGGAGGAGCGCCTGCGCCGCAGCCAGGAGCAGGGCGCGGCCGAGCTCGAGCGCCGCGAGGAGGCGGTGCGGCACCTCGTGGAGCCGCTCGCGGGCGCGCTCGAGAAGGTGCGCGCCGAGGTCGCCGAGGCCGAGCGTGCGCGGCTCGCGGCGCACGGCAGCCTCGCCGAGCAGGTGCGGGGGGTCCGCGACGCGTCGGAGCTGCTGCGCGCCGAGACGTCGCAGCTCGTCACCGCGCTGCGGTCGTCGCAGGTGCGCGGCGCGTGGGGCGAGCTGCAGCTCCGCCGCGTGGTCGAGGCGGCCGGCATGCTCCCCCACGTCGACTTCGTGGAGCAGGACCAGGTCGCGACCGACGACGGCACGTTGCGCCCCGACATGGTGGTCCGCCTCGCCGGGGGCAAGCAGGTCGTCGTCGACGCCAAGGTCGCGTTCCTCGGCTACCTCGACGCGCAGGGCGCGACCGATCCCGCGGTGCGCGCCGACCGGCTCGCCGCGCACGCCCGCCACATGCGCAAGCACGTCGACGACCTCGGCGCCAAGCGCTACTGGGACCAGTTCGGCCCGGCGCCCGAGTTCGTCGTCATGTTCGTGCCCGCGGAGTCGTTCCTCTCGGCGGCCGTCGAGCAGGACCCGTCGCTCCTCGAGCACGCGGTGTCGAAGAACGTCGTCATCGCGACGCCCATGACGATGGTCGCGATGCTCCGGACGATCGCCTACGCGTGGCGGCAGGACGCGCTCGCCACCAACGCGCAGCAGGTCCTCACGCTCGGCAAGGAGCTCCACGGCCGGCTCGCGGTCATGGGGTCGCACCTCGCCAAGCTCGGGCGTCAGCTCCAGAACGCCTCCGACGCGTACAACCGCACGGTCGGGTCGCTCGAGACGCGCGTGCTCGTGAGCGCCCGCCGCTTCGCCGACCTGCACGTCGTCGACGACGAGCTCGCGACCCCGGCGACCGTCAACCCGCAGCTCAGTGCGATCAGCGCGCCCGAGCTCCTCGCCTCGGTCAACGAGTCCGTCGTCGCGATCGACGAGCGGCCCGAGGACCGGGACGCCGAGTCCCGGCGCGGGGCGTCGCACGACGAGGCGAGCGCCTGACCCAGTGCTCGCAGGCGGCGCGGACGACGGTCAGACGGGCTGCACCGAGAGCGACGTGCGGCCCCCTCGGGTGGGGCGGCCGCCGTCGGAACCCGACGACTTGAGGTCGGCGCGCAGCTCGCGCGGCAGCGAGAACATGAGGTCCTCCGTCGCGGTGCGGACCTCCTCGACCTCACCGAACCCGCGCTCCGCGAGGTACGCGAGGACGTCGTCCACGAGGATCTCGGGCACCGACGCGCCCGACGTCACCCCGACGGTCGTCGCGCCGTCGAGCCAGGCGGGGTCGATCTCCTTCGCCCGGTCGACCCGGTAGGACGCCCCGGCGCCCGCCTGGAGCGCGACCTCGACGAGGCGGACCGAGTTCGACGAGTTCGCCGAGCCGACGACGATGACGACGTCCGCGTCGGGCGCGAGCTTCTTCACCGCGACCTGGCGGTTCTGCGTCGCGTAGCAGATGTCGTCGCTCGGCGGGTCCTGGAGCGTCGGGAACTTCTCCCGCAGCCGGCGGACCGTCTCCATGGTCTCGTCGACGGACAGCGTGGTCTGCGAGATCCACACGACCTTGTCGGGGTCGCGGACCACGACGCCGTCGACGTGGTCGGGCGAGTCGACGACCTGGACGTGGTCCGGCGCCTCACCGGCCGTGCCCTCGACCTCCTCGTGCCCCGTGTGGCCGATGAGGAGGATGTCGTAGTCGTCCTTGGCGAAGCGCACGGCCTCCTTGTGCACCTTGGTCACGAGCGGGCACGTGGCGTCGATCGTGTCGAGGTTGCGGGCCGCGGCGGCGGCCTTGACCGCGGGCGAGACGCCGTGCGCCGAGAACACGACGCGGGCGCCCTCCGGCACCTCGTCGGTCTCGTCGACGAAGACCGCACCGCGCTCGCTCAGCGTCTCGACGACGAACTTGTTGTGCACGATCTCCTTGCGCACGTACACCGGCGCGCCGTAGTGCTCGAGCGCCTTCTCAACCGCGACGACGGCCCGGTCCACGCCCGCGCAGTAGCCGCGCGGCGCGGCGAGCAGGACGCGCTTGCGCGGCACGGAGCCCTGCGGGGCCGTCTCCGACGGGACGACGGGGAGGTCGGACGAGTGCGCGGACGAGCCGGCGGGGAGGTCGCTCACGCCACCGAGTCTAAAGCCTGTCGAACAACCTCGTTGGGGTGTTCGGCAGCGTCCTTCTCGGACGTCCCTATGCCGCGGTGGCGGTGAGGGTTCCCACGTCGTCCGGGCTGGTTTCACTCGCGCGGGCGCGCGGGCCAGAGCCTTCCCGTCGGTGGGCGTTGGTGACCTGGCCTCGTGCTTCGGGGTCCAGGACCTGGGAGGCTTTGTTCCCGCCCCAGGCGGCGAGGTTGATCGCGGCGTTCAGATCGCGGTCGATGGTGTGCCCGCACTGCTCGCAGGTGAAGACCCGCTCCGCGAGGGTGAGCGTGCTCTTCACGTCTCCGCACGCCGAGCAGGTCTTCGACGACGCGAACCACCGGTCCGCGGTCAGGACGTGCCCGCCGTACCAGGCCATCTTGTACGTGATCTGGCGAGCGAACTCACCCCAGGCCGCGTCCGAGATGGCTGCGGCGAGCCGGTGGTTGGCGAGCATGCCGGTGACGTTGAGGTCTTCGATGACGAGCCGGTCGTGGGTCTTGACCAGCGCGTTCGAGACCTGGTGCAGGAAGTGGTGACGGCGGGCACGAACCCGCTCGTGGTGACGAGCCAACCGGGCCACGGCGGACCGCCGCTTGCCGGAGCCCTTGGCCTTGCGGGACACGGACTTCTGCAACCGCCGGGTCAGGGGCTGGCCCACACGCAGTGCCTTGGGTGCGGCGTCGATGCGCAGGGTCTGGGTGCCGTCGGCCAGGGCGACGACGACGGGTGTGTGCAGCCCGCGGTCCATGCCCGCCCACCCGCTGTGGTCGGCGTCGTCACGGACAGGATGCTGGGCGCCGGGGTGCAGGTCGGCGGCTTCGACGTTCACGCTGATGCGCCACCGGCCACCACGGCGGGAGACGGTCGCGAACAGGATCCGCGCCCGCCCCTGGGCGAGCATGCGCCGCAGGCGGCGGGTGTCGTCATGCACGCGGATGGCACCGATGCCGGGCAGGGTCACCGAGCGTGGACCTTTCTCGCCGAGCCGGATCATGGAACGCTCACCCGACGTCGTCCTGGACACCTTGTTGCGCATCCGGAACGATCCGCGCCCATGGTTCTTCTTCTTGAACCTCGGGTGTCCCACGGTGCGTCCGGCGCGTTTGCCGCGCCGGGAGTCGGTCCACGCCTTCAGGGCTTTGCCGAGGTCGACGACGGCTTCCTCGAACACCTGGGCGCTGACCTCGGTCCGCCAGGCCAGGCCCGTGACCTCCAGCTCGGCGACACCCGCACCGTCGACCACGAAGCGGCGCCCGGCGTCCTCAGTCTTCTTCCACGCGTTGAACGCATTGATCAGGTCGAACCCGGTCCATGGGACCTTCACCTCCACGGCGCCGTTCTTGGCAGCGTCGCGGGCGTCCAGGTGCAGGCGCAGGCCCTGGTTGAACGCGAACCGGGCCGCGCCCTCGTGCCGGGCCAGGGCGCGTGCCTGCTCCCCGGTGGGGTCAGCCACCAGCTGGAACGTCGTATGCCTCGACACGACCAGGACGCTACCGGCCGGCACCGACAACGACTGGGATGTCAGACCTGGTCAGGACGATGGCGCACGTGTGAACCATCGCCGCGGCGCTCTTGCCCGTCCGACCTGACCAACACGGCCTGGGCGCGCATCCCCGCGCTCGAGATCCCCACCCACACCCGCGGCGGGCGGCCTTCCTGCGAGCACCGTTGGCGCGAGTACGTCGACGCGCTTCTCTTCGTCGTGACCACGGGCATCCCATGGCAGGCGCTCCCGCACGACTTTCACCGTCTCCTGGTCCGCGGCCCGAAGAACCCGTGGCCGTCCGTGGCGCATGTCTGGGCCGACAAGGGCTACACGGGGCAAGCACCCGCCGACGCGGCACCGCGGCAGGGAACAAGCTGGAGATCGTCTCTGGCCCCCAACCCGCCGGAAGGTTCGTCGTTCAACCAGGGCGCCGGGTCGTCGAGCGGACGAACGCGTGGGGCAACCGGCGCCGCCTCGTGCGGCAGTAGGAAGCCACACTCACCGCCCGTGAAGCGTTCGTCATCCTGTCCCAGGTCCGACTCCTCCTGCGCCGCCTTGATCACCACGGGTAGTTGTTCGACAGGCTCTAGGTGAGCGCCCGCGCGCCGACCTCGGTGAGGCCTGTCACCTCCGACCCGGGCCCGCCCTCCTCACAGCACCGCCGCCGGTGGCCCACCGCCCCTCCCCAGCGTCCGCGGGGGCCGACGCGCGGAGACGGATCTCACCCGACCGGGACGGCCCTCCCGGTCGCCGGACCTCCGGGCGCCCGTGAGGATCGAGGGATGGCCGACGACCTCGACCCGACCGACCCCGACATTCCCCCCGACGCCGCCGACCCGAGCGGCCCCACAGGGACCAGCGACCCCGCCGGACCCGCCGGACCGGCACGGCCGCGACGGCGCGTGTGGTGGTGGCTCGTGCCCGGAGTCGCGGTCGTGGTGGCAGGCGCGCTGGTCCTCGCGGCGACGGTAGAGCACGACCGGTGGGTCGCGTCCGTCGACCAGCACCGCGCCGACGTCGAGCAGGCCGAGCGCGACGCCGAGACCGCCCGCGCCGAGGCCGTGGCGGCGTACGAGCCCCGCCTCGCCGCGCTCGCCGCGACGGAGGTGGTCGGGGGTGCCGTGCTGGCGGGCAGCGAGGGCCAGGTCGAGGACCCCGCCGTGCGCGACCCGCTGGCGGCGGCGCTGCCGGAGGCCGGGTCGCTCGTCGGGACACCCGTCGAGTACCCGGTCGAGGTCCGCACGGTCGACGCGCTGTCGCGCCCGAACCCGTTCTTCCCACGGACCCTGCCGGAACGGCGGTTCGAGGTCGTCACGGGGTCCACGCCGTCCCCCGAGGCGCTCGACGACGCGGCCTCGGCGGTCGCCGCCGCGACGCAGGACGTCGCGACGGCGTGGCAGCAGTGGGCGTACGACGGGCTCGAGGATGCGGTCGCCGAGGGGCGACCGGTGCTCGCGGAGTCGGCCGGGCTCGTCTCGGACGAGGCGCACCGCACGGCGCTCGACACCGCGCTCGCCGCCGCCGGCACGACGCTCGACGCCGGCGTGGGCGGCGATCCCGTCGCCGAGACGGTGGCGCAGCGGGACGCCGTGCTCGGCGCCACCGAGGCGGTCTGGAGCGACCGGCTGGCGCTGACGCTGCAGCAGCGCCGCGAGCTGGGGCGCGCGCAGGGAGTGGACTGCACGGTCGACCGCTGCGTCGCGCTGACGTTCGACGACGGGCCCGGCGCGGACACCGAGCGACTGCTGCAGACGCTCGCGGAGAAGCACGTCACCGCGACGTTCTTCCTCGTCGGGACCAACGTCGAGAAGCGCCCCGACGTGGTGCGGGACACGGCCGCGGCGGGGCACCTGCTCGCGAACCACACCTGGGACCACCCCCAGCTCACGACGCTCGACGACGACGAGGTGCGCGCCGAGCTCGAGCGCACGCAGGAGGCGATCACCACGGCGTCCGGCGCGACGCCGACGTTCCTGCGCCCGCCCTACGGCGACGTCGACGACCGCGTCCGGTCGGTCGCGACCCGCACGGGGCTGCAGGTGATCCTCTGGAACCTGGACACGCTCGACTGGAAGACGAAGGACGCCGCGGAGACCCGGCGGCGCGCCGTCGAGGGCGCCCGGCCGGGGAGCGTCGTCCTCATGCACGACATCCACGCCACGACGGTCGACGCCGTGCCGGGCATCATCGACGACCTGCGCGCCCAGGGGTACCTGCTGGTGACGGTCGACCTGCTCGCCCCGTGAGCGACCACGCGGACCCGGCGGCGCACGTGCCGACGGGCGGGCGCGCCGGGTGGGCGTGGGTGGGGTGCGGCAGGCTGGACCCGTGACCGCCTCGCTCCCCCTGCCCGACGACGCCCCCCGGCCGGGCGTCTCGTCCGCGCGGGGCGCCCGGCCCGGGGACCGCGGCCCGCTTCCGGCGCGCGCGCTCGAGACGAGTCCGGAGCACCCGTGGCCGGTGCGGCTCCTCGCCCGCAAGATCGAGCAGTACGTGGAGCGGATGGCTCCCGTGTGGGTCGAGGGCCAGGTCGTGCAGCTCAACCGGAGGCCGGGGACCTCGACCGCCTTCCTCACGCTGCGCGACACCGACCTGGACATGTCGCTGCCCGTGTCCGCGGCCACGCGCGTGCTGGACGGCACGCCCCTCACGGAGGGCGCGCACGTCGTCGTGCACGCCAAGCCGGTCTTCTGGACGCGGCGCGGCTCGCTCCAGCTCCAGGCGCGCGAGATCCGTCCGGTGGGCGTCGGCGACCTGCTCGCGCGCATCGAGCACCTCAAGCGCGTCCTCGCCGCCGAGGGCCTGTTCGACGCCGACCGCAAGCGGCCGCTGCCGTTCCTGCCGAAGGTCGTCGGGCTGGTGTGCGGCCGGGAGTCCAAGGCCGAGCACGACGTGGTGGTCAACGCGCGCGCCCGCTGGCCCCGGGTCCGGTTCGAGATCCGGGAGGTCGCGGTCCAGGGAGCGCACGCCGTCCAGCAGGTGGGCGACGCGATCCGCGCGCTGGACGCCGACCCGGACGTCGAGGTGATCGTCGTCGCGCGCGGCGGCGGGGCGGTGGAGGACCTGCTGCCGTTCTCGAACGAGGCCCTCGTCCGGGTGGCGGCGGCGTGCCGCACCCCGCTCGTCAGCGCGATCGGCCACGAGACGGACAGCCCGATCCTCGACCTCGTGGCGGACTACCGCGCCTCGACGCCGACGGCCGCCGCGAGGCGCGTCGTCCCGGACGTCGCGGAGGAGCGGGCACGCCTGGCCCAGGGGCGCCACCGGCTGCGGACGGCGATCGCCGGGCGCGTCGCGCGTGAGCAGGCGCTGCTGGACGGCCTCCGGTCCCGCCCGGTGCTGGCCACCCCCGGCACGATGCTCGCCGACCACGCCGAGCGGGTGGCCGCGCTGCGCGACCGCGCGCGACGCGCTCTCGACACGCGGCTCGTCCGCGCCTCCGGCGAGGTCGGTCGGCTGGATGCCCAGGTCCGGGCCCTGTCGCCGGCGTCGACGCTCGAGCGGGGGTACGCCGTCGTGCAGCGGGCTGACGGACACGTGGTCCGCTCCCCCGACGACGTCGCGGCGGGCGACGTCGTCCGCGTGCGGCTCGCGCGCGGCGCGCTCGACGCCGCGGTGACCACCACGCACGACGGCGAGCCCTCGCCCGACGCCTCCCGGGGCGCGCCGTGAGCCGCGTCCCGCACCCCGCGGCGCCCGGTTCCCGGACGCCCGGTCCGACCATGACGCACAGATGGGGTTGAATACTGCCGTGACTTCCTTTGACAACGCTGTCACGACCGACGTCGCGACGCTCTCCTACGAGCAGGCGCGCGACGAGCTCGTGCAGGTCGTCGCGCGGCTCGAGGCCGGCGGCGAGCCGCTCGAGGCGTCGCTCGCGCTCTGGGAGCGCGGCGAGGCGCTGGCCGCGCGCTGCCAGGAGTGGCTCGACGGTGCGCGGGCCCGGCTCGACGCCGCACGCTCCCAGGACGCGGGAGGCACGCACGACGAGTCCGACGAGACCCCCGACGACACCACCGGAGACGACCGATGAGCACCTCCCCCGCCGCCCCCGCGACCGACGGCGCCCCGGAGCGCCACGAGCACGTGCTCGTGGTGGGCGAGGCGTTGATCGACGTGGTGCACCGCGCCGACGGCAGCGTCGACGAGCACCCCGGCGGCAGCCTCGCCAACGTCGCCCTCACCCTCGGGCGGCTCGGGCGCGACGCGCGCCTGGCCACCTGGCTCGGGACCGACGCCCACGGAGAGGCGGTCCGGTCCTGGCTCGACGACTCCGCCGTGACCCTCGCCCCCGGCAGCACCGGCGCCGACCGGACCAGCGTCGCCACCGCCCACCTCGACGGCCAGGGCGCCGCCACCTACGAGTTCGACCTGGAGTGGCGCGTCCCGGCCGGCACCGCCCCGGGCGCCGGCACGCTCGCCGTACACACGGGCTCGATCGCCGCCGTCCTGGAGCCCGGCGCGTCCGACGTGCGCGCCCTGGTCGCCGCCGCGCGCGACACCGCCACGATCACCTACGACCCCAACGCCCGCCCCGCGCTCATGGGCGACCCCGCCGACGCCCGCGCCCGGATCGAGGCGCTCGTCGCGCTCGCCGACGTCGTCAAGGTCAGCGACGAGGACCTCGCCTGGCTCGTGCCCGGGACGGACCCCGTCGCGGTCGCGCGCGACTGGCTCGCGCTCGGCCCCGCGCTCGTCGTCGTCACCTACGGCGGCGAGGGCGCCCTCGCTCTGACCATGGCAGGCGAGCAGCGCGTCACGGCCCCGCGGGTCGAGGTCGTGGACACCGTCGGCGCGGGCGACTCCTTCATGGGCGCGCTCCTGGACGGGCTCTGGGACGCCGGCCTGCTCGGCGCCGACCGCCGCGACGCGCTGCGCGCCGTCGACACCGCCACGCTCACCCGCCTCCTCGAGCGCTGCGCCGCCGTCGCCGCCGTCACCGTCTCGCGCGCCGGCGCCAACCCGCCGCGCCGCGCCGAGCTCGCGCCCGCCTGAGCCGGTCTCCCGGCGCGCGTCGGCCGCCCGGACGGGTCGCCCGGGCGGCCGACGCCGCACCTCAGACCTGGGCGTCCTGCTTCTGGGCCCGTTCGAGCGACCGCTTGCGGTCCTCGGCGTTCTCCTCCTCGATGCGGTCGGCCTCGGCGTCGTCGCGCGTGAGGTTCTCGCTCGTCTCGGGGTCGAAGATCATCATCTTCGTCGGGTCGAACCACAGCTCCGTCGTGTCGCCGTCGCGCACGCGCGACGCGGAGTCCAGGGCGACGACGAACTGGCTGCGCAGGCCCTCGCCGTCGAGCTCGCGGTCCAGCTCCTCGAGCTGGCCCTTCACGGACTCGTGCATGTCGAACGGCACGTAGGCGTAGAGCTCCGCGCCGAGCCACTCCGTGACGTCGATCTGGATCTCGAACGTGTGGCCGCGGTCCTTCTTGGACGGGTCGACGAGCCGCGCGTCCTCGAAGTGCTCTGGCCGCAGCCCCACGATGACGAGGCCCCGGTCGCCGACGACCGACGCGACGTTCTCCGGCATGTCGAACTCGCCGAACGGCAGCGTGATCCGCCCGCCCGACACCTCGCCCGGCAGGAAGTTCATGGGCGGCGTGCCGATGAACCCCGCGACGAACAGGTTGACGGGCTGCTCGTAGAGCCCGCGCGGGCTCGCGACCTGCTGGAGGACACCGCGGCGCAGCACCGCGACGCGGTCGCCGAGCGTCATGGCCTCCGTCTGGTCGTGGGTGACGTAGACGGTCGTCGTGCCGAGGCGCCGCTGCAGCCTGGCGATCTCCGTGCGTGTCTGACCGCGCAGCTTGGCGTCGAGGTTGGACAGCGGCTCGTCGAAGAGGAACGCCTTCGCGTCGCGCACGATCGCGCGCCCCATCGCGACGCGCTGGCGCTGGCCGCCCGACAGGTTCGCGGGCTTGCGGTCCAGGTGCTCGCGGAGGTCGAGCATGTCGGCCGCGCGCTCGACCTTCTCGCGGATCTCCTCCTCGCTGTGCTTGCCCTTGGCGAGGCGCAGCGGGAACGCGATGTTCTCGGCGACCGTGAGGTGCGGGTACAGCGCGTAGTTCTGGAACACCATCGCGAGGTCGCGCTCGCGTGGCGCCTTCTCGTTGACGCGCGTGCCGTCGATGTCGAGCTCGCCGGAGGTGATGTCCTCGAGCCCGACGATCATGCGCAGGACCGTCGACTTCCCCGAGCCGGACGGGCCGACGAGGATGACGAACTCGCCGTCGGCGATGTCGAGGTTCACGCGGTCCACCGCGAGGAACCCGTCGCCGTAGCGCTTGACGATGTCCTTGAGGGTGATCGACGCCATCAGCTCTCTCCTCGGGTTCGGCGTGCGGCACGGTGCGCGACGGCGCGGGCGGGGCGCGGCGGTGCCGCGGCGGGCAGCAGGGGCGGCTGCCGGGTGGTCGCCCGGCGATCGGTCGTGCTCATCCCTTCACCGCCCCCTGGGTCAGGCCGGAGACGATCTGACGCTGGAAGAGCACGACGAGGACGACGACCGGGATCGTCACGACGACGGCCGCCGCGGAGATCGCTCCGGTCGGCTCCTCGAAGTACGACGCGCCGGTGAAGAACGCCAGCGCTGCCGGGACCGGGCGCGCGGCGCTCGTCGACGTGAGCGAGATGCCGTAGACGAAGTCGTTCCACGCGATGAAGAAGGCGATGAGCGCCGTCGTGAAGACGCCGGGCGCCGCGAGCGGCACGATCGCCTTGCGGAACGCCTGCCAGGGGGTCGCCCCGTCGACCTGCGCGGCCTGCTCCAGCTCCCACGGGATCTGCCGGAAGAACGCCGCGAGCGTCCAGATGGAGATCGGGAGCGTGAGCGACAGGTACGGGATGATGAGGCCGAGCCACGTGTCGTACAGGCCGATGTTGCGCCAGAGGTTGAACAGCGGCGTGACGATCGAGACGACCGGGAAGATCGAGACGCCGAGCGCCGTCGTGAGGATGAGGCGCTTGCCCGGGAAGTCGAGGCGGGCGATCGCGTAGGCGCACAGCGTCGCGAGCACGACGGCGATGACGGTCGCGATGAGCGAGATGCCGATCGAGTTGCGCAGGGCGGAGAGGAACAGCTCCTGCGCCGAGCCGTCCGACGCGAGGATCTGCTCGTAGTTCTCGGTGCTCCACCGCGGCGGGAGGAACGTCCCGGAGTTGATGTCGCTCGACGCCTTGAAGCTCGTCATGAAGATCGACAGCACGGGGAACAGCGCCCCGACGAGGACGACGACCGTGATGACGGCCCACCAGATCTTGGCCCGGGTGCTGAGGACGCTGCCCATCACTTCTCCCCCCTCGCGCCGGCGAGATCCACCTTGAAGAGCTTGATCGCGATGAAGCAGATGAGCACGACGCACAGGAACAGCAGCACCGAGATGGCCGATCCCATGCCGATCTGGAGCTGGCCGATCGAGGTGCGGTAGGCGAGCAGCGACAGCACCTCGGTGCCGTTCGCGCCGTTCGTCATGATGAAGACGTTGTCGAAGATGCGGAACGCGTCGAGCGCGCGGAACAGGACGGCGACCATGATCGCGGCCTTCATGTTCGGCACGATGACGCGCGTGAACCGCTGCCACGCGGTCGCGCCGTCGACCTTCGCGGCCTCCTCGAGATCGCCCGGCACCTGCGCCAGGCCGGCGAGGAGCAGGAGGGAGATGAACGGCGTCGTCTTCCAGACCTCGGACATGATGATGACGAACAGGCTCGTGCCCTGCTGGGCGAACCAGTTGAGGTCGGGACCGATGCCGGGCACCCAGTCGAACCAGTGGTTGACGTACCCGGACGTGATGTCGAACGCGTAGAACCACGCGAACGCCGAGACGACCGTGATGATCCCGTACGGCACGAGGATCGCGGTGCGCAGCAGCCCGCGCAGGCGCTTGATCGCGCGGTGCATGACGAGCGCGAGCGCGAAGCCCAGGACGAGCTCGATCGCGACGGTGATCACGGTGATGAGGACGGTGACCCACAGGGCCTTCCACCACACGGGGTCCGTGAGGATCACGACGTAGTTGTTGAGCCCGACGAACGCGCGGTCGTCCGGGGCGGTGAGCTTGTAGTTGAAGAGCGAGTCGTAGACCGCCTGCAGGATCGGGTACAGCGTCACGGCGAGCATGACGACGAACGCCGGCCCGGCGAGGTACCACCCGAGGCGCGCCTCGGCGCGGGCCCGGTCGCTGCGCGCGGCCTTCGCGGCGGCGTCGGGCGCGCCGCGGGCGTCGTCCCGGGACCCGCGGCGGGTCTCGCGACGGGCTGAAGCCTCCTCGGTCGTGGTCGACGGCGTGGCGTGCCGGCCGCGGGGTGCGGGCTCGGCGGGAGGTCCGGCGTTCACAGGAGTCGCTCCCCTCGCAGGACGGCGGTGATGAACTCGGTGGACTGCTGCGGGGTCGTGTCGGGGTCGACGGACGCCGGTGGGTACCACGTCTGCTGCAGGCCCGTGGAGACCTCGTTGTAGAACGGCGTCTGCGGTCGCGGCGCGGCCTGGTCGAGCGAGTCGCGGATGACGTCGTACATGGGGAAGGCCTTCTGGACGTCGGGGTCGTCGTAGGCTTTGATGCTCGCGGCGGGGTTGCCGTTGGTCACGAAGTACTCGGCCTGGTTCTCCGGGCTGACGATGCACTGCGCCGCCTCGTACGCGAGGTCGGTGTGCTTGCCGAACGCGCCGATGCCGAGCGAGATGCCGCCGTAGGGCGGACGGGCGTCCTCGCCCTCCGTGGTCTGCGGGTAGAGGGCCCAGCCGATGTCGTCGAGCAGGGACTGGTCGAGCGACCCCGCGTCGACCGCGCCCTGGGTGGAGGACCAGACGAACGGCCAGTTGACCATGAACGATCCGCTGTCGCCCTGGAACTTCGTCAGGGACGCCGGCTCGTCCTCGCTCGGCAGCCCGGGGCCGCCCACGCCCGACGTGCCGATCTCGCCGATGATGGTCGCGGCCGCCTTGCCCGCGTCGGTGTCGAGGCCGAGCTTCACCTCGTCCGCCGGCGCCTCCGGGTTCTCGAGGATGTGCCCGCCCGCGCCCTCGACGAGCGCGTTGATCCACACCGTGAGCGACTCTGCCTTGGCGCCCTGGACCGCGAGGAGCTTGTCCTGGTCCTGCGCGGCCTTCATGATCTGGTCCCACGTGACGGGCTGCGACATGTCGAGCCCCGCGGCCTCGGCGACCGACTTGCGGTACCAGAGGAGCTGGGTGTTGGCCCAGAACGGGATGGCGACCAGCTCGTCCTTCCACGTCGACGCGTCGATCGCGCCCTGCACGACGTCCTGCGTCGTCGCGTCGGCGACGTCGGCGGGCACCGGCGCGAGGAAGTCGGCCTCCGCGAACTCCGCGATGAAGACCGGGTCGAGGCTCATGACGTCGATCGACGAGTCCTTCGCCGCGAGGCGGCGGGCGAGCTGCTCGCGCTGCGACGCGGCGTCGCGCGGCAGCAGCTCGGTCTGGATCCGGTACGCGCCCCCGGCAGCCTCCGTGCAGGACGCGGCGATGTCGGCCTGCCCCCCGTTGTCCGGGTTGATGTACCACGTGAGCACCGGCGTCCCGTCGTCGCCCGGGCCGCACGCGGCGAGCGGCGCCACGAGCCCCACGGCGACGAGGACGGCGAGCGCTCGGGTGCGTCGACGCACGTCAGCTCCCCTCGGTCGCGGCCAGCCGGTCTCCCGGCGTCCCCCTCCATGGCTACACCCGGACCCGGTGGTTCGCCATGCGAACGGCTCCGGCCTGCGCGGACGCGGGCTGCGATCATGAGGCCATGACGTCTGCCTCCCCGACCCCCGCCCCCCTCACCCCGGCCGAGGCCTGGGCGACCCTGCGCTCCGGCAACGACCGGTTCGTCGCGGACGCCCCGCTCCATCCGTCGCAGGGCGCGGACCGACGGCGGGAGACGTCGTCGTCGCAGCACCCCCACACCGTGCTGTTCGGGTGCTCGGACTCGCGCGTCGCGGCGGAGATCATCTTCGACCAGGGCCTGGGCGACATGTTCGTCGTGCGCACGGCGGGCCACGTCGTCGACACGACCGTGCTCGGGTCGATCGAGTACGGGGTCGAGCTCCTGTCCGTGCCGCTCGTCGTGGTGCTGGGGCACGACTCGTGCGGCGCCGTCGGAGCCGCGGTGGACACGCTGACGACCGGCGCCCAGGCGGACGGGTTCGTCCGCGCCGTGGTCGACCGCGTCATCCCGTCGATCGCGAAGATCACCGGCGCCGGGAACGGCTCGCTGGAGAACCTCGACCCGGCCGTGCTGCGCCGCGAGCACGTGCGCAACACGGTCGACATGCTCCACTCGTACTCCGCCGGGCTCGCGGCCGCGGTCGCGGAGGGGCGCTGCGCGATCGTCGGCGTCGAGTACGACTTCGCCGAGGGCCGCGCCCGCCTGGTCGACGTCGTGGGCGACGTCGGCGAGGCACCGCTCGCCGACGACTGAGGCCCCGGCACCGGCGCCCGGCCGGGCCGCCCGCACCCCGCGTGACCTGGGTCACGCGGGTTGCGGGAGCCCGCGCGCGGTGCGGCAGGATGGCCCCATGACTGCATCTCCCGAGGCCTCCGGCGCCGCCGCCGGCGAGGCCGCACCGACGACCGAGTACCGCATCGAGCACGACACCATGGGCGAGGTGCGCGTCCCCGCGCAGGCTCTCTACCGCGCGCAGACGCAGCGCGCCGTGGAGAACTTCCCGATCTCCGGCACCCCGCTCGAGCGCGGCCACATCGAGGCCCTCGCGCGCGTGAAGAAGGCCGCGGCCCGGGCGAACGCCGAGCTCGGCGTGCTCGACGAGGACGTCGCCGCCGCCATCGTCGCCGCGGCCGACGAGGTCGCCTCCGGCGCGCACGACGCGCACTTCCCGGTGGACGTCTACCAGACGGGGTCCGGGACGTCGTCGAACATGAACACGAACGAGGTCCTCGCGACGCTCGCCACGCGCTCGCTCGGGCGCGACGTGCACCCGAACGACCACGTCAACGCCTCGCAGTCCTCCAACGACGTGTTCCCCACGTCGGTGCACGTCGCCGCCACCGCGGGCGTCGTGCGGGACCTCGTGCCCGCGCTCGGCCACCTCGCCGAGGCGCTCGAGGCCAAGTCGGCCGAGTTCGAGACCGTCGTGAAGTCGGGCCGCACCCACCTCATGGACGCCACCCCCGTCACGCTCGGGCAGGAGTTCGGCGGCTACGCCGCCGCGATCCGCTACGGCGTCGAGCGCCTCGAGGCGGCCCTGCCCCGCGCGGCCGAGGTCCCGCTCGGCGGCACCGCCGTCGGCACGGGCATCAACACGCCCGCCGGGTTCCCGCAGCGTGTCATCGCGCTGCTCGTCGAGGACACCGGCCTGCCGCTCACCGAGGCGCGCGACCACTTCGAGGCGCAGTCCTCGCGCGACGGCCTCGTCGAGCTGTCCGGCGCGCTGCGCACGATCGCCGTGTCCCTCACCAAGATCTGCAACGACCTGCGCTGGATGGGCTCCGGCCCCAACACGGGCCTCGGCGAGATCTTCATCCCCGACCTGCAGCCGGGCAGCTCGATCATGCCGGGCAAGGTCAACCCGGTCGTCCCGGAGGCCGTGCTCATGGTCGCCGCGCGCGTGATCGGCAACGACGCGACCGTGGCGTGGGCGGGCGCGTCGGGCTCGTTCGAGCTCAACGTGCAGATCCCCGTCATCGCCCAGGGCGTCCTCGAGTCGATCCGCCTCCTCGCGAACGCGTCCCGCGTGCTCGCCGACAAGACCGTCGCGGGGATCACCGCGAACGTCGAGCGGGCGCTCGCGCTCGCCGAGTCGTCGCCGTCGATCGTCACGCCGCTCAACCGCGTGATCGGCTACGAGGCGGCGGCGAAGGTCGCGAAGCACTCCGTCAACGAGGGCCTCACCGTCCGCCAGGCCGTGATCGACCTCGGGTTCGTCGAGCGCGGCGAGGTCACCGAGGCGCAGCTCGACGAGGCGCTCGACGTGCTGTCGATGACGCGCCCGCCGCAGGCCTGACCCACCGCGGAGACGGCACGACGCGGGCCAGGTGCGTTCGCACCTGGCCCGCGTCGTTCAGCCTTCGCTCAGGTCCACTGGGTGAGCTTGCGCCCCTCCTTGTCCCGGAACGCGCCGACGATCAGCATGATGAGGTCGACGAGCGTCCAGACCCCGAACGCGCCGAGCGTGAGGATCATGAGCACGCCGGTGCCGATCTTCCCGACGTAGAAGCGGTGCACGCCCAGCGTGCCGAGGAAGAAGCAGAGCAGCACCGCGGGCAGCAGGAGCTTGGGGCTCGTGGCCTGGTTCGAGACGGGGACGGACATGGGGCTTCCTCCGGGAAGTCGAGTGACGGGCACGGCGCCCACCACGACGGCGGCCGAAGCGTAGCGTGCCGTGGTGGGTCCGTGGATCCGTCCGCGGAGATTTCACCCGCCTCCGGAGACGCGCGCGCGACGCGCCTCAGACCTCGATCGACTCGAGCATCTCCGTGACGAGCGCCGCGACGGGCGAGCGCTCGGAGCGCGTGAGCGTCACGTGCGCGAACAACGGGTGGCCCTTGAGCGCCTCGATGACCGCGGCGACGCCGTCGTGCCGCCCGACGCGCAGGTTGTCGCGCTGCGCGACGTCGTGGGTGAGGACGACGCGCGACGACTGACCGATGCGCGAGAGGACCGTGAGCAGCACGTTGCGCTCGAGCGACTGGGCCTCGTCGACGATGACGAACGCGTCGTGCAGCGAGCGCCCGCGGATGTGCGTGAGCGGCAGCACCTCGAGCATCTCGCGGTCGATCACCTCGTCCAGCACCTGGGGCGAGACCAGCGCGCCGAGCGTGTCGTAGACGGCCTGCGCCCACGGGTTCATCTTCTCGGCCTCGGAGCCGGGGAGGTACCCGAGCTCCTGGCCGCCCACCGCGTAGAGCGGGCGGAACACCATGACCTTGCGGTGCTGCCGACGCTCCATGACCGCCTCCAGCCCTGCGCACAGCGCGAGCGCCGACTTGCCCGTCCCCGCCCGGCCGCCGAGCGACACGATGCCGACGGACTCGTCGAGGAGCAGGTCGATCGCGACGCGCTGCTCCGCCGAGCGACCGTGCAGACCGAAGAGCTCGCGGTCGCCGCGCACGAGCTGCACGTGCTTGTCCGCCGTGACGCGGCCGAGCGCGGAGCCGCGCGGCGAGTGCACCACGAGGCCCGTGTGGCAGTGCAGGGGTCCGGCGGCCTCGACGACCTCCGGGTCGAGGCTCGTGAGCTCGACGGACTCGTGCTCCCAGAGCGACGCCGCCTCGGCGTCCGTGAAGGAGATCTCCCCCATGCCGGTCCAGCCCGAGTCGACGGCGAGCTCGTGGCGGTACTCCTCCGCGCGCAGCCCGACCGCCGACGCCTTGACCCGCATCGGCAGGTCCTTGGACACGACCGTCACGTCGTGCCCCTCCGCCGCGAGGTTCGCGGCGACGGAGAGGATGCGCGTGTCGTTGTCCCCCAGCCGGAAGCCGGCGGGCAGCACGTCGGGATCGGTGTGGTTGAGCTCGACGCGCAGGGTCCCGCCGACGTCCCCGACCGGGATCGGGGCGTCGAGCCGGCCGTGCTTCACGCGCAGGTCGTCGAGCATGCGCAGCGCGCTGCGGGCGAAGTACCCGAGCTCCGCGTGGTGGCGCTTGGCCTCCAGCTCGGTGATGACGACGACCGGGAGGACGACGTCGTGCTCGGCGAACCGCCCGATCGCGCGGGGGTCGCTCAGCAGGACCGAGGTGTCGACGACGAACGTGCGGCGCGCGTCGTCGTCTCTCGCGTCATCCTGCGGGGTGGGTGAGGTACCGGGGGTGGGTGAGGTGCGGACCACGAGGGCTCCCCTCCGGCGCGCGGGCGCCGTTCTCTCTCTGGGCGAGGCGGGCGACCGGCCGTCGGGCCGTGGGTGCCACGGCTCAGCAGCGCCGGTGCCGGCCCTCCTGAGCGGAGCGTGAACCCCATCGGCTGGCCTCCCGGAGGACGGCGGTGGTGCCGTCCGTCTCATCGAAACTACGCCGGTGTGATTCCGCTCACCACCCCCGACACGCCTCCGGGGCGAGGTTTAACCCTCCGTTCACGCGGTGGTCCGGAAGCGTGCTCCGCGAGATCGGCCCGAGCGTTCGAGATCGACCCTCGGGAGGCCGATCTCGCGACGTACGGGCCGATCTCGCGGGTCAGTGCTCGACGTGCTTCGGTGTCATCGCGATCGCGCACACGAAGCCGAGCACCAGGACCGCGGCCGTGACCGCGAGCGTCTGCCCGACGGCGGTCGCGAACCCCTGGTGGAACGCGGCGGTGGCGGCGTCGGTCACCTGGCGCGCGACGTCGTCGGGCACCCCGGGCGGGAGCGGGAAGGAGCCGCCCTGGCCGCCCTGGAGCGACCCGGCGTTCGCGAAGCCGTCGACGAACTGCTGGCGGAACTGCTCGGGGAGGGAGGCCGCCGCGTCCTGCGCGGCGGCGGGGAGGGTGACGGCGAGGCGCGCGGTGAGGGTCGCGACGATCGCCGCCGAGCCGATGACGCCGCCCACCTGGCGCGTGGTGTTGAACGCGCCCGCCCCGGCGCCCGCGGTGCGGTGGTCGAGGCCCGACGTCGCGAGGTTGGCGAGCGGCGAGAACACGCAGCCGGTGCCGATGCCGAACAGCGTCATGGGCAGCACGATCGTCACGACCGACACCCCCGGGCCGACGACCAGGGCGAGCCACCCGATCGCGACCGCGAGGACGCCGAACCCGGTCGCTACGACCCACTTGGCGGGCACCCTGTCGGACAGGCGACCCGCGAGCGGCGCCACGATCCCCGACACCAGCGACCCCGGCAGGTTGACGAGGGCGGCGTGCAGCGGCGACAGCCCGAGGATCGACTGCAGGTAGATCGTCAGGGGGAAGAAGATCCCGATCATCGCGAACGAGACGGACATGCCCGCGATGTTCGCGAGCGAGAAGTTGCGGGAGTGGAAGAGCCGCAGGGGCAGGAGCGCGCCGTCGCCGAGGTGGCGCTGCCACAGGACGAAGCCCACGAGCACGAGCAGCCCGGCGCCGATGACGCCCCAGACCGTGATCGGCCCGGTGATGGTGCCCCAGTCGTACGTCTCGCCCTCCTGGAGGCCGAAGACGACGGCGAACAGGCCGACGACCGAGAGCACGACGCCGAGGACGTCGAACGAGCGCTTGTTCGTCGCGAGGCGCGGCAGGCGCGTGAGCGCGAACCACAGCGCGACGACGCCGACCGGCACGTTGACGAAGAAGATCCACTCCCAGCCCCACGACTCGACGAACACGCCGCCGAGCAGCGGTCCGGCGATCGTCGCGACGCCGGCGGTCGCGCCCCACAGGCCCATGGCCGCGCCGCGCTGCCGCGGCGGGAAGACGCGCGTGATCATCGCCATGGTCTGCGGCGTCATGAGCGCCGCGCCGACGCCCTGGACCACGCGCGCCGCGATGAGCATCTCGATGGATCCCGAGAACCCGCACCACGCGGACGCGATCGTGAAGACCGCGAGCCCGACGACGAACACGGGCTTGGGGCCGTACCGGTCGCCGAGGCGCCCGGCGAGCAGGAGCAGCACGGCGTAGGAGAGCAGGTAGGCGCTGTTCACCCAGCCCACCGCGACGAGCGACGCGTCGAGCTCGGTCTGGAGCGTCGGGACGGCGATGTTCACGATCGTGGTGTCGACCATGATCATGAAGAAGCCGAGGATGAGCGGCGGCAGGATGCTCCAGGCGCTGCGGCCGTGGAGGTCGACGAGGGGCACCACGCGCGAGCCGCCGTCGGCGGGCGCCGGGGCCGTGCTCGGGCTGCTGCCCGGGGCGGGAGTGGTCACGAGGGCTCCTGAGGTGAGGTCGTGCGGGGGAAGCGGAACGCAGGCGCGGGCTGGTCGGTCCAGCTCAGCGCGCCCGACTCGAGGTCGGCGACCGTCGCGTCGAGCCACGCGATCTCGGCCTCGGCCTGGTGGAGCTGGAACGACGCGTCGAGCAGGTAGCGCCGGGGCAGCCCGCGCGTGACGACGCCGTCGAGGTGCTCGCGCACCCCGTCCGTCGCGGCCGCGAGCGCTGCCCGGCGCTCCCGCAGGAGGGCGAGGGCGTCCTCGAGCGGGAGGTCGTGCACGAGCGCGAGCCCCACCGGGAACGCCGGGTACTCGGGCGGCGTCTCGCGGACGAGGTCGCGCGTGCGGTCGTGGTGCGCGGCGACGCCCGCGTCGGTGATGGCGTAGAGGGTGCGCTCGGGCCGGTTGCCGTCGCGGTCGACGCCCGCGCGCTCGACGAGGCCGTCGCGCTCGAGCCGGTCGACCGCGTGGTAGACGGCGCCCGGGTTGAGCCGGACGAGCCGGTCGTCGCGCCGCTTGCGCAGGCGTACGAGCATCTCGTACGGGTGCATGGGTTGGTCGAGCAGCACGGCGAGCACGAGGGTCGCCGTGGGGCTCAGGCGCGGTGCGGGCACGGTCGTCTCCGGGACGGGTTCACGGCGGGGGCGGCGGACGGTGCGGGCAGGTGGCCCGGACAGGGAGGTCCGCAAGGAATATTCCGACTGGAATATACGCCGGACCCGGCGGGGTGTCGACCCCGGGCGGTTCGCGCGGTCGCGGCCCGCCGCGTAGGTTCACGAGCCATGAGCGTCACCGACCTGCTCGACCTCGACGCGACCGCCCTCGCCCACGCGCTCCGGAGCGGCGACGCCTCCCCGACGGAGGTGCTCGACGCGACGCTCGACGCCGCCACGGGCGTCGGCGCGGACGTCGGAGCGTTCACCGTCGTCACCGCCGACCTCGCGCACACGCAGGCGCTCGCCGCGGAGGCCGCGC
This sequence comes from Cellulosimicrobium sp. NPDC030954, assembly GCF_055571305.1. Taxonomy (NCBI): domain Bacteria; kingdom Bacillati; phylum Actinomycetota; class Actinomycetes; order Micrococcales; family Promicromonosporaceae; genus Cellulosimicrobium; species Cellulosimicrobium sp. NPDC030954. The sequence goes on from NZ_JBVIFN010000003.1 coordinate 279,834, forward strand.
TCGTCGCGGCACGTCGCGCGGGCTCCCTCGTCGCCGCGTCCACGGAGCCGGGCGCGCCGCCGCCGTTCCTCGGCGTCCCGTGCCCGGTCAAGGACCTCACCATGGTCGAGGGCGTGCCGATCCGCGCCGGGTCGGCCGCGATCGACCCGTTCCCGGCGCCCTACGACGACGGCGTCGCGACGCTCCTGCGCGCGGCGGGCACCGTCATGGTCGGCAAGACGACCACCCCGGAGCTCGGCCTGCCCTGCTACACCGAGCCCGACGTCGGGCCCACGGCCCGGACGCCGTGGGACCTCGCACGGTCCGCGGGCGGGTCGAGCGGCGGCGCCGCGGCCGCGGTCGCGGCACGCGTCGTCCCCGTCGCGCACGGGAGCGACGGTGGCGGCTCGCTGCGGATCCCCGCCAGCGCGTGCGGGCTCGTCGGGCTCAAGCCGTCGCGCGGGCTCGTGAGCCCCGGGCCGTACGGGGTCGACGGCGCGGGGCTCGCCACGCACGGCGTCCTCACCCGGTCGGTCCGGGACGCCGCGGCGTTCCTCGACGTGCTCGCGCGCCCGTGGCCGGGCGACACGTTCACCGCACGCCTGGCCGCCGCACCGTCGGGGCGGCGGCTCCGCGTCGGGCTCCTGCTCGACCCCGTGATCGCCGCCGACGCGCCCGTGCACCCCGCGTGCGCGGACGCGGCCAGCACGACCGCCGCGCTCCTCGCAGGGTTCGGGCACGACGTCGTCGAGATCCCCCCGCCGTTCGGCGCCGAGCGCTGGGACGCGTTCGCCGCCCTGTGGTCGGTCGGCGCGCTCCAGGCCCCCGTCCCGCCGGACCGCGAGCACCTGCTCGTCCCGCTCACGCGGTGGTTGCGCGAGCGCGGGCGCGGCGTGAGCGGGCTCGCGTACGCCACCGCCCTCGCCGGGGTGCAGCAGCTCACGCGAGAGGTCGCCGCCGCCTGGGCCGGGGTCGACGTCGTGCTCTCCCCCACGCTCGCGCAGCCGCCCGCGCTCGTCGGCAGCCAGCGGATCGACGACGACCCGGCCGCCGACTTCGCCGCACAGACCGCGTTCACCCCCTGGACCAGCGTGTGGAACCTCACCGGCCGCCCCGCGATCTCGCTCCCGCTCGGCGAGGCGCACGTGACCGACCCCGACGGGTCGTCCGCCACCGTCCCCGTGGGCGTCATGCTCGGCGCCGACCACGGGGACGACGCGCTCCTCCTCGACCTCGCCGCCCGCCTGGAGGAGGCCGCGCCGTGGTCCCACCGCCGACCGGGGACGGCGTCGTGACCGCCTACGTCGCCCTGCTGTTCGCCGTGAACGTGGGCGGGCGCAAGGTCCCGTCGACCGCGCTGCGCGAGCTCGCGGGCGAGCTCGGGTTCGCGCACGCCCGCACGGTCGTCAACAGCGGCAACCTCGTCGTCGCGCCCGGGACCTCGGGCGCGTCCGGTCCCGACGACGTCGCGCGGCTCCTGCACGACGCCGTCGCCGAACGCTTCGGCGTCGACGCCGCCGTGGCCGTGCTCACGACCGAGCGGTTGCGCAAGATCGTCCGCGGCAACCCCCTCCCCGACGACGCACAGGAGCGACCCGCCGCGCTCCTCGTCCTCGTCGGCGAGACCCCGGTCGACCCGGACGGCGCCGCCACGATCGACGACCGCGGCGGGACGGAGCGCGCCGCCGTCGCGAACGGCGTCCTGTACGTCGCCTACCCCGACGGCATCGGCCGCTCGAAGCTCACGACGGCGGTCCTCACGAAGGCCGCCGGCGCCCCGGTGACCGGCCGCAACTGGAACACCATGACCCGCCTCCTCACCCTCGCCGAGGACACCTCCGCCTGACCGCCCCGCCGAGGGGTCACGCAGGGTAGAGCCGTGGTCCGGCGAGGTAGGCGTGCTCGGAATTCAAGCCCGCGGGGTCGGGTCCGCGGCGCGGGTGTCCTCGGTGCTCGGGGCTGCGGCGCCCTCACCCTGGTCTTTCGGGCGTGGGTTCTAGGAGCGCCGCTCTGACGCCCCTTCGCATCCGAGTCCACCCCCACCGCTCAGCCGTCGGCCCACCACGGGCCTGCCGCCCGGCCGACCAGGCCATCCCCGTAAGCCGAACAGGCGACCACGGCTCGTCAGACACCCCCGACGAACCACAACCACCTGCTCGACGTCATGTCGCCACGACTCGACGCGACATCGCGACGACCAGAACCGTCGCGACGGTGACGCAACCCACGGCCACGGCGCAACGGCACCGAGAGCCGGGAGCCGGGAGCCGGGAGCCGGGAGCCGGGAGCCGGGAGCCGGGAGCCGGGAGCCGGGAGCCGGGAGCCGGGAGCCGGGAGCCGGGACGACCGTGCCACGCGGCTACCGAACGCGACAGCGGGAACATGCTCGGGGAACCGACACCGCGGGCAGTCGCCCGAGGTGAGCGGAGACCAGGGCGAGACGACGCCGGGCGGGGTGGGTGGTGGTGCCGCGTCGTGGCGGGCCTGGCGGGAGCCGCGAGGAACGAGCGGCGGATGGTAGACGCGGCACCACCACCCATCCCGCCACCCAAGGTGACCAGACCGCCGTCGAACACACGAACCAGGGCTCTAGCTCGGCGGGGTGGCCGGGCGCCAGTGCTGGACCTTGTCGACGTCGCGGACGACGACGTCGAGGCGGGCGAGCTCGCGCCGCAGGTCGGCGGCGTCGGACGTCTTGTCGGCCTGGAGCATCGTCGCGCGGGCGCGCAGGACCGCGTCGGCGCTCGGCGGGAGCGACGGGTCGCCGGGGACCCAGCGCCGGAACTCCTCTGCCCACGGGTCGCCGTCGTGCCACGGCCAGCCGTGCGACCGGAACGCGTCGGCAAGACGGTGGGTCGCGAGCTCGGTGCGGACGTGCAGGAGCTCGACGACCGGTGCGTCGTGAGCGTCGCCGTCCACGATGTCGACGCCGGCGTCGGGTGCGGTGCGCGCCGCGGGCGACGTGGGCCGGTCGGTGGCGGTCGGGGTCCGACGGCCGAGCACGACGAGGTCCTTGCGGTCGACGAGCACGGCGGTGACGTGGTCCCGGTCCAGCTCGGTGCGGTCGCCGCGCCGGTCGACGGCTGCGTGCGCGGCGTCGAGCGTCACGACCGCGATGTCCCGCACCGCGTGCGCGGCGAACACGAGCCCGGCACCGACCCCGAGGGCGAGGCAGATCGCGACGCCGAGGGTTCCCCGCTCGCCGAGGAGCTCGTCGATGGCGCGCGCGAGTCCCTGGAACGGCGCCCACCGCAGTCCCGCCATCCATCCGGCGAGGTGGAGCGCCCCGTACGCGAGCAGCGCCCCGAGGACCGGCGACCCGCCCCACAGGAGCCAGCGGTCGAGCGCCGTCGGTCCGACGACGGTCGGCACGTCCGGCGACACCGTCCCGTCCGGGGACGGGGTCGGGGACGGCGTCGGGGCAGGTGTCGGGGTCGGGGCGGAGTCGGTGGACTCTGCCGGGGTGAGGTCGGGCGCGGGGCGGGGGACGTTGTCGGGCACCTGCCGATCCTCACGTGCGCTGGCCGCGGGCGGCGTCGCCCGGGAGGATGATCGCCAGACGAGCACGTCGGCCGCGCGGGGTACGGCCCCCGTAGAATCGAGGACGGTGTGCCGGGAAGTCTGGTCGGCCACGGTCTCGCGTCCGCGGGCCGTGCGACACGACAGCGACCCCGGGAGCACGATGACCCACGCCACCCCGCCCTCCGGCACCCACCCCGCCCCGTCGACGGACCGGCCCTCGCCTCGCGTGCGGCTGCGCCGGTGGGTGAGCAGAGAGACGACGGGCGGCGCGCTGCTCATCGGCGCGGCGCTGCTCGCGCTGCTGTGGGCGAACTCCCCGTGGCGGGACGCGTACACGACCCTCTCGGAGACGGTGGTCGGGCCGGCCTCGATCGGCCCGCTGTCCCTGCACCTCGACCTGAGCCTCGAGACCTGGGCCGCCGACGGGCTGCTCGCGATCTTCTTCTTCGTCGTGGGCGTCGAGCTCAAGCAGGAGTTCGTGGCGGGCAGCCTCCGGAGCCCACGGCAGGCCGGGGTACCGATGCTCGCCGCGGTCGGCGGCATGGCCGTGCCGGCGGCGATCTTCACGGCGGTCGTGCTGCTTGCGGGCGACGACGGCGCGCTGCACGGCTGGGCGATCCCGACGGCCACGGACATCGCGTTCGCGCTCGGCGTGCTCGCCGTGTTCGGGCGCGGGCTGCCCGCCGCGATCCGCACGTTCCTCCTCACGCTCGCGGTCGTGGACGACCTGCTCGCGATCGTCGTCATCGCGGTCTTCTACACGGCCGACCTGCGCATCGGGTTCCTCGGCCTCGCGCTCGTCGCGGTCGCGCTGTTCGCCGTGCTGGTCCGGGCACGGCGCACCCGGTGGTGGCTCCTCGTGCCCGTCGCGGTCGTCGCGTGGGTGCTGGTCCACGAGTCCGGCGTGCACGCGACGATCGCGGGCGTCCTGCTCGGCTTCACCGTCCCCGCGCTCGCGATGCACGGCGAGACCGAGTCGCGCACGCACCGGTTCGAGCACGCCTTGCGCCCGGTCTCCCAGGGGATCGCCCTGCCGGTGTTCGCGTTCTTCGCCGCGGGCGTGACGTTCGTCGGCGGCGGGGGCGACGTCCTCGGCCAGCCGGTCGTGCTCGCGATCGTCCTCGGCCTCGTGCTGGGCAAGCTCGTGGGCGTGCTCGGGGTGACGGCGCTCGTCACACGGTTCACCCCGCTGCGCCTCGCGCCGGGCATCGGGGTGCGCGACCTGCTCCCGGTCGGCCTGCTGGGCGGCATCGGGTTCACCGTGTCGCTCCTCATCGCGGAGCTGTCGTTCCCGGACTCGACCCACACCGACGCGGCGAAGATCGCCGTCCTCGCCGCGTCGACGATCGCCGCCGCCCTCGCCGCGGTCGCGCTGCGCTGGGACGCCCGGCGTGCGCGCAGCAACGACATGAACCTCGACGACCTGCCGGACGACGTCACCGACCACATCGGCGACGCGAAGGACCGCCTGGAGCACTGACCCGGGCCGTCCGCGTTCGCCGAACCCGGGGTTGCGGGCGAGGCGAGGGCCCAGCTCGCCCGTATCCCCGGGTTCGGCACCGGTCGGTGCGCCGCGTGGGGCCCGCTCAGCAGGTCGTCGCGACCTCGTAGCGGCCCGGCGCGGCCTCGCGCAGCGTCGTGACCGTCGCGTCGCCCTGGCCGAGGTACGCGAGCGAGCCCACCGCGTAGTACGGGTTGTACGGGTCCACGCCGTAGGAGATCGCGCGACCCGCAGCCTGGTGCTGGGCGTTCGTCGCCGTGCCGCACCACGGTCCGGAGGGCACCTGCACCGTCACGGTGACCTGTGCGGTCGTCGCGTTCCCCGCCGCGTCGACCGCGCGGGCGGCGAGCACGTGGGCGCCCGCCGCGAGCGCCGTCGTGTCCCAGTCGTCCGCGTACGGGGCGGTGCGCAGCGTCGCGAGCGCGGTGCCGTCGACGCTCAGCTCGACGCGGTCCACGCGGCGGTCGTCCGCCGCCGCGACGGCGACCCGGACGGCCCCTGTCACGGTCGCGCCCGCGGTCGGCGACGTGATCGTGACCGTCGGAGCGACGACGTCGGGCTCGGGCCCGGTGCCGGGGTCGCGGTCGACCCGGCGGTTGTTCTCGAACAGGAAGTCGGTGAGGTAGGCCGGGTAGTCGATGCTGTTCGTCGACACGTACGACCCGCCCGGCCCGCCGCCCGCGGGCCACGCGTGGGCGAGCCCGGTGTTCCGGACCAGCGAGACGCGCGGGCCGTCGGCGTCCGACCACAGCGAGCCGGAGCCCGCCGTGTTCGTCCCCGCGAGCCCGGCGAGGGAGAACGACGACGTCGTCCCGGCGCCGTAGAGGTCGGCCATGACCTGGGCGTTCAGCGTCCCGTACCCCGTCGCGACGGTCGTGTCCGCGCTGCCGAAGACGATGGACGTCACCTGGGTGGCGAACTCCGCCGCGTGCGTCCCCGCGAACGTCCGGCACGTCGAGCGCGCCTGCGCGAGCGTCGTCGCGACGCTCCCGATCTGGCCGGACGTCGTCCCGACCGTGGGCCCGGCCGCGATCCCGACGCCGGCGAACACGTCGGGCGCGAGGCAGCCCATGACCATCGCCTGGCCGCCGCCGGAGGACAGCCCGCTGACGTACACCTGGTCCGGGTCGATGCCGAGCGAGGTGTCGGCGAGCAGCGCCGAGACGAGGTCGAGCAGGTTGTCGTCGTGCCGCGCGGGGTTCGTCCGGCTGTGGTTCGTGTCGTAGTAGTCCCAGCAGCCGAGCAGGACGCCGCCGCTCGGCGCCGCGGGGATCGCGACGACCATGCCGTGCTCGTTGGCGGTCGCGGTCCAGTTGCCCGCGTTCTTGAGCACCTGCGAGGTCTGGACGCAGCCGTGCAGCGAGACCATGAGCGCCCGACCGCCGGGGAGCGCGGGCGCGGTCGTCGGCCGGTACAGCTCGACCGTCATGCCGCCCGCCGAGCGCTGGGACCAGGAGCCGGCCGCGGACGCGGGGGCCGTGACGAGCGGCGCGAGCACGACGGCGAGCGCCGTGCCGAGGGCGAGCGCGGCCGCGGACCGGCGGGCGCGGCCGCGCCGCCTGAGGGAGTGCCTGACCATCTGAACCTCCACGTCGAGGTCGGGTCGCCGTCAGCGCCGGACGCGCTGCGGCGCGCACCGTCGCGCGCCGGACCCGGGCGAACCGGACGTTACGTGTGACCTGAATCACCTGTCAACATCGCCTCGTCGGCCCCGTGGCCGGATCGTGACCGGCGCGGGTTGACACCGCGCTCGTCGCGGATCCATGATTCCCGCAACCTGAATCGCCTCTCATGTTTGAGCGGCGCTCCCCCAGGACCACCCAACGAAGGGCGAAGTCATGCGGACGAAGAAGTCCCAGCGGCCGGCACTCGCCGTCGCCGCGCTCGCGGCCGCGAGCCTCGTGCTCGCGGCGTGCGCGCCGACCGACGCGACCGGCGGCGACACGACCGGAGGCGAGAGCAGCGCGAGCGCCGACCCCGTCGACGTCGGCATCATCTACTCCAAGACCGGGCCGCTCGCGGCCTACGGCGAGGCCTACTACGAGGGCTTCCAGGCCGGCCTCGACTACGCGACCGACGGCACGGGCGAGGTCGACGGCCGGCCCGTCAACGTGACGTTCCACGACGACGGCGGCGACCCCGACAAGGCGGTCGGCCAGGCGAAGGACCTCATCGGCAAGGGCTACCAGATCCTCGGCGGCACGGTCGTGTCCGGCGTGGCGCTCAAGCTCGCCGAGCAGGCCGAGCAGAACAAGGTGCTCTACATCTCCGGCCCGGCCGCGGTCGACGCGCTCACCGGCATCAACGACTACACGTTCCGCTCGGGGCGCCAGTCGCTCCAGGACGTCGCGACCGCCGGCACGTTCGTCGACCCCGACGGCGCGAAGGTCGTCGTGTTCGCGCAGGACAACGCGTTCGGCCAGGGCAACCTCGCCGCGGTCGAGGCGGTCCTCGGCGCGCAGGGCGCCGAGGTGACGAGCGTGCTCGTGCCCGAGGACGCGACGGAGTTCACGCCGTTCGCGCACCAGATCGTCGACGCCGCGCCCGACCTCGTGTTCGTCGCGTGGGCCGGGGCGACGTCGGGCGCGATGTGGCAGGGCCTCGACCAGCAGGGCGTGCTCGACTCGACGACGGTCGTCACCGGCCTCGGCGACGTCGCCACCTACGGCGCGTACGGCGCCGCGGCGAGCAAGGTCGACTTCCTCAACCACTACTTCCCCGGCGCCGCGGGCACCGAGGTCGAGGCCGCGATGCTCGCGTCGGTCGAGGCGGCCGGCAAGCAGGCGGACCTCTTCACGCCCGACGGCTTCGTCGCGGCGCAGATGATCGTCCACGCGATCGAGGAGGGCGGCGACGACGTCGACGCCATGGTCGACGCGCTCGAGGGCTGGAGCTTCGACGGGCCCAAGGGCGCGACGACGGTCCGCGCGTCCGACCACGCGCTGATCCAGCCGATGTACCAGGTCAAGCTCGTGGCCGACGGCGACGCCTGGGACCCCGAGCTCGTCACCGAGGTGCCGGGCGAGGACGTCGCGCCGGCCGAGGCGGGCTGACGTGGGCGAGCCGCACACCCTCCCCGCGCTCGAGGTCCGCGACCTCGGGCTCCAGATCGGCGGCGCGCGCATCCTCCAGGGCGTGAGCCTCGCCGTCGGGCAGGGCGAGATGCTCGGGGTGATCGGGCCGAACGGCGCGGGCAAGACGACGCTCTTCAACCTGGTCTCGGGCATCCACCGCCCGACGAGCGGGTCGGTGCTCCTCGAGGGCACGGACGTGACGACCACCTCGGTGGCGGCACGCGCCCGCGCCGGGCTGGGTCGCACGTTCCAGACGTCGAGCCTGTTCCCGCGTCTGAGCGTCCGGGAGAACGTGCGGCTCGCCGCGCAGGGGCGCCTCGGCGGTGCCCTGTCCGTGCTGCGCTTCCCGCGCCGCGGCGACGCCGCGACGCGGGAGGCGGACCGGCACCTGGCGACCGTGGGGCTCGCGCGCCGAGCGGACGTCGCCGCGGGCGACCTCTCCCACGGCGACAAGCGCAAGCTCGAGATCGCGGTGCTCCTCGCGACGGAGCCGCGGGTCGTGCTGCTCGACGAGCCCATGGCGGGCGTGTCCTCGGCCGACGTGCCCGGGCTCGTCGAGGTCATCCGCGACCTGCACGCCACGGGCTGCACGGTCCTCATGGTCGAGCACCACATGGACGTCGTCCTGGGGCTCGCCGACCGGGTCGCCGTCATGCACCACGGCGAGGTGCTCGCGTGCGACACCCCCGACGCCGTCATGGCGGACCCGACGGTGCAGAGCGCCTACCTGGGCGTCACGGCAGGAGAGGCAGCATGAGCGCCAGCAGCGGGAGCACCACCCACCCCGCGGCCGCGAGCGACGTGCCCGTCCTCGAGGTGCGCGGGCTGTCCGCGCGCATCGCGGGCCAGCAGGTCGTCGAGGACGTGACGTTCTCCGTCCCGGCCACGGGCGTCACGGCGGTGCTGGGCCGCAACGGCGTCGGCAAGACGTCGACCCTCAAGGCCGTGCTCGGCCTGATCGAGCGCCGGGGCGAGGTGCTGCTCGCGGGCGCGCGCGTCGACGGCGAGCGCACGGACAAGATCGTGCGCCGCGGCGTCGGGTACGTGCCCGAGGACCGCGAGGTGTTCGCCGGGCTCACGGTCGCGGAGAACCTGCGCCTCGCCGAGCGCGACGCCCACCCGCGGCGCGAGCTCGTCGCCGAGCTGTTCCCCGACCTCGTGCAGCGCGCGGCGCAGCGCGCCGGCACGCTCTCGGGTGGCCAGCAGCAGATGGTGTCGCTCGCGCGCGCCCTGCTCAACGCCAACCGCCTGCTCCTCGTCGACGAGCCGACCAAGGGCCTCGCCCCGCGGATCGTCGGCGAGGTCGCCGACGCGCTCGCGGAGGCGGCACGCACCGTGCCGATCCTGCTCGTCGAGCAGAACCTCGAGGTCATCGAGCGGCTCGCCGAGCGCGTCGTCGTGATCGACGCGGGCCGCGTCGTGCACACGGGCCCGGCGCGCGAGCTCCTCGACGACCCCGACCGCGTCCAGCAGCTCCTCGGCGTGCACGCCGAGGTCGACCACCACGGAACCGAAGGGGCGGTGGCCCGGTGAGCACGATCGTCCTCCTCCTCGTCACGGGGCTCGGCCTCGGGGCGCTGTACTTCCTCGTCGCGTCCGGCCTGTCCCTCATCTACGGGCTCATGGGCGTCCTCAACTTCGCGCACGGCTCGTTCCTCACGCTCGGCGCGTTCGGCGGATGGTTCGTCGCGCGCTCGCTCGGCGCGGACTCGTGGGGCGTGTTCGCGCTCTCGCTCCTCGCGGGCGCGGTCGTCGGCGCGGGCGCCGCGGCGCTCACCGAGCTGCTGCTCATCCGCCCGCTCTACGAGCGGCACATCGAGCAGGTGCTCGTGACGGTCGGTCTCTCGCTCGCGTCCGTCGCGCTGTTCGAGGGGATGTGGGGCTCGGACCCCGAGTTCATCTCCGGGCCGGCGTGGCTGAAGGGCACGACGGACCTCGCGGGCGCGCCGATCCCCAACGACCGGTTCGTCGCGATCGCCGCCGCGGCGCTCGTGCTCGGCGCCATCGTGCTGTTCCTCAAGCGCACGCGCTACGGGCTCGTCATCCGCGCGGGCGTCGAGAACCGGTCCATGGTCACGGCGCTCGGCATCGACGTGCGCAAGGCGTTCACGCTCGTGTTCGCCCTCGGCGGCGCCGCGGCGGGCCTCGGCGGCGTCCTCGCCTCGCAGTACTTCGGCTACGTCTCGCCGCACCTCGGCGGGTCGCTGCTCATCTTCGCGTTCATCGTCACCGTCATCGGCGGGCTCGGCTCGCTGACCGGTGCCGCGGTCGCGTCCGTGCTCGTCGCGGTCCTGCAGCAGTTCGCGAACTACTACCTCGGCTACGGCGACCTCATCGTCGTCCTGCTGCTCGCGCTCGTGCTCCTCGTCCGTCCCACCGGCCTCCTCGGGAAGGCAGCCGCATGACCACCCAGACCGCTCCCCCGGCCCCAGCGGCCCGCGCCGACGACGCGCCCCCGGACGAGCGCCCGGCCCGCCGGGCGCCGTCGGGCACGCTCGTGCGCACCCTCGCGGGCGTCGCGCTCGTCGCGCTGCTCGCGTGCCTCCCGCTGCTCGCGATCCACGTGCCGGGCGTCCTGCCCGGCCCGACGTACACGCCCGGCGCGCTGCAGATGATGGCGCTGTGCTGGCTCATCGGCGCGCTCGCGCTGAGCTACCACCTGCTGTTCGGCGTCGCGGGGCTGCTCAGCTTCGGGCACGCGCTGTACTTCGCGGCCGGCGTCTACGGGCTCGCGATCGTGCTCGACACGACCGGAATCCCGCTCCTGCCCGCCGCGGCGCTCGTGCTCGTCGGCGGGATCGTCCTCGCGCACGTGGTCGGCGCGATCTCGCTGCGCGTCACCGGCATCTCCTTCGCGATGGTCACGCTCGCGTTCGCGCAGGCCGGCAACGTGCTCGTGCGCCGCAACCCCGGCGGCGCGACGGGCGGCGAGGAGGGCCTCGCGCTCGCGACCGCCAACGTGCCCGACGCCTTCGTCGGGGTGCTCAACACGCGCAACCTCTACTGGCTCGCGCTCGCCGTGCTCGTCGTGGTCTACCTCGTGGTGCTGTGGGTCGAGCGCTCGCGCGCCGGGCACGTCGCGGCGGCGACGCGCGAGAACGAGATGCGCGTGCGCGTCGTCGGCGGGCGGCCGTACCTCGTCAAGCTCCTCGTGTTCGTGCTCGCGGCGACGCTCGCGACGGTCGTCGGCATGGCGTACCTGCTGCTCCAGTCCGGCGCCGTGCCGCGCGCGACGTCCGCCGACTTCACGCTCACGCTGCTCGTCATGGTCGTGCTCGGCGGCGTCGGGTCCCGGTGGGGCGCGATCGTCGGCGGCGTGCTCTACACGATCCTCGACCAGCGCCTCGGGACGCTCGCGAGCTCCGCGGCCGTGGCCGACCTGCCGGCCGTGCTGCGCGTCCCGCTCAGCGAGCCGCTGTTCCTGCTCGGGACGCTGTTCATCCTCGTCGTGATGTTCCTGCCCGGCGGCATCGCCGGCGCCGCGTCGCGCCTCGCCGCGCGCCGCCGCCCGCGGGAGGATCGGGAGGGAGCCCGCGAGCGCCTCGAGGAGGTGGCATGACGACGACGCAGCACCGGCCCGGCGCGCAGGACGGCCTGCACACCCTCGGGCGCTGGACGCGCGACCGCGCGCTCGCCACGCCGGAGCGGGTCGCGGTCGACGACCGCGGCGTGACCCTGCGGTACCGCGACCTGCACGAGCGCGCAAGCGCCCTGGCGACGGCGTTCCGCGAGGCGGGCTACGGCGTCGGCGACCGCGTGGCCACGGTGACGGGCAACAGCGCCGACCAGGTCGTGCTGTTCTTCGCGTGCGCGCAGGCGGGACTGGTGCTCGCGCCGCTGTCGTGGCGCCTGTCGCCCGGCGAGCTCGCGGCGCAGCTCGAGCAGGCCGACCCGGCGCTCGTGCTCGTGGAGCAGGAGTTCTCCGCGCTGGCCGACGCGGCGTTCGACCGGCTGGACCGGCTCGTCCTCCCGCCGCGGCGCACCGAGCTCGGCCGCAGCGGCGTCGAGGCGCAGGTCCCCGCACCCTCGCGCCGCCCGCGCCTGACCGACGGCGCACGCGACGCGGGCGGCGCAGGCCAGGCCGCGGTGGCGCCCGCCCCCGAGCGCCGGGCCGTGCGCGACGACGACCCGCTCCTGCTCGTCTTCACGTCCGGGACGCAGGGCACGCCCAAGGGCGCGCTGCTCACGCACGCGAACTGCTTCTGGACCAACCTCTCGCTCTCGCGCACGGTCGAGCTGACGAGCCACGACGTCGTGCTGAGCGTCCTGCCGCAGTTCCACGCGGGCGGGTGGAACATCCAGCCGCTGCTCGCGTGGTGGACCGGCGCGACAGTCGTCCTGGAGCGGACGTTCGAGCCCGAGCGCGTGCTGCAGCTCGTCGCGGAGCGCCGCGTCACGACGATGATGGGCGTCCCGACCAACTACCTGCTCCTCGCGGAGCACCCCGGCTTCGCGGGCGCCGACCTGTCGTCGCTGCGGCACGCCGTCGTGGGCGGCGCGCCGATGCCCGAGCCCCTGCTGCGCTCGTGGCACCGGCGCGGCGTCGCGCTCTCGCAGGGGTACGGGCTCACCGAGGCCGGGCCCAACGTGCTGTGCCTGCCGGACGACCAGGCGCGCGAACGCATCGGGTCGGCCGGGACGCCGTACCCGCACGTCGAGGTCGCCGTCGCCGACCCGGTGACCGGCCAGCACCTCGACGGACCGGCGTCCGGCGAGCTGCTGGTCCGCGGACCCGGGGTGTTCGCCGGGTACTTCCGCGACGAGGCCGCGACGGCCGCCGTCCTGCACGACGGCTGGCTGCGCACCGGCGACCTCGTCGAGCGCGACGCCGACGGGTACTACCGCGTGGTGGACCGGATCAAGGACGTCTTCATCGTCGGAGGCGAGAACGTCACGCCGTCCGAGGTGGAGGCCGTGCTCCGGCGGCACCCCGGCGTCGCGGACGTCGCGGTGGTGGGCGTGCCCGACGACCGGTGGGGCGAGGTCGGCGCGGCGTTCGTCGTCCCGCGCCAGGGCCACCCCACCGACGCCGAGGAGCTGGAGGCGTTCTGCCGCCGCGAGCTCGCGCACTTCAAGGTCCCGCGCCGCTTCGACCTCGTCCCGTCCCTGCCCCGCACGTCGCTGCACAAGGTGTCGCGCCGCTCGCTCGCCGAGCGCGTGACCGTCCCGGAGGACTCATGAGCACCCAGCCCCGCACCGCCCGCGGCAACCGCACGCGGGCCAAGATCCTCGCCGCGGCCGAGCAGGTGTTCGCCCAGGTCGGGTACCACGACGCGTCGATCGTGAAGATCACCGAGTCCGCGGGCGTCGGGCAGGGCACGTTCTACCTGTACTTCGAGTCGAAGATCGACGTGTTCGACGAGCTCGTCGACGACCTCAACCGCCGCGTGCGGCACGCGATGATCGAGGCGAGCTCGCAGGCGACGACGCGCCTGGCCGCCGAGCGTGCGGGCTTCGAGGCGTTCTTCCGCTTCACCGCCGAGCACCCGGCGCTCTACCGGATCGTGCGGCAGGCCGAGTTCGTGTCGCCCGGGGCACTGCGCCGCCACTACGCGCGCATCGTCGAGGGCTACATGACCGGGCTCGACAAGGCGCGCGCGAACGGCGAGGTCGGCCACGACGTCGACCCGGAGGTCGCCGCCTGGGCGCTCATGGGCATCGGCGAGATCGTCGGGATGCGCTGGGTGCTGTGGGGCGGGCGCTGGGACGAGGGCGCGGAGCCGCCGTCGTACGACACCGCGGCCGCCGAGGTCCCCCCGCACGTCTTCGAGCAGACCATGCAGTTCATCGAGCGCGCGCTCGCAGCCCCGCGGGCCGCCCCACCGGCCGGGACCGGACCCGCCACCACGACCGACACCGAAGGAGACGCGCGATGACCGCCGCCGCCACCGTCCCCGCAGGCATCCCCGCCGGGTCCGGCGCCCCCACGCTCGCCGGGCGCCGCGCGCTCGTCACGGGCGGCGCGAGCGGCATCGGTGCGGCGTGCGCGCGCGAGCTCGCCGGTCGCGGCGCGCACGTCACGATCGCCGACGTCGACCCCGACGGCGCGCAGCGCCTCGCGGACGAGCTCGGCGGCGAGGCGTGGGTCGTCGACCTCGCCGACACGCGCGCGCTCGACGACCTCACGCTGGACGTCGACGTCCTCGTCAACAACGCGGGCGTGCAGCGCGTGAGCCCCATCGAGGACTTCCGCCCCGACGACTTCCGCCTGCTGCACGCGATCATGCTCGAGGCGCCGTTCCTGCTGGTCCGGGCCGCGCTCCCGGGGATGTACGCGCGCGGGTTCGGCCGTGTCGTCAACGTCTCGTCCGTGCACGGCCTCGTCGCGTCGCCGTTCAAGTCGGCGTACGTGTCCGCGAAGCACGGCCTGGAGGGGCTGTCCAAGGTGACCGCGCTCGAGGGCGGCCCGCACGGCGTGACGAGCGTGTGCGTCAACCCGGGGTACGTGCGCACGCCGCTCGTCGAGAAGCAGATCGCCGACCAGGCGCGCGTGCACGGCATCCCCGAGTCCGAGGTGCTCGCGACCGTGCTCCTCGCCGAGTCCGCGGTCAAGCGGCTCGTCGAGCCCGAGGAGGTCGCGTCGCTCGTCGGCTGGCTCACCGGCCCCGACGCGTCGATGGTCTCGGGCGCCTCGTGGACGATCGACGGCGGCTGGAGCGCGCGATGACCCCGGGAGCGACCGCGGGAGCGACCACGGGCACGGCCGCCCGCCCGACGACGGACCCCGCGCGCGCGTCGCACGACGTCACCGCGGCGACCCACACCTACGCGACACTCGACGTGCCCGTCGCGGGCGGCCGCCTGCGCGTCGGGGTGTGGGACCCGGTGGCCTCCGACGACGCCGCGGCGGACGACCCGGCCGACGGCGGCGAGCGTCCCACGGTCCCGACCGTCCTCGCCGTGCACGGCATCACGGCGTCGCACCGCGCCTGGCCCGCGGTCGTGGCCGCGCTGCCGGGCGTGCGCGTCGTCGCGCCGGACCTGCGAGGACGCGGTCGCAGCAACACCCTGCCCGGCCCGTACGGCATGGGCGCGCACGCCGACGACCTCGCGGCGGTGCTCGACGCGCTGGCGATCGAGAGCGTGGTCGCGCTCGGGCACTCGATGGGCGCGTTCGTGTCGGTCGTGCTCGCGCACCGCCACCTCGGCCGCGTCTCCCGGCTCGTGCTCGTCGACGGCGGCATCCCGCTCCCGCCGCCCGCGGGCCTGCCCGCGGACGCCGGTCACGACGAGGTCCTGCGCGCCCTGCTCGGCCCCGCCGTCGAGCGGTTGGAGCGGACCTTCGCCGACCGCGAGGAGTACCGCGGCTTCTGGCGCGCGCACCCCGCGTTCGCGAGCGCGTGGGACGAGCCGTGGGGCGACGTCGTCGCGGGCTACGTCGACTACGACCTCGTCGGCGAACCGCCCGTGCTGCGCCCGGCGTCGTCGGGGACGGCGGTCTCGGCCGACTCGCTCGAGCTCTACGAGGGCGGCCCGCTCGCCGACGCGCTCACGGGCGACCACCCGCTCGACGTCCCGCTCGTGCTCCTGCGCGCGCCGCGCGGCCTGCTCGACGAGCCCGAGGCCCTGTACTCCCCCGAGCACCTCGCCGCGTGGCGCGCGCGACTGCCGGGGCTGCGCACCCGCGACGTAGCGGGTATCAATCACTACACGATCATCATGAGCCCGCCCGGCGTCGAGGCCGTCGCGGGCGAGACCCTGCGGGCCCTGGCCTCCGTCACGAGCGGCGGACCAGGACCGGCGAGTGACGAGGAGGTCACGGCATGAGCCCCACGATCACGTCCCCACGAGGGACCGGGCTGGACAAGGTGGTCGCGTCGGCGGCCGAGGCCGTCGCGGACGTGCCCGACGGCGCGTCGCTCGCCGTCGGCGGGTTCGGCCTGTGCGGCAACCCGATCGCGCTCATCGAGGCGCTGCTCGCCCAGGGCACGCGCGACCTGTGGGTCGTGAGCAACAACTGCGGCGTCGACGACTGGGGTCTCGGCATCCTCCTCGGGGCGGGCCGCATCCGGAAGATGACGAGCTCGTACGTCGGGGAGAACAAGGAGTTCGAGCGGCAGTTCCTCTCGGGCGAGCTCGAGCTGGAGCTCACGCCGCAGGGCACGCTCGCGGAGAAGCTGCGCGCCGGCGGCGCGGGCATCGCCGGGTTCTGGACCCGCACGGGCGTCGGCACGCAGGTCGCCGAGGGCGGCCTCCCCCAGCGGTACGACGGCGCGGGCGGCGTCGCGCAGGCCAGCGCGCCCAAGGAGGTGCGCACGTTCGGCGTCGGGCCGCGCGGCCGCGACGGGTCGCACGCCGACGAGGCCGAGTTCGTCCTGGAGGACGCGATCACGACGGACTACGCGCTCGTGCACGCGTTGCGCGGCGACCGCCACGGCAACCTCGTGTTCCACCGCTCGGCGCGCAACTTCTCCCCGCTCGCCGCGATGGCGGGCCGCGTGTGCGTCGCGCAGGTCGAGGAGCTCGTCGAGCCCGGCGAGATCGACCCCGACGAGGTCCACCTGCCCGGGGTGTTCGTCCACCGCGTCGTCGAGGTCGGCCCCGACGCGCCCAAGCGCATCGAGCGCCGCACCGTGCGCCCTGCCGCAGAGACCGACCAGCCCGCGCGCACGACGTCGGGTACCGCGACCAGCGTGAAGGAGGGCTGACGCATGGCGCTCACCCGCGACGAGATGGCCGCGCGCGCCGCGCGCGAGCTCCAGGACGGCTGGTACGTCAACCTCGGCATCGGCCTGCCGACGCTCGTGCCCAACTACGTCCCGGCCGACCGGCACCTCGTGCTCCAGTCGGAGAACGGGATCCTCGGCGTCGGGCCGTACCCGACCGAGGACGCCGTCGACCCCGACCTCATCAACGCCGGCAAGGAGACCGTCACCGTCCTCCCGGGCGCCGCGTTCTTCGACTCCGCGCTGAGCTTCGGCATGATCCGCGGCGGCAAGATCGACGCCGCCATCCTCGGTGGGATGCAGGTCTCCGAGACGGGCGACCTCGCCAACTGGATGATCCCCGGCAAGATGGTCAAGGGCCCCGGCGGCGCGATGGACCTCGTGCACGGGGCGGGCCGCGTGATCGTCCTCATGGAGCACGTCGCGCGCGACGGGTCGCCCAAGATCCTGCGCTCGTGCTCGCTGCCCCTCACCGGGCGCGGGGTCGTGCACCGAATCATCACCGACCTCGCGGTGATCGACGTGACGCCGGGCGGCCTCGTGCTGCGCGAGACCGCGCCGGGCGTGAGCGTCGACGACGTCCGCGCGGCCACGGAGCCCGACCTCGCCGTCGCGCTCGACGACGCCCCGCTCGACGTCGCCGACGCCGGCCCGGGACCGTCCACGCACGCCGCGGGGACGCCGTCGTGACGCGCGACGTGCTGCGCCGCGACGTCACGACCCCGCGCGGTCGCGAGCACGTGCGCGAGGTCGCCGCCGAGGGTGCGGCGCGCGCGACGGTCCTGCTCGTGCACGGCAACTGCTCGTCGTCGGCGTTCTTCGACCCGCTGCTGCGCGCGCTGCCCGCCGACGTGCGCGGCGTCGCCGTCGACCTGCGCGGGTACGGCGACGCCGAGGTCCGGCCCGTCGACGCGACGCGCGGCGTGCGGGACTTCGCCGACGACGTCGCCGCCGTCGTCGACGCGCTCGACCTCGCACCCCCGCTCGTCGCGGTGGCGCACTCGGCCGGGGCGGGGGTCGTGCTCCAGCTCGCGACGGACCGACCCGACCTCTTCGACGCGGTGCTCCTCGAGGCGCCCATGTCGCCGTACGGGTTCGGCGGCACGCGCGACGTGGACGGCACGCCGCTCTCCCCCGACTTCGCGGGCTCGGGCGGCGGGACGGCGAACCCGGCGTTCGTCGCAGCGCTCGCCGCCGGCGACCGCAGCGAGGACGCCGGGTCGCCCCGCGACGTGCTGCGCCGGTTCTACGTCGCCGACCCCGCCTCGCTCGGCGAGCCGCTCGGCGACCTGGAGGAGCTCCTGCTCGACTCCGTGCTGTCCACGCGCACGGGCGACGACAACTACCCGGGCGACCAGACGTCGTCGGGCACGTGGCCCGGCGTGGCGCCCGGGACGCGCGGCATGAACAACGCGATCAGCGCGCGGTACTGCGACCTGTCGGGCTTCGCGACGTCCGGTGCGACGGCGCCCGTGCTGTGGGTGCGCGGCGACGCCGACGCGATCGTCTCGGACGCGTCGCTGTTCGACCTCGCGCAGCTCGGGGCGCTCGGCGCCGTACCCGGCTGGCCGGGCGCCGAGACGCACCCGCCGCAGCCGATGGTCGCCCAGACGCGCGCCGTCCTCGACGCCTACGCGGCCGCGGGCGGGCGGTACCGTGAAGAGGTGCGGCCCGGCGTCGGGCACAGCCCCCACCTCGAGGAGCCGGACGTGTTCCTCGGGCTCCTGCTCGGGCTCGTGGACGACGCCGTCGCCGGCACGACCACCGCACGAGCGGGCGCCACACCCCCGGCGCCCGCGCAGACACCGCCGTCCGCACCCCTGGAGGTCCAGCCGTGAGCACCACCACCACCCACTCCCCTGACGACGTCGTGGTCGTCGCCGCCGCCCGCACGCCGCAGGGCCGGCTCAAGGGCTCGCTCACCGCGCTGACCGCGGTCGAGCTCGGTGCCGTCGCCGCGCGCGCCGCGATCGAGCGCTCAGGGCTCGGCGCGGAGGCGGTCGACGCCGTGGTGTTCGGCCAGGTGCTCCAGGCCGGGGCGGGCCAGAACCCCGCGCGCCAGACGGCGGCCGCCGCGGGCGTGGGCTGGGACGTGCCCGCCGTGACGGTGAACAAGGTGTGCCTCTCCGGGCTCACCGCCGTCATCGACGGCACGCGGATGATCCGCTCCGGCGAGGCCGAGGTCGTGCTCGTCGGCGGCCAGGAGTCCATGACCAACGCGCCGCACCTGCTCCCCGGCTCGCGCGCCGGGTTCGCGTTCGGCGACGCGACGCTCGTCGACGCCGTCGCGCGCGACGGGCTCACCGACGCGTTCGACCGCGCCTCCATGGGCGTCTCGACCGAGCGCACGAACGTGGGCGACGTGTTCGTGTCGCGCGAGGTGCAGGACGCCGTCGCGGCGGCCTCGCACCAGCGCGCCGCGGCCGCGGCCAAGGACGGCCTGTTCGACGCCGAGCTCGCACCCGTGAGCGTCCCGCAGCGCCGGGGCGAGCCCGTCGAGGTGCGCGACGACGAGGGCGTGCGCCCCGACACCACCGCCGAGGGTCTCGCCCGCCTGCGGCCCGCGTTCGACCCCGAGGGCACCATCACCGCGGGCAACGCGTCGCAGATCTCCGACGGCGCCGCCGCGCTCGTCCTCACGACGCGCGCCCGGGCCGAGTCCGCGGGCGCGCCCGTGCTGGCGACGGTGCGGGCGTGGGGGCAGGTCGCCGGTCCGGACACGTCGCTGCACTCCCAGCCCGCGCGCGCGATCCGGCAGGCGCTCGACCGCGCCGGGTGGACGGTCGACGACCTCGACCTCGTCGAGATCAACGAGGCGTTCGCGACGGTCGTCGCGGTCTCCACGCGCGTGCTCGGGGTCTCGCCGGACGTCGTCAACGTGCACGGCGGCGGCATCTCGCTCGGCCACCCCATCGGCGCCTCCGGCGCCCGCCTCGCCGTCCACGCGGCGCACGAGCTCGCGCGACGCGGCGGCGGGCGCGTCGCCGTCGGGCTGTGCGGCGGGGGCGGCCAGGGAGAGGCGCTGCTGCTGGAGGCGTGAGCCGCCGGCCCGGCCGGCCCGACCCGGCGGGCCGGGCGGGCCGGGCGGGCTACCCGCCGACGCGCGGCGGCGCCGGCGGCGGCGGCGGGACCGCCGGCAGCACCTGCGTGTCGGGGTCCGGCACCGGTCGCCGCCGCCGGAGGAACCACCACGCGCCACCGGCGAGCCCGGCGAGGACGACCAGCCCGACACCGATCACCACGACGAGCGCGGCCACCTTGGGGCCGGTGCCCTGGAGACCGAACGTCGCGGGCTCGGCGCCCGGCGACGCCGAGACGGTCCCGCCCTCGACCTGGCTCCCCTGCGGGAGCACCGACGTGCCGTCGATGTCGACTCCCGGCAGCGTCACGACGTAGGTCGGGGCCGCGGCCGGCCCGCCCTGCGTCCACTCCGGGCGGAGCACCAGGTCGAGGTCCGCGCCGTAGGACCGGGTGAACGCGCCGCCGGGCAGCGGGTACACGGCGAGCCGAGAGCCGGGAAGGTAGTCGGCGAGCGCGGCGTCGAGCTCGCCCGTCGCGGTGTCGCCGGTGAGCTCGACGCGATACGTGACGACGTCGTCCGCCTCGTCCACCGCGAGGGTCCCGTAGGTCGAGGTCGGGCGGAGCGCCTCGACGAGCTGCTCCCCCACCGCTGCGTGGTGCTCGGCCGTCAGGGTCAGCGCGACGATGACGGTGCCGTCACCGGACTCGGGCAGGCTCGCCTCGACGACGACGGACTCGAACGGGACCGCGTGCTCGAAGACGACCGGCCCTGCGACCCCGGACGCGTCCCAGCGGTCGCCGCCGTCCCCCGGCTCCCCGGCGTACAGGGTGCTGGACGACCAGCCGGCGGGGGTGACGAGGTGGCTGGTCGCGAAGACGTCCTCGGCGCAGATCGCGGAGCAGTCGACCGCGTCGACGACGGTCGTGGTCAGCACTCCCGCCTGGTCCCGGGAGACGGCGTGCTCGACCCCGAACTCCGTCGTCGAGGACGCGAGCGCGACGTCGGTCCACGCGGCGACGTCGGCGCTCGTCCCCTCCGGGAACGTCACGACCCAGGTGGTCCCGGCCGCGCCCGGTTCGGTGAGCTCGCCGCCCTCGGGCGTCGCCGCGTCGAAGAAGGCGTCGTAGCCCTCCGGCGAACGGCTGTACGCCTCCCGGGCGAGGTCGTAGCTGATCGAGCGGACGAAGCTCTCGCCCTCGAGCCCCCGGGTCTCGACGCTCAGGCCGCGGACGCCGAAGTCCTTCATGGACGTGAAGTCGATGGCCGCCGTCGTCTCGAACGCGACGCCGCCCACCGTCACCGCGGTCGTCCCGATCTCCGAGGCGTTCGAGCTCGAGTCCGCGGGCACGGCCCCCGTCTCGACGAGCGAGTTCACGAGCCAGGCGAGCAGGTCCTGCGACGTGAAGTTCTCCTCCACCTCCAGCCCCTGGCGAAACACGCTGTCGGCCAGGACGATCCGCGTCCCGGCGTCGAGGTCGACGACCCCGCCGGCGCCGAGGATCGACACCACCTTCTCCTGGTAGTCCTCAGGGTCCTCGAACGGCACGGTGAAGGTGAAGACCGACTCGCCCTCCGGCCCTTCCGTGCGCCCTTCGTAGGTCATCGCGCTCGGCAGGGACGCCGTGATCGCGCCCTCGATCGCGGCGACGCCGCCCGTGACGTGGTCCGCGATGTCGCTCGCGGAGAGGGTCGCGGTGATGGTCCGGACCCCCGAGCCGTCCTCGTTCACGGTCAGCGTCGTGCTGATGACCGCGCCGCAGGCGGACAGCAGGAGCACCACCCCCGCCAGGAGCGCGCTCCGGAGCGCTCGCACCGCTCCGCGGCCTGACTGCTTGATCCCCTCGCGCACGACGGTTCCCCCCTGGTTCGTGTGGCAGCCGCACCCTCGGGCCGGGCGACCGGCGAGGTGCTGCGGAAAGACTGGCGCGGTCCGCGGGTCCGGGCGCCCGGGGTTCACATCGTGGACCCGCCCTCCGCCGACCGAGCCGCGGGAGCGGCGCGGTTCGACAGGACGGCGTGGAGCGCCTCGCCTACGCTCGCGACGTGCAGCCCACCGTGACGGAGACCCGTGCCCCCGAGACCGTCGACGAGGAGCCCGCGCGGCACGGAGCGTGGGGACGGTGGCTGCGGCGGTTCTCGGCGACCGGGCTGGTGCTCGCGCTGCTCTGGTTCTGCCTGTCGTTCACGCCCTCCCTCATCCCCCGGGCCTGGTACTACCAGGCCGTGATCTCGGGCGTCAGCGCGGTCGGCGGGTACGGCGTCGGGGCGTTCGTCGAGTGGTTCGCGCTCAAGGTCGGGCTGCGCCTGCGGTGGACGGCGCGCGCGAGACGGGTCGCGTGGTGGGTGCTCGCCGGGGCGACCGTCGTGCTCGTCCCGCTCTCCCTGATCCTCGGCGCCCGCCGCCAGATCGAGCTGCGGCACCTGTTCGGCATGTCCGAGGACGTCCCGGGGCGCGAGGTCGCCACGCTCGCGCTGGCGCTCGTCGTCGCGCTGCTCGTGCTCCAGACCGGGCGAGGGCTGCGCCGCGTCGCGCGCTGGGTCGCGCGGCTCGTCGGCCGGGTCGTGCCCGCCCCGGTCGCGCGGTTCGTGAGCGGCGTGGCGGTCGCGGTCGTCGTGGTGCTCGTGTTCAACGGCGTCGTCTGGTCGGGCGCGATGAGCGCGCTCAACTCGATCTACTCGGCCGCGAACGCCGACGTCGACCCCCGCCTGACGCCCCCGGCCCAGCCCGAGCGGTCCGGGTCGGCGGCGTCCCCCGAGACGTGGGACTCGCTGGGCGCGGAGGGCCGCAAGTTCGTCGTGTCCGGGCCGACGCTCGACGAGCTGACCGCGTTCGCCCAGGCGGGCGACGTCGTCGACCCCGCGGACGTGCGCGAGCCGATCCACGCCTACGCGGGCCTCGACCCCGACGGCGACCTCGACGCCACGGCGGCGCGCGTCGTCGACGAGCTCGACCGCACCGACGCCTGGGACCGGTCGGTCCTCGTCGTCGCGACGACCACCGGGACCGGCTGGGTGGACCCCGGCATGGTCGAGGCGCTCGAGCTCATGCACGGCGGCGACACCGCGATCGCGAGCATGCAGTACTCGTACCTCCCGAGCTGGATCAGCTTCGTCGGCGACCGCACGACCCCGCCCGCAGCCGGCAAGGCGCTGTTCGAGGCGGTGTACGCACGGTGGTCGCAGCTCCCCGAGGACGACCGCCCGCGCCTGGTCGCGTTCGGCATCTCGCTCGGGTCGTTCGGCATGCAGGGCGCGTTCAGCGGCGTGCAGGACGTCGAGGCGCGCTCCGACGGCGCGATGTTCACCGGCACGCCCGGCTTCACGCCGATGTGGCGCGAGCTCACCGACGCGCGCGACCCCGGGTCGCTCGAGTACGCGCCCGTGCTCGACGACGGCCGGCAGGTCCGGTGGGGCGACCCGGTCGCGACCGGGGTGGCCGACCTGTGGGGCCCCGGCCCGCGGTGGGACGAGCCGCGCGTCGTCTACCTGCAGCACGCGTCCGACGGCGTCACCTGGTGGGGCCCGGAGACGCTGTGGTCCGAGCCCGACTGGCTGCGCGAGCCGCGCGGCCCCGACGTCCTGGGCGACGTGCGGTGGTACCCGTTCGTCACGTTCTGGCAGCTCACGGGCGACCTGTTCGTCGCCGCGGCGTCGGACATCCCGCCCGGCCACGGCCACGTCTACAAGCTGGAGTACGCCGACGGCTTCGCCGCGCTGCACGCCCCCGACGGCTGGTCGGACGCCGACACCGCGCGCCTCAAGGCCGCGATGGACGCGCCGACCGAGGGCGGCTCGATCGGCTGACGCCCGCACTCACCGTGGGGCGTGGGACTCGAGGAACGCGTACACCTCCGTGGTGTCGACGCCGGGGAACGCGCCCGTCGGCATCGCGGCGAGCATCGACGCGTGCGGGCGGGCGCTCGGCCACGACTGCCCGGCCCACCGGTCCGAGAGCGCGTCGGGCGGGCGGCGGCAGCACGCGCCGTCGGGGCACCGGGAGACGAGGCGCTCGGTGGTGTCGCGGCCGAGGAACCACTTCACGTGCGCGAACGGCACGCCGACGCTCACGGAGAACTCGCCGTCGGCGGACGCCTGGACGCGCGACGTGCACCAGTAGGTGCCGCTCGGGGTGTCCGTGTACTGGCTGAACGGGCTGAGCCGGTCCTCCACGGCGAACACCGTGCGCGCGGTCCAGCTCCGGCACACGTACTGCCCCTCGACGGCGCCGAGCGGGTCCGCGGGGAAGCGGACGCCGTCGTTCTCGTACGCCTTGTGGATGACGCCCGACTCGTGGACCTTCATGAAGTGCACCGGGATGCCGAGGTGCTTCGTCGCGAGGTTCGTGAACCGGTGCGCCGCCGTCTCGTACGACACCGCGAACGCGTCGCGCAGGTCCTCGATCGAGATCTCGCGCGCGTCCTTCGCGGCCCGCAGCGCCTTGACCGCGTGCCGCTCCGGCAGCAGGAGCGCCGCGGCGAGGTAGTTGGCCTCCACTCGCTGGCGCAGGAACTCGCGGTAGTCGCGCGGCTCCGCGTGCCCGAGCACGTGCGGCGCGAGCGCCTGGAGCAGCGCCGACGTCGCGTTGGACCGCCCGCGCATCCCGTCGCTCGGCAGGTAGACGCGGTGGTGCCGCAGGTCGAGCACCGAGCGGGTCGAGTGCGGCAGGTCGCCCACGTAGTGCAGCGTGAACCCGAGGTGGGACGCGAGGTCCGCCGCGACGCGCTGGGGCAGCGGGCCGCCCGCGTGCCCGACGCCGTCGAGCAGCTCGGCCGCCGCGTCCTCGAGCTCCGGGAAGTAGTTGTCCTGCGCGCGCATGGTCGCGCGCAGCTCCGCGTTGGCGCGGCGCGCCTCCTCGGGCGTCGCGGCACGCTCGGTGTGCAGGCGCTGGAGCTCCCGCTCCAGCGCCACGATCGTCTCGAGCGCGTCCGTCGGCAGCGACTTGCCGACCCGGACCGGGCGCAGCCCGAGCGCGTCGAAGAGCGGCCCCCGCTGCGCGCGCTCCAGCTCGATCTCCAGGGCGTCCCGGCGCGACGGGGGCTCGGGCGAGAGCAGGTCGTCGAGGCTCGCGCCGAGCGCCCGCGCGACCGCCTGGAGCAGGGCGAACTTGGGCTCGCGCTTGCCGTTCTCCAGGAGGGACACCTGGGACGGTGCGCGGCCGATGGCGGCGCCGAGCTCGTCGAGCGTCATGCCTCGCGCGGTGCGCAGGTGCCGGATCCTGCGGCCGATCGTCAGGGCGTCGGGCTCGCTCTCGAGCGGGATTTCCGCATGTTCCGCGATTCCGGCCGGTCGCGTCGTCGGGATAGCCATGACTGAGAGTGACACGCGCCACTCCTTCCGCACAAGAGAAGAAGTGTGGTTCTTTCGCTCGATCTGGCTTGAGACGGGGTTGCCGGCGGGAGGAAGGTCGAAGCACGGACCTCGCCGAGGTCCACCGACCGGCCCGTCCGGTCCGCCCCGAGCGGACCGGCGCACCACCAGGAGGCACCCGTGAACAGGCCCACCATCGTCAGCCGCCGCTCCCCGTCCGAGTACGCGGGCGGCGCCCGTCCGCTCGGTGCCGTCGCGACGACGGCGGACGTCGCGGGCCGCACCCCGGGTCCCGCCGGGAGCGCCGGTCCCCGCCCCGGCGACCAGACCCAGACGGCGGCCGAGGTCGCCGAGCAGTGGGCGACCGACCCGCGCTGGGACGGGATCGAGCGCGACTACACGGCCGAGGACGTCGTCGCGCTGCGCGGCTCGGTGCGCGAGGAGCACACGCTCGCCCGCCGCGGCGCGGAGAAGCTCTGGGAGCAGATCCACACCGAGGAGTGGGTCGCCGCGCTCGGCGCGTTCACCGGCAACCAGGCCGTGCAGCAGGTGCGCGCCGGACTCAAGGCCATCTACCTGTCCGGGTGGCAGGTCGCGGCCGACGCCAACCTGTCCGGCCAGACGTACCCCGACCAGTCGCTCTACCCCGCCAACTCCGTGCCCGCCGTCGTGCGTCGCATCAACAACGCGCTCCTGCGGGCGGACCAGATCGAGACGGCGGAGCGTTCGGGGGCCGACGACGAGCCGCGCCGTGACTGGCTCGCGCCGATCGTCGCCGACGCCGAGGCCGGGTTCGGCGGCCCGCTCAACGCGTACGAGCTCATGCACTCGATGATCGCCGCGGGCGCAGCGGGCGTGCACTGGGAGGACCAGCTCGCGTCGGAGAAGAAGTGCGGCCACCTCGGCGGCAAGGTGCTGGTCCCCACGAGCCAGCACATCCGCACGCTCAACGCCGCGCGTCTCGCGGCCGACGTCGCGGGCGTGCCGTCGGTCATCATCGCCCGCACGGACTCGCTCGCCGCGGACCTGCTCACGTCCGACGTCGACGAGCGCGACCAGCCGTTCCTCACGGGCGAGCGCACGTCCGAGGGCTTCTACCGGGTGCGCCCGGGGCTCGACGCGGTCGTCGCGCGCGGCCTCGCGTACGCACCGTACTCCGACCTCATCTGGGTCGAGACGGGCGAGCCCGACCTCGAGCTCGCGCGCACGTTCGCCGAGACGATCCACGCGCAGTACCCGGACAAGAAGCTCGCCTACAACTGCTCGCCGTCGTTCAACTGGAAGAAGCACCTCGACGACGCCCAGATCGCGAGCTTCCAGAAGGAGCTCGCCGCGATGGGCTACGCGTTCCAGTTCATCACGCTGGCCGGCTTCCACGCCGTCTCGCACTCCATGTTCGAGCTTGCGCGCGGCTACGGCGAGCGCGCGATGTCCGCCTACGTCGAGCTCCAGGAGGCCGAGTTCGCCTCCGAGGCCGACGGCTACACCGCCACCCGCCACCAGCGGGAGGTCGGCACCGGCTACTTCGACCGGGTCGCCACGGCTCTCAACCCCGACGCCGCCACCCTCGCGCTCGCCGGGTCCACCGAGACCGCCCAGTTCCACTAAACCCTCCCCTCCCGCGAGAGAGAACCCGCGCGCCCGAGATAGAGCTCGCAGCGCTCTACCTCGAAGCTCGCGGTTCCATCTCGCGGGAGCACGACCTTCGGAGCACGCCATGACCACGCTGACCACGACCACCTCTCCCCCTCCGACGTCCCCCTCTGCGCCGAGCAGCCCGCGTGTCACCGGCACGCTGCGCGTCACGGGGACGCTGGGCGAGCGCTACCGCGAGATCCTCACGCCCGAGGCGCTCGACTTCCTCACGCTGCTGCACGACCGGTTCGTGGCCCGCCGTCACGAGCTGCTCATGGACCGCCAGCAGCGCCGGCAGGACGTCGCGGACGGGATCGACCCCGACTTCCGCGCCGCGACGCGGCCCGTGCGCGACGACCCGTCGTGGCGCGTCGCGGGCTCGGCCGGCGCGCCGGGCCTCGACGACCGCCGCGTCGAGATCACGGGCCCGACCGACCCCAAGATGACGATCAACGCCCTCAACTCCGGCGCCAAGGTGTGGCTCGCGGACGCCGAGGACGCCTCCAGCCCGACGTGGCGCAACGTCGTCGAGGGGCAGCTCGCGCTGCACGACGCGATCCGCGGCACGCTGACGCACACGACCGGCACGGGCGACCACCGCAAGGAGTACCGCCTGCGCTCGACGACGCTCACCGACCTGCCGACGATCGTGTTCCGCCCCCGCGGGTGGCACCTCATCGAGAAGCACATGCGGTACGTCGACCGGGCCGGGGTCAGCGTGTCGGCGTCGGCGTCGCTCGTGGACTTCGGGCTGTACGCGTTCCACAACGCGCGCGAGCTCGTCGAGCGCGGCCGCGGGCCGTACTTCTACCTGCCCAAGCTCGAGGGCTACCGCGAGGCCCGGCTGTGGAACGACGTGTTCGTGCTCGCCCAGGAGTACCTGGGGCTGCCGCAGGGCACGATCCGCGCCACCGTGCTCATCGAGACCCTGCCCGCCGCGTTCGAGATGGAGGAGATCCTCCACGAGCTGCGCGACCACTGCGCCGGGCTCAACGCCGGGCGGTGGGACTACCTGTTCTCCGTCATCAAGGCGTTCCGCACGCGCGGCGACTCCTACGTGCTGCCCGACCGCGCGCAGGTCACCATGACCGCCCCGTTCATGCGGGCGTACACCGAGCTGCTCGTCGCGACGTGCCACAAGCGCGGCGCGCACGCGATCGGGGGGATGAGCGCGTTCATCCCCGACCGGCGCCGGCCCGACGTCACCGAGCGCGCGTTCGAGCAGGTGCGCGCCGACAAGCGTCGCGAGGCGACCGACGGGTTCGACGGCACGTGGGTCGCGCACCCCGACCTCATCGAGGTCGCGCGCGGCGAGTTCGACGCGGTGCTGGGCGACCGCCCGCACCAGGTGTCGCGGCTGCGCGACGACGTCGAGGTGGGCCAGCACGAGCTGCTCGACATCGGCTCGGCACGGCGCGCCGGGGCGACCGTCACCGCCGCGGGGCTGCGGTCCAACGTCTCCGTCGGGGTGCGCTACCTCGAGTCGTGGCTGCGCGGCGTCGGGGCCGCCGCGATCGACCACCTCATGGAGGACGCGGCGACGGCCGAGATCTCGCGGTCGCAGGTCTGGCAGTGGATCGCGTCCGGCACGCGCACCGAGAACGGCGTGCCGATCACGCGCGACCGCGTCGAGGCGCTCCTCGCCGAGATCGTCGACGACCTGCCGCGCACGCCGGGCAACCGCATCGACGACGCGGCGAACGTGTTCCGTGCCGTCGCGCTCGCCGAGGACTTCCCGACGTTCCTCACCATCGGTGCCTACTCGCAGTTCCTGGTGGGCTCGGAGGTTGACCAGCCGTAGACCCCCGCCGAACACGACCTTGGTGTCGCTATCCGCGCGATAACGACACCAAGGTCGTTCTCGGGGGCGGGCGGCGTCGTGGTCGACCGTGGGGCCCCCGGGTCGCGTGGTGGCGGCGGGAGGTCGCGGTGTGGGAGCATCCGGCCACGCGCGGCGACACACCCGTCGTCCGGGCGCTCGCCCGCACGAGCCCGGAGCACCATGAGCAATCCCTTCGCGCCGCCGAACCAGTCGACGTCGGGTCCGTCCGGCCCGCCCCCGGCGGCTCCTGGATCACCCCCGCCTCCGCTCCCGGCGTCCGGGCACGCGGCCGCCCCGCCCGCCGCCGCACCGGTCCCCTTCTCGCCGGCACCTCCGCTGGCTCCTCCCGGGTACGGGCCCGCCCCGATCGGCCACGGCCCCGTCCCGCCGGGGGCCGCGCCGACAGGACCGCTCCCTCCGGGCCCAGGCCCGACGTACCCGGTCGCCGGGCTCCCCGGCCTGCCCCCGCCCGCCGCGCGCCGCGGGCTGTCGCGCACCGCCGTCGGGCTGATCGTCGGCGCGGCGTGCCTCGCCGTCGGCGGCGGCGTCGGCTTCGCGGCCGGGGTCGCGAGCGACGCGGGCAGGCAGATCGCCGACTGGTACACCGCGCCGACCGACGACTGGTCCGACGACGACTGGTCCGGCGAGGACTGGCCCGAGGGTGAGTGGGAGGGCTCCGGCACGCCCGACGACCCGTGGTTCTTCGACGGCTACACGATCGGCGGGGAGGAGTGGGAGGTCCTGCTCGACCCGCCCTACGAGGCGACGGCGGAGGTGCTCGCGCACAGCGACGTCAACGCCGCGCCGCCGGAGGGCACGGAGTACTGGATCGTGCCCGTGACCGCGACCTACTTCGGCCCGAGCTCCCAGGTCACCGTGTCGGGCGCGGTCGACCTGGGCTTCGTCGGCGACGACGGCGTCGTCGCCGACGGCCAGTGCGGCGCGGTGCCCGACGCGCTCGTCGGTACGGGCATCATCGGCACCGACGACACCGTGTCGGGCAACGTCTGCCTCGCGGTCCCGGCGGGCGCCGCCGGGCTGTGGACGCTCTCGCTCGAGGGCTACGAGCCCTGGTACCTCACGGCGGACGACCCGCTCGCGAGCTGACCGGCGTCCGAGGCGCGGGCGTCGCCGCGTTGCTGTGGTCGCCCTGCCCCTACCGTGCCAGAGTCTCCCCATGGCGCAGCCGCGGGAGACCCGATGAGCCTGCGGCCGGTGCGCGCCGTCCACGCCTGGTGGGACGGTGTCCGACCCGCTCCGGGGACGTTCTGGCGCTCGGCCGGCGCCGGTGTGCCGGGCGCCGTCGGCGGGGTTCCCGACGGCATGGCGACCGCGACGCTCGTCGGCGTCAACCCGATCCACGGCCTCTACGCGACGGCGATCGGCCGCATCGCGGGCGGCCTGACCGTCGACTCGCGCCTCATGATCGTCACGACGACGAGCGCCGCCGCCCTCGCCGCCGGCTCGGCGCTCGCGGGGGTCGACGGCGAGGACCGGCTCGCGGCGCTCATCCTCCTCACGACGCTCGCCGGGGCGTTCATGGTCGTCGCGGGGATCGTGGGGCTCGGCCGCCTGACGGGGTTCGTGTCCCACTCGGTGATGACGGGGTTCCTCACCGGGGTCTCGGTGAACATCCTCCTCGGGTAGCTCGACGACCTCACGGGCGCGGACCCGACGGCGTCGCTCGCCGTCGCGCAGGCGTACCAGGTGCTCCGCTCTCCCGGGACGTGGGACCTGCCGACGCTCGTGGTCGGCCTGGGTTCGGTCGTCCTGCTCCTCGTCCTCGGCCGGACGCGTCTCGCCCCGTACGCCGCGGTCGTCGCGCTGGTGGTGTCCGCCGTCGGGGTGTGGGCACTCGGCGCGACGTCCGTGCAGCTCGTCGGGGACGCGGGCGAGATCCCCGCCGGCCTGCCCTCCCTCGCGCTGCCCGACCTGGGCGTCGTCTCGGTCGACGTCGCCGTGGGCGCGCTCGCCGTGGCGGCCATCGTCCTCGTGCAGGGCGCGGGGGTCGCCGAGTCGGTCCCGAACCCCGGCGGGCGTTGCGCCGACCCGAACCGCAACTTCGTCGGGCAGGGCATCGCGAACCTCGCGGTGGGGTTCTTCCGCGGCATCCCGGTCGGAGGGTCGGTCGGCCAGACGGCCATCAGCACCTCCGCGGGGGCGCGCGACCGCTGGGCGGGGGTCATGTCCGGCGTGTGGGTGCTCGTCGTCCTCGTCGCGCTGTCCGGGCCGGTCGGGGCGGTCCCGTCGGCGACGCTCGCGGCGCTGCTCGCGGTCGCGTCGGTCGGGTCGATCCGGCTGTCGGCCATGGCGACGGCGTGGCGCACGGGCAGCCAGTCCCAGGTCGCGATGGCGACCACGTTCCTCGCGACCCTCCTCCTGCCCGTCGCGGCCGCGGTCGGCATCGGCGCCGCCCTGTCGATCCTGCTGCAGGCGAACCGCGAGTCCCAGGACCTGCGGATCGTCCGCCTCGTCCCCCTCGCGGAGGGCCGCTACCGCGAGGAGCCGGCGCCGGAGCGGCTCGACGACGGGACGGTCACCGTGCTCGACGTGTACGGGAGCCTGTTCTACGCCGGTGCCCGCTCGCTCGAGGCCGCGCTGCCGGAGCCCGCCGACGCGCACGACGCCGTCGTCGTGCTGCGGCTGCGCGGCCGCGCGAGCCTCGGCGCGACGGCCTTCACCGTCCTCGCGCACTACGCCGACCGGCTCGGCGAGGGCGGTGGCCGGCTGTACGTGAGCGGCGTCGACCCCGAGCTCGCGGAGAAGTTCGAGCACGTCATCGACGTCCGGCTGCACGAACGCATCGCGGTGTACCCGGCGCGGCCCGTGATCGGCGAGTCGACCGCAGACGCGACGCGGCACGCGGAGGCGTGGCTCGTGCGCGGCGTCGAGACGACCGAGATCCCCGTCGTGCGCCCGGACGGGGCGATGAAGCGGCTGTGGTCGCGCGTCCGGTCCGCGCTGCACCGCGACTGACCGGCTGCCGTCGCGGGGCCGTCTCTGAATCGTCGCCAAGCCGTCGCCAGGCCGTCGCGGGGCGGCTCGACGGCTCAGCCCGCGGCGGCGCCGCGCGCGTCGAACCGGTCCCGGTGGTCGCGGATGGTGGTCGTGTTCTCCATCGCCCACTCGACGAGCGCGAGCACGGGCGGCAGGAGGGTCGCGCCGAGGTCGGTCAGCGCGTAGTCGACGCGCGGCGGCACGACGGCGTGCACCGTGCGGCTCACGAGCCCGTCGCGCTCGAGCTGGCGCAGGTTGAGCGTGAGCATGCGCTGCGAGATCCCGTCGATGCCGTGCAGGAGCTCGGTGAACCGCTGCGGCCTGCCCGAGAGCATGCCCAGGATGAGGACGCTCCACTTGTCGCCGACCCGGTCGAGCACCGAGCGCACCTCGCTCGTGGCCTCGGCCGCGGCGCAGCCCCGGTCGGCCGGGATGCCGTGCCGCTCCGCGAGCTCGCGCACCCCGGGCACGTCCGTGCTCGGCGTCGTGGTCATGGGGTCTCCGTCTCCTCGGCGTGCGGCTCCGTGTGCCTCTCGCACACGGGTGTGCCTTGTGTAGCGCCGCCCATGGTTACCCATCATGTGCCCAGGCACAAAGAGTGACCGGCCACCCCGGGCCGTCGCCGCCTCCCCTCGAAGGACTCACGCATGAACGTCGCCCTGTGGATCGCCTCCGGTCTGCTCGCCCTCGCCTTCCTCGGCGCCGGGCTCATGAAGGCCCTGCGCCCGATCCCCGTGCTCCAGGAGCAGATGCGGTGGGTGACGCCGGAGCGCACCGCGGGCGTGCGCGCGATCGGCTGGCTCGAGGTCGCGGGCGCCGTCGGCGTGGTCCTCCCCTGGGCGCTCGGCGTCGCCCCGGTCCTCACCCCGGTCGCGGCGGTCGGGCTCGCGCTCACGCAGGTCGGCGCGATCCCGCTGCACGTCCGGCTCGGCGAGGCCAAGGCCGTGCCGGCGAACGTCGTGCTGCTCGCCCTCGCGGTGTTCGTCGCCGTGGGACGGTTCGCCGCGCTCTGAGCACTCAGCCCAGCGCGTGCACGAAGTCGACCCGCTGGGCCGCGAACCACGCCTCGTCGTCGCGGATGGCGTCCCCGACGCCGTCGTCCCACATGCGCTGCCAGCCGCCGCCCCGCGTCTGCGCCGCGTACCGCATCGCGTACCAGCTCCGCGCGAACCGCTGCGCCAGCACGTCGAGCAGCGCGAGCCGCTCCGAGCGGTCCAGCCCGTACGCCTCGGTGAGGATGCGCGCGCGGCGCGGCGCGTCCAGGTCCCGCAGGGCCTCCGGCCGCCTCTCGGGCGCGCTCACCGGCGCCCAGTAACGCAAGGTCGTCGCCACGTCGAGCAGGCGCGTGGTCGGCGCGGCGAGGTCGAAGTCGACCACGCCGACGAGCCGGTGCGGACCCTGCGGGTCCTCGCCGGCCGGGACGAACAGCGCGTTCTCCACCGTGAGGTCGTTGTGCCCGACGACGTCCGGCACGTCGAACACGTCCGGCACCTCCGGGAACTGCACCCGCTCGGGCCACGCGACGCCGTCGGGCAGGACGACGTCGCGCGACACGGCGTGCAGGTCGCGCTGCCACGTGCCGAGCTGGACGAGCACGTCCTCGTCGGCCGCCCAGGCGTGCGACGGCCGACCGCCCATCTCGCCCGGCAGGAACGTCACGACCTCCCGACCGTCGTCGTCGACACCGAGGAACCGCGGCGCGCGCTCGAAGCCCGCGCGCTCCAGGTGCAGCAGGTACGCCTCGACCGCGGGGCTGTGCGGGCCGCGCGGACGGCGGACCGTGTCACCGCGCCGGACGATCCCGTCCGACACGTCACCGCCCAGCAGGGGGACCTCGACGCCGTCCGCATCGTCGCGGTACGTGAGCAGATCGGTCATACCCGACACCCTCGCACGGGCACCGGCTCCCTGACCAGCGCTGCGACCACGCTGGAGACACAGGACGACAACTCAGCGAACGAGGCGCCAGGCACAACTCGCGTCATCGACCACACCGCGGTCCCGTAGCGCGCGGAGACGCCCCCGGACCGCCTCGGCCTCATCGGCCGGGAACCGTGCCAGCAGCGCTTCCTCCGGTACCCAGGTCGTGTAGAGGTCGGTGTAGTCGCAGCAGCGCTGCAGGGCACGGACGACCTCGAGCTGGTCGTCGTCGAGAAGACCGAACCGCTTCCAGAGCGCCAGCCCCCCGCCGGCGACGGTTCCGAGCCCACCTGTCGTCCCGGCGCTGAGCAGGTCGACGAGGAAGCCGACCACGACGGGCACGAGGCCGTCCCGGATCCCGTCCACGTGGATGTACATGCGCGTCCGCATGAACATCATGCCCATCTGACCTGGGGCGACCTCGGGCGACTCGGTGACCGTGCCCACCCTTCCGCCGACCTCCTTGAGGATCGAGAGCAGCTCGCGGGCGACGACCACCTCGTCGATCCTGCCCGGGTCGACGACCACTCCTGCGGAACCGAGCCAACGGCCCGGGTCGAAGTCGTCGACGAAGAATCCCTCAGCGGCCGCCGTCATGTCCCCTCCTCACGCCGCGTAGCGCGGCGCCATCGACTCCATCTGCTGCATGACGAGGACGATCGCCCCGGACTGCCGGTCCGGCGGGTACTTGTGCTTGATGAGCAACCGCTTGATCGACGACCGGAGCTTGGCCTTCACGTCGTCGCGGACGGTCCAGTCGGTCTTCACGTCGCGGCGCATCACGGCGACGAGGTCCCGGGCGATCTGCGCGAGGACGTCCTCGCCCTGCAGGTCGACCGCCGACTCGTTCGTCGACACGGCGTCGTAGAAGGCGAGCTCATCGCGGTTCAGCGGGGGTTCGAACCGCTGCCCGCGCGTCTCCTCCGCGGCCACCTCCCGTGCCATCTCCACGAGCGCGGCGATGACCTCGGCCGACGTGAGGTTGGAGTTCACGTACTTCGACATGATCGACTGGAGGCGCTCGGAGAACACCTGCTGCCGCACGAGGTTGCCGCGCGTGAGCCGCCTCGACTCCTCCGTGACGAGCCGGCGCAGCGCCTCGATGGTCAGCTGGGGGTTCGGCGCCGCCTGCGCGGTCGCGAGGAAGTCGTCGTCGATGCGGTCGAGCCGCGGGTGCTCGAGCCCGGCAGCGGAGTACACGTCGACGACCTCCCCGGACACCACCGCGGTCGCCATGAGCTGGTTGAGGAGACGCTGGACGTCGTCGGGCACGGGCTCGCCGCGAGCCTGGCGCTCCTCGGCGTCGAGCTTGCCCATCCAGACGCGGACCTGCTCGTAGAACCGCGCGTCGTCGGCAAGGTCCGTGACGGCGTCGGACCGACCGGCGATGGCCCAGGCCCTGGCGAGCGCCGCGGCCCGACGGCGGAACTCGGCTCCGCGCGACTCCTCGCCGTCTGCCGTGACGACGTTGCCGGGTGTGCGGGGGTCGCGCAACCACGCGACGGTCGCGAGAACCGTGTCGAGGTAGCCACGACGCGACCCTGCCGCGCTGGCGCTCGTCAGCAGTCCCCGCCATCCCGACGGGTCGACGAGCTCGCGCAGCCGTGCGACGAGGTCGGTCACCACCTCGGCCGCGTCGTCGACGGTGCGTCCGACCGGTCGCGCACCCTGGTCGCGCACGGTGTACTCCGCGAGCGCGGCGCGCAGGTTCTCCGCGATCGGTGCGGACGCGACGAGCAGGCCGGCGTTCTTGCCGCGGAACGTGCGGTTGACGCGGGCGAGCGTCTGCATGAGCAGCGCTCCACGCATGGGTCGGTCGAGGTAGAGCGTGTGCAGCGGGGGCGAGTCGTACCCGGTGAGCATCATGTCCTTGACGATGACCAGCTCCAGCTCGTCGTCGGGGTCCTTCAGACGCTTCTTGACGACGGCGTTCTCGGAGTCGCGACGGACGTGGTCGGCGATCGGCGGCTGGTCCGCCGCAGTACCGGAGTAGACGACCTTGATCCTCCCCGCGTGCAGGTCGTCGGAGTGCCAGTCGGGACGGAGCGCGACGATCTCGTCGTACAGCCGCGCGCAGATGTCGCGCGTCGCCGCGACGATCAGCGCCTTCCCCGGCGCGCCGCCCGCCACGGGTGCGCGAGCCTCGTCGGGCGTCGAGGCGCCGCGCACGAGCTCCTCCATCGCTCCACGACGTCGCTCCCAGTGCTGCACGACGTCGCCCGCGAGCTCACGCAGCCGGGCCGGCGCCCCGTACACGGCGTTGACGACGGCGACCGACTTCTCGATGCGGTCGCGCTCGACGTCGTCGAGACCGACGGTCGCCTCGTCCGCGGCGGCGTCGATCGTCTCCGCGTCGAGACCGTCCGCGAACGCGACCTTGACGAGCCGCGGCTCGAAGTAGACGGGCACCGTCGCACCGTCCTCGACGGCGCGCGTGAGGTCGTACACGTCGATGACGTCGCCGAAGACCTTCTCGGTGTTGCGGTCGGCGGTCGAGATCGGCGTGCCGGTGAACGCGATGAGCGTCGCGTTCGGCAGCGCGTTCTTCAGGTGCCACGCGTAGCCGTCGAGGTCGTCGTAGTGGGACCGGTGCGCCTCGTCGACGACGAGCACGACGTTGCGGCGGTCCGACAGCACGGGATGCTTGGCGCCCGCGTGCTTCTCCTCCGCGGTCAGGCCGAACTTCTGCAGCGTCGTGAAGTAGATGCCACCGGTCCTGCGCGACGCGAGCTCGTCGCGCAGCTCGGCCCTCCGCCGGATCTGCCGAGGGGTCTCGGTGAGCAGCCGCGAGCGCGCGAACGTCTCGTAGAGCTGGCCGTCGAGCTCGGTGCGGTCGGTGACGACGACGATGGTCGGGTTCGACAGCTTCGGGTGCCGCGCCACGTGGGCCGCGTAGAGCTCCATCTCCATGGACTTGCCGGAGCCCTGCGTGTGCCAGACGACGCCCGCGCGCCCGTCGGTCTCGACCGCCCGGATCGTCGCCTCGAGCGCTCGGCTCACCGCGAAGTACTGGTGCGGCTTGGCGACGCGCTTGGTGAGCCCGTCGTCGCCTTCGTCGAACGCCACGAACCCGCGCAGCAGCTGCACGAACCGCTGCGGGTTGAAGAGGCCGTCGAGCATCGTCTCGAGCGGCGACGAGAGGGTCACCTCACCCTCCGCGACGTCGTCCGTGATGCCGTCGACGGCGTGCCCGTCCCGGTCCGCCGCCTGGTCCGCGTCGGTGACCGGTGGGAGGGGCGCACCGGTCGGGCCGACGACACGCCCGTCGTCGTCCACGTTCCACGGCGAGTAGTGGTTGAGCGGCGTGAACGGCGTGCCGTACTTCGCGACGATCCCGTCGCTGATCACCGTGAGGACGCACGCGCGGAACGCCATGGGCAGCTCGCGCACGTACGTCGTGAGCTGCGCGTGCGCTGCGGCGACGTCGGCCCTCGCGGTCCCCGCGTCCTTGAGCTCCATGACCACGACCGGCAACCCGTTGAGGTACAGCACGATGTCGAAGCGACGCTCGACGTCGCCGTCGACCACGCGGACCTGGTTGACGACCAGCCACTCGTTCTCGTCCTCGCGCGAGGAGACGAGACGGATCGTCGGGGTCTGCTGACGCCCGTCCTCGACGTACGTGACGCCGCGGTACCCGTCGACGAGGACGTCGTGGACCCGCTTGTTCTCCGTGATCGCGTCCTGCGACGTCGGGCGGAGGATCTCGACGAGCGCCTGCTCGAGGTAGTCCCGCGGCACGTCCGGGTTGAGGCGTCGCAGCGCGGCGCGCACACGCGAGGGGATCACCACCTCGTCCCAGGACTCTCGCTGCGGCAGCGGCTCGCCACCCGTCGCGTACCCGGGGTGCCCGACGGCGGACGCCGCGCCGGGCGCGATCGCCGGCCCGTCGAGATGCTGCCAGCCGATCCCGGCGAGATGGTCGAGCGCGAGGTGCTCCCACTCGGCTTCGTTGCTGCGCACTGATCCTCCGTGGCGTCGGTGCCTGGCCAGTCTCGGTTACGTCCCGGTCGACGACTGGTCGTGAGACTACTGGCCGGTGGCTCGTCCTACGCCAGGGTGCCGTAGGCGCGGTCGCAAACGCGTGCTGCGCGCCGATAGAGGGGGTTATCACGAAGAACGCCCATGCTCGACCGATCGTCCTGCGAGCCTCTTGCGCACCGAGGCCGGACCGGCGCCGGGAAGAACCCCGAACTTCACCCTGGACGGACTTCTCGACGTCGCCGACCAGGCCGTACGATCCGGTCGCGCCGCACAGTCGAGCCGTCCGGTGCTCACCACCCTTGTCCGTGCTCGGCCGCTTCGGTCGCTCGACGCACGGCCACGCACGAGAGGCAGCCACGACGAGTGAACCCGGTCACCCTGATCTCCGAGGCGCTCGAAGGTGATGGTCACGCGATCATCATCTGCGTCGCCGTCGCCCTGATCGTCCTCGTCGCCCTCTGGGCGGTTGCCTACACCGTGCGCGCCTACATGCTGGGCGTCAAGGCCATCGCACAGGTCCGCACCCTCATCTCCGTGCTGGACGCAGAGAACGCGTCTTCCGTCCGTCGGGAGCTGCGCGGACGCGCCATGGCACCCGGCCGAGGGAACGCGCTGTGGCGCGAGTTCGACGAGACCCTCGTCGTCCTGGATGACGACCGGCTCAGCAACACGGTCGAGGCGGAGCACTACTTCAGTCCCGACCGTTTCGCGCCCGAGCTCGTGCGCAACCGGCTGCTCGGGGCCGCACCGTCGATCCTCACTGCACTCGGACTGCTCGGGACGTTCATCGGGCTCGCCGTCGGGCTCAACGGACTGAACCTCAGCCAGGCTGCGACTGCCGACGAGATGCGGACGGGTATCGAGGCCCTGGTCAAGGGAGCAGGTCTCGGCTTTATCGCGTCCGTGTGGGGCGTGCTCTGCAGCCTCGTCGTGAACATCCTCGAGAAGATCTGCTCGCGGTCGATCTCCAAGCACGCCGCAGAGGTCCGCGACCAGGTCGACCAGGTGTTCCTCCTGCAGACGCCGGAGCACTCGCTCGTCCGGATCGAGCAGTTCACCCAGGACTCGGCAACGGCCCTGGCAGAGCTGCACGAGAAGATCGGCACCAAGCTCCAGGAAGCGGTCACCGGCCTGTCCGAGGAGATGCAGTCGGCCCTCACGCGAGCGATCGAGACCGCGGTGGCGCCGTCGATGAACGCGCTGGCGGAGCGGACCTCGAACCAGTCGGCCCAGGTCTTCGAGGACCTCGTGGACAAGTTCACAGAGAGCTTCCGCGGGATCGGCGAGCGGCAGGCGGCAGAGCTGGGCTCGGCGTCGGCCACGCTGGACAACGCGCTCACGGGAGTCTCGGACCGGGTCGGTGCCGCGGTGGCCTCCATGCAGGAGGCGGCGGCTGCCCAGGCGGCAGCGACCACCGCGCAGACCGCGGCGCAGGAGCGCCAGATCGCGGAGCAGGAGGAGTCGTTCCGCTCCCAGATGTCGGAACGCACGCAGGCCTTCGAGGCGGAGATGTCGACACTGACCGAGCTCGTGACGAGCCAGGCGAAGATCCTGGACGGGTCGCTCAGTGCGCTCGCCGTCGGGATGGACGCCGCCGCCGGCAAGCTCGGGGCCGCGACGACCGGGCTGCAGCGGTCCTCGGAGCTGCTCGGCTCCACGTCCCGCGCGTTCGAGACGACGAGCCGGCGGCTCGAGGAGTCGTTCGACGCCGGCGCGACCGCGCTCGCCGGGACGGCCGAGGCGCACCAGGAGGCGTCTCGGTTGCTGGACCGACACACGACGGAGCTCGACCGGCTCACCGAGACCACGGCGGCGACGGCCGGGAAGCTCCTGACCGCCGCGCAGTCCGCGAACACGGCGTTCGACACCCTGCGCGCGTCGCAGCGCCAGTTCCTCGACGACCTCCAGCAGCGGGTCGAGAACCAGAGCGCCGTGCTGCGCGAGTGGCTCGACGAGTACGGCGACAAGGTCCATCACCAGACCCGGGACCGGCTCGAGACCTGGGACGCTCACACGCGCGAGTTCGCCGCGCACATGCTGCAGACCAGCCAGGCCCTCGCGGAGGTCGTCGACGAGATCGATGCGAAGGCGAAGGTGTCGGCGCGTGCGTAGAGGACGGCGCCGACCTGGCGACACCTCGGGCGCCGACAACCCGTACTGGGTCTCCTTCACCGACCTCATGACCGCGCTGCTCGCGGTCTTCATGCTCGCCGTCGTGGCGCTCGTCCTCCAGGTCACCCAGGAGCAGCAGGCGCTCGCGGCGCAGCAGGAGGCCGCGGAGCAGGAGCGTGACGAGTTCAGCAGCCACATCGCCGACCTGAGCCGCGCCGAGGACGTCAGGGCGCAGATGCTGCTCGAGATCGCCGACGGGCTCCAGTCCCAAGGTCTCGCCGTGCACGTCAGCGAGGACAACTCGGTGCTGAGCATCCCGACGGAGCTGCTGGGCTTCGAGAGCTCCGAGTGGGAGCTGCGTCCCGAGCACCAGGCGGTCGCGCTGCAGATCGGCGAGGCGATCTCTGCGGCGCTCCGCACGGACGACCGCTTCCGCTACATCGACACCGTGTTCGTGGAAGGGCACACCGACAGCAACCAGTTCGAGGGGGTCGAGGGAACCGGCAACTGGGGGCTCTCGACGTTCCGTGCGATCTCGCTGTGGCGCTACTGGGAGACGGCGCTTCCCGCCGACCACCGGCTTGCGACGCTCCAGCGTTCGGACGGGAGCCCCCTGTTCTCCGTGTCCGGGTACGGAGAGACCCGGCCGGTGACCTCGCAGCAGACGACGGACGCCGAGCGGGCCGCGAACCGCCGCATCGAGATCCGGTTCACGGTGATCCGCCCGACCGCGGAGGATCTCTCCCGGCTCCTGGACGAAGCTCCTGCCGAGGAAGGCTGATCGTGCGTCCCACCGCGACCTTCGATCTCCCGCACTGGCCGGAGAGCATGACCGGCTCGTGGACCGGCCTGGTGGCGCGAGCCTCTCGGCAGCGGCGCGAGGCCGGCGGTGGACGCGCCTTCGGAGTCCTGATGGACGAGATCCGCGCCGCGATCGACCACGGGGAGATCGATGCGATCGTGACGCGGCTCCACGAGCGTCGCGTGGCACGCGCACTCGTCTCGGTGTGGAGCCACGACGTGGAGCGGGCTCGGGTCTCGATGACGCCAGACCTCGTCCGGGCGGTCGTCGACCGTCAGGACCCCCATCCGTCGCGGCTCCTCGTCCGCGCGCTCGTCGACCTCGTGCTCCGGCACTTCGACCTGCTCGACTCCTGGACGGCGGGGCTCTTCGACGCCACGTCCGGGGCAGCACGACGTGCCGCAGCGCTCGCTCCGCGACCCCGCCGCGCCCCGGTCGTCGTCGATGTCGCGGACGTCGCACGCGACCACCCCGAGGAGCTGCTCGTCCGCGACGCGCCTCGTCGCGTCGCGGGGCTGCTCGTGGCTTCCGGCGCCGACGGGATCCCCCGCCCCTTGGACGACTGGGTCCGCGCCCGTGGGCTGCAGGGGTACGAGTCCGGCCGGTTCGGGCTGCTCGTCCGGCAGGCCGTCTACCTGGAGCGCCTGGCTCGCGCGGACCACACCGACCCGACCGGTCTCGGCTTCCTGCCGGAGATCACGGCGCGGTCCGTGGTCGACGCGCCCGGAAGCGCGGGCCGCTACTTCGGTCACGACCTCCTTGAGGTCATGACGACCCGAACAGGAAACGGTGCGCCGTGCGACACGTGGCTCGAAGCGCTCGTGGACATAGGCGGCGATCCTCGCCTGCAACGCTCGGCGCAGTGGAACCGTTGGTGGGAGCCTCTCCCACTGTCCGCTCGCGAGCAGGCCGTGCGCTGGATGAGCGTCGAGGACCTGCGCCTCTTCCTCGAGGCGGTCGACACGTACGCCCGGGACAACGGCAAGGAGGATATGCTCCGCATGTTCCCCGCCCGCAAGCGGTTCTTGTGGGGACTCTACGAGCAGGGCCTCGTCCGCGAGTCGCGGGTCGTTCTCGGTAACCGTGCCCGCGCATCGGTGCAGCACCAGCTCGGCCGGCTCCGGACGGACGTCTCGAGCCTGACGGCGCGCACCGACACGGCGATCGTCGTTCTGGACTGCGGGTCCTTCCACCTCGTCGAAGGGTCGCACAGCTTCAAGCTCTGGATCTTCGACGGCCCGGCTCGCGGGATCCTCACGGACCGCTCCCGCAGGACGTTCACGCCCGAGATGCTCACGTACACCGTCCCGAACGATCATGCGCGGAATCATCCGGGGGGAGCACGAGCCCACACGTCGATCACGCATCACGAGTCGACGTGGCAGCACCACGCGGTCCGCTTCATCGTCGAGGAGCTCGGCGTGAGCCTCGACCCGCGGACCGTGATGTCCGCTGACGACTACTCCCAGCTCAAGCGTCGGTTCGGTCTACCGGTGCTCGGCGCACGTTCCGTGACGAGGTGAACCCATGGGCTTGAAGGACATGCTCTCCCGGCTGCGCATGCGGCCCGACGACGAGGCGGCGCCGATGCGGCGGTTCCAGGTCTCGTTCGACGACGACGGCGCCAACTTCGTCACGACGCCCGAGGACCTCGACCTGCTGCGGCAGGGCGAGGGACAGCGGTCGACACAGGAGCAGTTCCTGGTCCTGGAGATGATGGAGGAGGCCGGTGCCGCACTGCCTCTGCCGAACGGGTACGCGGTCCGGTCCCGGGACGTCGCGGCGATGGGTCCGGAGGAGGCTGCGATCCTCGGGCTTCCCCCGCTGCTCCCGGGCAGACTCGAGCCGAAGGTCCGGCACAACACGACGT
Source organism: Cellulosimicrobium sp. NPDC030954 (assembly GCF_055571305.1). Taxonomy (NCBI): domain Bacteria; kingdom Bacillati; phylum Actinomycetota; class Actinomycetes; order Micrococcales; family Promicromonosporaceae; genus Cellulosimicrobium; species Cellulosimicrobium sp. NPDC030954. Next base: position 322,047 of record NZ_JBVIFN010000003.1, read on the forward strand.
CCCGACACTTCGACGTGTCGCTGCGTGTCGTGCTCGAGGACGGTGACGAGCCCTGCCGCCGCACAGGTCCCGTGGTCACCATCGGGAGCGAGACCAGGTACCGGTTGTCTCCCCGCGCGCTCCGGGTGATCCGCGCCGTCGAACGGCACGCTGCCCTGGAGGTCGGCCGTCGGTCGGAGGCGGACAACGTGCGACTGATCGCGGAGATCCAGGCGGCTCAGCGAGATGCGGCGCAGCTCGACGGCGTCTCCTTCTCGCTCGGGCACCTCGACGAGTTCAGCACCGTGTCACCGACGTCCGTGAGCCTGCTCGTCGAGGAGCAGCCCGACGGTTCCCTCGCGATCAGTCCCGACCTGGGTGCCGAGGTCGACCCGAGCGCGGTCTCGTCACGACGCCATCACGTCGAGGACGAGGGGCCGAGCGTGCTCCGGGTGGGCAACCAGCTCGTGATGCTCGAGGAGGACCAGGCGGAGGGGGTCCGCGAGGTGCTGCGCCGCCCGCACATCCCCGCCGAGGAGAAGCAGGACTTCTACCGCGCCCCGGGGGACTTCTACGATCCCACCCGGGTGGACGTCGACCTGCACTTCGGCGTGCGGGTCGCCGGAATCGGGGTCATCGTCCCGCAGACGTTCACGGACGCGAGCGAGTCCGGGATCTCGTGGTTCGGGGGCGACCCGACCCTGCGGCCCACGGACGTGCTCGCCGGGCTCATCGACTCCCTCCCGAGGCTCGAGCAGGTCGAGCGCGACGTGACCGCTGCCCGCGAGGCCGGGCGGACCGCGGTAGCAGTCGGGGACCAGGTCGTCGACATCGGCGACGAGCGGGCCACCGCCGCCGCCCTGCACGAGGCGCGGGACCGCCTCGAGGAGGAGGCGCGTGCATCGTCGGACGCGTCGTCCTCCGCGGACGCCGACGCCCCTGCTCCCGAAGAACCTGCCCGACGCGTGCAGGTGGGCGTGCACGTCGCCGACGCGCAGGACGTCGCCGACGCCCTGCGCGGAACAGCCGTCGCAGTGCGGCCGATCCGCCCGGTCGACTACGACTCGCTGGCACGGTCGCCCTATCCGCACCAGCGTGACGGCGTCGAGTGGATGGCGGCGCTCATGGCCGCCTCGACGCGCGCCCCCGAGTCCTCGGCCACCCGCGTCCAGGGAGCGGTCCTCGCGGACGACATGGGTCTCGGCAAGACCTACATGACGTTGGTCGCGCTGCGCGAGCTCATGGCTGCGGAGCGTGCGCTGGGCGAGGATCCACGCCCGACCCTCGCCGTCCTGCCCGTCGCGCTCATCGAGAACTGGGAGGCGGAGCTCGCGGGGACCTTTTTGGAGTCGCCGTTCGGCGACGTCGTCGTGCTCCAGGGCGGTCGCGACCTGCCGCGGTTCCGGCTCGCGGGTGCGGGCCGGGAGACGACGGCGACCGTCACGTCGCTGGACGAGCGCGGGATGATGCGGGACGACGCCATCCGCTTCTCGCTGCGCGTCGGCCCCGACCACGGGGACCGTCGGCTCGATGTGCCGGGGCGCCTCGTGCTCACCACGTACGACACCCTTCGCTCGTACCAGCTCTCCTTGGCCCAGGTCGACTGGGGCACCGTCGTCTTCGACGAGGCGCAGACGGTGAAGAACCCTGACACGCTCGCGACCCGAGCGGCGAAGGCGCTCAAGGCCCGGTTCAAGCTGCTCGCGACCGGGACCCCCGTCGAGAACTCCATGCTGGACTTCTGGTGCCTCATGGACACCGCCCAGCCCGGGCTGCTCGGCTCGTGGTCCGACTTCCGGTCGCGGTGGGTCGCTCCGATGAAGGACGCCGACCCGCAGGAGAAGATGCGTATCGGCGAGGAGCTCCGCGCGCTCGTCGGGCCGTTCATGCTGCGACGTGTGAAGGAGGACCACCTCGCCGATCTCCCGCCGAAGACCGTCTACGGCCCCGAAGAGGGCCCGTCGCGCGTCGCCCGGCCGGAGCTCGGCGTCCCGATGCCGGCGGGACAGCGCGAGGTGTACGACGACGTCCTGCGCGACTACCAGCGCAGCGCGGGCGCCCAGGGGGCTGCGCTGAAGGCGGTCCAGGGGCTGCGTGCCGTGAGCCTGCACCCCGCGGCGCGCGGCGACGGTGAGCTCGGGACCGATCCCGGTTCGCTCGCGCTCTCCGCTCGGATGACGGCGGCTCTCGAGGTCCTCGACGCGGTCCGCGACAAGGGTGAGAAAGCGATCGTCTTCGTCATCAACAAGAAGGTCCAGCGCAGCCTCGCCCTCTGGCTCCAGGACCGGTACGGCCTCCCGGTGTCGGTCGTGAACGGCGACACGGCGGCGGTGTCCACCGGCTCGTCGCCGACGCGCAAGCGCATCATCGAGAGGTTCGAGCAGCGCCCGGGGTTCAACGTCATCATCATGTCGCCCCTGGCAGTCGGGGTCGGGCTGACCGTCGTCGGCGCGAACCACGCGATCCATCTCGAACGGCACTGGAACCCGGCGAAGGAGGCGCAGGCGACCGACCGGATCTATCGCATCGGCCAGACGAGACCGGTCTCGGTGTACCTGCCTGCGGCGCTGCACCCGGACATGACGTCGTTCGACCTCAACCTCGACCGGCTCCTGCAGCAGAAGACGATCCTGCGCGAGGCGATCGTCGTCCCGGAGAAGGTCACCGAGGACGAGCTCGCGGATGCTCTGACGCTCGACCCGCGCTGATCGCGACGAGCCGCCTGCATCGCATCTGATTCATTCGAGGAGTAGCCTGATGCTGAATCGGGAATGATTCACATCCGTATTGAGAACAGGATGAATCAGATATGAGCGCATCGATGCCGTGGTTCCGTGCGCGGACCGCGGGCGCCCTCGGCTCGGCCGTGCGCCGCGCCCGGCAGGTTGCCGTGCTGTCGCAGGACGAGCTCGCCCGTCGCGCGTCGACGTCGAGGCCCACCGTCTCGCGCCTCGAACGAGGTTCTGCCGTCGCGACCTCGACCCTGCTCGACGTGGCAGCGACGTGCGGCTACGAGCTCGTCCTCGTCCCTCGGGGCGCTCGGCTCACCGTCACCACGGGCGCGAGCGACGGCGAGTCGTGAACGCCACGCCCGACGTCCTCGCCGTCCACCTCCGCGGGGACCCAATCGGCGAGGTGCGACGCCTGCGGAACGGGCGGCTGCGTCTGCAGTTCTCCGACGGGGCGCTCCACCGCTGGGGCGAGGGCAGCCGCCCGCTCTCGTTGTCGCTTCCGCTCACCCCACGTCGGCTCGACGGGCCCGAGGTGCATCGGTTCCTGGACAACCTCCTGCCCGAGGGCCCGGTGCGGGCCGCGCTCGAGCGGTAGCACGGCGTCGCTCCCTCGGACACGTTCGGCCTCCTCGCCCGGGTCGGGGCCGAGTGCGCCGGAGCCGTGCAGCTCGTCCCGGAAGGAACCACGCTCGACGACGGGCATCTCCGCCCCTTGGACGACGCCGAGTTCGCGCGGCTCGTGTCCGAGCTGCCGACGCTCGATCCGCCGGACGACCTCGCCGTGACCGCGTCGCTCGGTGGTGTGCAGGCGAAGGTGCTGCTGCACCGCACCGAGTCGGGCTGGGCGTGGCCCGCGAACGGCGCGCTCTCCACGCACATCGTCAAGCCTGAACCACTCGGCGGGACGGGGATCGAGAGCCTGGTACGGCTCGAGCACTGGACGCTGCTGCTCGCCCAGGCAAGCGGTGTCCCGGCCGCCCGCAGCGAGCTGATCGCGGTCGACGGGCGGGACGTGATCGTCGTCGAGCGGTACGACCGCACGGGCGGGCGACGGTCGCACCAGGAGGACCTCGCCCAGGCGCTCGGTCTCGCCGCGCAGGACAAGTACGAGCCGTCCGGACGGTCGCCGGGACGACTCGCCAGCGTCGCACGCACGGCCTCGGCCGAGGCGATCGACCCCGCGGCCCTCCGCCACGACCTGCTCCGGCTCGTCACCTTCAACACGATCGTCGGCAACGGCGACGCGCACGCGAAGAACTACTCGCTGCTCGTCGACACCGAGGCGTCGTACAGCGTCGCACCGCTGTACGACGCCGCGCCGGTCTACCTCGTCTCGTCCGCGTACCGGCACTCCGGGCTCGCCGTCGCAGGCCGGAACCGGCTCGACCTCGTCACGGGTGCACTCCTGGTCGAGGAAGCGGTGTCATGGGGAATGGGACGCGCGACGGCGGTGGAGACCATCGCCTCGATAGCGGACGCCGTTCTGCACGGCCTCGATGCAGTCCCGACCGATGTCCCACACGCCCAGGTTCCGGAACGCGTTGCCGAGAGGGCGACCGCGGTCGCCAGATCGGCGATGGGGAGTCCCCCCAATTCAGCGTGACCATCGACGGGGCGTGTCCGTACGGTGTCCGTACGGGTTGAGTCCTGGGGGAGATCATGGCGACCGCACGTCAGACAAAGAACCGACGCATCGAGGTCCGCGCCACCGAACGCCAGGAAGCGCTGGTCCGGCAAGCTGCGGCTGCAAGCAGTCAGACCATCGCCAGCTTCGTCCTCTCGTCCGCGGTCGAGCGAGCGGAGCGCGTGCTCGCCAAGCGTCGATGGTTCACCGGGTCGCCCGGCGAGCACCAGGCGCTTCTCCGGCTCCTCGACGAGCCGCTCCCCTCGACCGTCGCGTTCGAGAAGCTCTGGTCGCGTCCGTCGCCGTTCCGGCAGCCGTTCACACCGAACGCTCGATGAGCGAAGAGTCCCTTGACCCTCCGCGTCGCCTGCGGCGGGACGACGACCGGGAAGCCTTCGAGGGCGGCGCGAGCGAGCTGGACGACTGGTTCCAGCCGATGCACCTGGTTCTCCCGATGAAGGAGATCCGGAGAAGCCTGCGGAATCCGGCGCCGTGAGCGACGCTCACACGGGCTCGCCCCAAGCGCCCAGTGCCTAGGAGTGCACGACGAACCGCACCACTCGTCGAGGTAGGTCTGCGTGACCCGGTCGTCGGTCCAGACCCTCGCGACCGGCCCTACGGCGAACCTCGGACGACACCCCCGGGCGACCCGTCGAACGGCTGGTCCTTGGCCCACCAGAGGAACTCCGCCGCGTGCTGCTGGTTCTCGAACCCGTCGCCGACGAGCGCCCGCAGGAGAGTGTTGCTCCACACGATGAGCCGACCGATGGTCCAGGTGACGCGGTGCGGGTCCGGCAGCTCGACGCCCCAGATCGCGCGTGCGACCTCGACCTTCCCGGCCGTGCCGGTGTACTTGAGGATCGTCAGGTACTCGTCGGGGTGGACGATGCACAGCACCTTGGTCAGCAGCGCCTCCTTGAACCCCTTCATCCCGAGGGACGTGGTGTCGTCGATCAGCTGCGTCAGCCGGTCCTCGAGCGGGGTGGACTCCGGGCCGCGGAGCAGGTGCTCGACGGCCGTGCGCACCTGCGCGGCGGCCGCGTCGTCGCCGATCCGGTTCCACTCGGTGTTGAACACGGACATGTTGCCCGGGTTCGCCCCGACGGACAGGTTCGCGAAGTCCTTGAGGTCCTGAGGCGCTGCCGTCGGCAGACCCTCAGCACTGAAGATGCGCTGGTACTTCGCCCAGAAGGGCGCCACGGCAGGGTCAGGCGTCGGGCTGCCCGCGAGGAATGTGGCCTTGAGCTTCCGCGCGTGCTCGACCCGTTCTGGTGCGACGTCCTCGGGGCGCGGGAAGGTCGTCCGCAGCTCGTCGTAGGTCGGCAAGGGTCTCGGGCGCGTCGGCGCGTTCGCCGTCCCGCGCACCCACGTGTGTCCGCACTCGACACAGCTGACCCGACGGCGCCCGTCCGACAGGACGTCGAGCAGGTCGACGTCGTCGGAGCCGCACGCGCTGCACACGAGGTCGGTGATCACGGCTGCAGCTCCGAGGGGCCGGCAGGCATCCGCTCCGCGGCGGCGAGGAAGCGCTCGGCCGCTGTCAGGTTCTCGACGACGGCGAGACCGTCGCCGTCACTGACCAGCCGGACCTCGCCGACGGAGTCGGCTCCTCCGGCGGTGCTGTCGATCATCGGTGTCCCCTTCCGAGGGTCGGGAGGCCGCCCCGGGACTCGCAGGCGCGGTGGAGCGTGTCGTCGAGGTCCTCGCCGGCCGGGCCGTCGTCGAGGTCGAGGATCGCGCGCTCGCGGAACCGGGCCTCGCGACGCTCGAGGTACGTCGGGCGGCCCTCGTCCGTCTCGTCCCGCGAACGACGGCGCGGGGTCTCTGCCAGAGCGTCCGGGTCCGGGGTGCTCGGGCTCGCGCCGGTCGGGGCTGGGGCGTTCCGGGTAGCCGTGCCCGACGACGCAGCGTCCGTCCGCGCGGCACCTCGCCTCGCGGTGCGGCGTGGGCCGGGGCAGACGGCGGTGCCGGTCGCATTCAGGTGTGGCGGCCACAACCCGTCCGGGTTCGCCGCGAGCGCGCGTCCGCACGTCGGACAACCCCGGCGTGCGGACGACGCGGGCGCGGGCGTGCTGGACCCCGGCGACACGGGAGGCATGGTCACAGCCCTGCCATCTCGGCCGCCTCGCGCACCCGGAGCTTCCCGGACATGAGTTGCGGCAGCAGCGTGTCGCGCGTCGCAGAGAGCACCGAGTTCTCACGAAGAGCCGCGCTCGCCCGCTCGTGAAGCACCCGCGCCTCCGCTTCAAATCGCCGTTCGGCCTCGATCGAGAGTCGACGAACCCGTAGCTTCTTGAAGTTCCCCCGCGAGAGTTCGAGGAACGTCGCTCCGTTCGCGTGGTCGAGGAACTCCGGGACCCGGCTCCGCATCTCGTGGAACAGCCAGTACCGCGACACCCCGTCACGAGGTTGAAGGGCGATAAACCCTTGGTTCGCAGCCATCGGCTCTTCGGCGATCGCGAAGGCACCGATCGTCGCGCGCGAGGTCATGAAGATCGTGCCGCGCGGGTAGAGCAGCGACGAGATCGCGGCGAGCCCTTCCTCGCTGATCGTGCGCTTCGTCTCCCAGACGTACGGTCCGGTCAGCGCAGTCACGTCAGTCGGCGTCAGCCAACGCACTCCGCCGTCCCAGTACTCCGGCACTTTCGAGCGTGGCGTCGCACCACCACCGATATGCGCGACATCGGCGAAGGTCTCTTCCGACAGTCCGGTACCTTCGACAGCCTGCGCGAAGCGAGCACTCGCGAGGGCGTCGGCGGTAGCGGCGAGGCGGCTGTTGGCCGCGATCTTGTCGTCGAGTGCACCGAGCACCTCTGCGATGGCACGACGCACTGAGAGGTCAGGAACGCGAAGACGAATCGCGTCCATCGACCCTCGAGATAGTTTAGGTTGCGCCGATCCGGTGAGATAGCCGGTAATGTCGGTCAACGCCAGCGCGTACTTTAGAAACGCAGTGTCTACCGACTCCTTTCCACGCAGTACATGCACATGGTTATTGGGCCAGAACTTGCCTGAGACCGTGAAGGCGATCGGCGTGGTGCGCGATCGCAAGTTCTCACCGTCCTCCGAAACAAGGAGATACTCACCGTCCAGCAGGTAGTCGTCTACCCAGTCCACAACACCAGAGGCACCGTAGTACGGATGTGGACCTTCACGGCGTTCAGATGCCTTGACCGGGAGCCGTTTCGAATCGAAATTGTCAACAAGGTCGCCAAGTCGGACATCGTGCCACTCAGCCATCGATCCGGCCCAGCTGCTCGCGGACGACCTGCTCGAGCCGTGCCGACTCCTCGAACTGCTCGAAGAGGTCCTTGGTGAGTCTCACGATCTTGTCCTCGACGGGCTCGCCGTCGTCCTCGACCTCGGCGGCGCCGACGTACCTGCCAGGAGTCAGGGCGTAGCCTGCGTCCTTGATCTCTCCGAGCGTCGCGGAGTAGGCGAACCCGGGGACGTCCTCGTAGGAGAGCCCTGCCTCGACGGCCGACTTCGTTCCGCGCCAGGCGTGGAACGTGCCGGCGATCTTCGCGATGTCGTCGTCGGACAACGCACGCTCGGCGCGGTCGACCATGTGGCCGAGGTTGCGGGCGTCCAGGAAGAGCACCTGGCCGGTGCGGTCGACGGACCCCCGGGAGCCCGCCGCCTTGTCCTGGGCGAAGAACCACACGCATACGGGAATACCGGTGGACCGGAAGAGCTGCGTGGGCAGCGCGACCATGCAGGACACGAGGTCAGCCTCGACGAGCTGGGCGCGGATCTCGCCCTCGCCCCCCGAGTTGGACGACATGGACCCGTTGGCCATGACCACACCGGCGGACCCGCCGGGCGCGAGCTTGGACAGGATGTGCTGGATCCAGCCGTAGTTGGCGTTCCCTGCGGGCGGAACGCCGTAGCGCCAGCGGGCGTCGTCGGTGGCGCGGGCCCAGTCCTTGATGTTGAAGGGCGGGTTGGCCATGACGTAGTCCATCTGCACGTCGGGGTGCAGGTCGCGCGCGAACGTGTCGCCCCAGCGCGAGCCGAGCTGGCCGGTGAGGCCGTGCACGGCGAGGTTCATCTTCGCCATGCGCCAGGTGCGCTCGTTGAGCTCCTGCCCGTACACGGAGATCGCCTGCGGGTCGGCGCCGTGGCGCTCGAGAAACTTCTCGGCCTGGACGAACATGCCACCGGACCCGCACGCCGGGTCGTACACGCGGCCCGAGTACGGCTCGAGCATCTCGACGAGCACGCGCACCACGCCGGGGGGCGTGTAGAACTCGCCGCCGCGTTTGCCCTCGGCGGCGGCGAACTTCGCGAGGAAGTACTCGTAGACCTCACCGAGCACGTCGCGCGCCCGGATCGCGCCGACGCCGGTGAACCGCGCCGAGCTGAACAGGTCGACGAGCTCGCCGAGGCGGCGCTGGTCCACGCTGTTCGAGTTGAAGATCGTCGGGAGCGTCGCGGCGAGCGCGGGGTTCGACCCCATGATGTGCACCATGGCGTCGTCGACGAGCTCGCCGATCGTCGCGCCAGGCTCCTCGGTCGTCGCCGCCCGCCCCTTGGCGTGCTGCGCGAGGTAGCCCCAGCGCGACCGCGTCGGGACCCAGAACACGCCCGCGCCGCGGTACTCGTCCTGGTCCTCCAGCAGGGGCTGCGCGTCCTCCTCGCTCAGGCCGTCCGCGACGCACTCGGCGAGGATCGCGCCACGCCGCTCCTCGAACGCGTCGGACACGTACTTGAGGAACACGAGCCCCAGGACCACGTCCTTGTACTGGCTCGCGTCCATGGAGCCGCGGAGCTTGTCCGCGGCCTTCCACAGCGTGTCCTTGAGCTCCTTCATGGTGGTCGCCGTGCTCGGCGTGGCCACCGCCTGCTTCGTCCTCGGGGGCACTTCTGCTCGCTTCCTCGAATGGTCCTCGTGAACAGCCCTGCTCACGAGCCGGGCTCATCCTTGCGCATGCGTACGACACCGCTCGTGACGCCGTCGACCAGCACCTGCTCCAGCTCCTCGAGCCGCACCAGCTCGGCGCGCGCTGTGGCCCGCCTCTCGCGCACCCGCGCGAGCGCCGACGCGACGTCGTCCGCCTGCTCGGCGGGGACGAGCCGCACGTCCCACGACCGCCACCGGGTCCCCCTGGCCTGCGCCGCGACGTCGCGCGCGAGCACCTCGGGCACGAGCAGCGCGTCGGCCCCGACAGCGCCCGGGCGCTCCCCCGGGCCGTGCGCCCGCAGGCGCAGCACCCGGGCCGGGAAGGCGACCACGGAGAAGCCTGCGGTGTCGACGATCGCGGCGGGGTGCGGCGTGGTGCAGAACACGACGTCGCCCGGCTCGGTGACGCGGCCGGCGGGATACCGGGCGGCGAACTCCAGGCGGTCGACGACGCGCGTCCCGACATCCAGGTCACCGAGCAGCTCGGGGACGCCCAGGACCCGCGACTCGCCCGCCGGGTCGTCGCCGGGCGCGCGCACGTCGGCGTCGTCGATCCGATTGCCCGGCACGCGGCGCACGACGCCTCCGTCAACAAGGCTTCCCAACCGCGCCCGCCGCACCGGCTCGGCGTGGCCACGATCGACCCGGACGTCGAGCGCCGGGCGCGGGACGCCGTCGAGCGCGTCCACCAGCTCGACGGCGCGCGCGACGGCAGCACCGCCGTCGTCGCGTGCGACCGGTGCGAGCGGTCGCACGACCTCGACGAGGCTTCCCCGCGCGGCGAGCAGCTCGCGCACGTGCACGAACCGGGAGAACCGAAACGCGTGCCGCGCCACGTCGTCCCGCGTGCCGAGGGCCGCGACGACGTCGGTCACGAGGTCCTGGACCACCCCCGGCGGGAACGCGCCGTGCACGGGCGAGACCCCCGAGAGGTCGGCCACGGTCGTCCAGCGATCCGCGATGTCGAGGTTCGGGTCGGGGTCGCCGCCCCGGAGGACCCAGAGCGCGAGGCGCTCGCGCGAGCGCTCCACGAGCAGGCCGGCGGGCAGGAGGACCGCCGCGCGCAGGCGGTTCGGTCGCAGCAAGGCCGCGCGCACCGACTCCGCCTCGGGCGACGACGACGCGTCGATCAGCGCGCTCGCGGGGCCGATCACGAGCGCGAACTGACCGTCGGCGAGGCCGAGCACGAGGTCGTCCACGAGGTCGAGGACGGCGACGTCGTCGAGCACACCGGAGCCGACGGACGGGACCTGGGTCACCACGAGCGGGAGCTCGTGCGACCCGGGAGCACCGGCGACGGGCTCGGTCTCCAGGGGCCGCACGGACCAGCCGTGCGCGCCGAGCCGGCGGCGTACCAGACGGTGGGCGTCGCCCGTCGGCACGTGGGCCGTCGGAGACTCCACGACCTCGCCGCGGCCGAGGACGACCGCCAAGAGGTCCCCGCAACCCGGGTACGGGTCGGCGACGGCGCGCTCCACCGTCACGCCCGACGCCGCGTGGTCGCCCCCGACCGCGCCGGCTAGGTCCGCGACGAGCGCGAGCGCTGCGGGCGCGAGCGCCGATCGGGAGAGCTCGTCGCGTCCCGTGCGGAACCGGTCGGCGAGCAGTGCCTCCACCGCGGCGCCGGGCGTGTACGCCGACCCGGCGGCGAGATCCGCGAGCGCGGCGAACCGGTCGAGGTGATCCCCGAGCGCTTCGACCTCCGCGTAGAGGGCGTCGTCGCCCGGGTCGAGCTCGTCCGCCAGGTCGAGGACGTCGTCCGCGTCGAGGGATCCGAGGGGCTCGGACACGTAGGCCTTGAGGCGCAGGAGCGCGGTGAGACCCGCGAAGGCGACGTCGCGGTCCGGGCCGGACGCGTCGTCGAGCATCGCCCGCAGCGCGACGTCCGCGCGGAAAGCGCGGTTGTTGCCGAGGCCGCTCGCCTCGATCCAGTCCGCCACGTCCGACGCGCGGAACAGCAGCGCCTCCGAGCGCGGTCGACCCGGGACGGCCACCGCCCGTCGCACCGGCGCGGGGAACGGCGTGGGGCCGGTGGCGTGGCGCCGGCGCCAGACCGACACCACCGGACGGCGCACGCGGGCGAGCTCGGCGACGTCGGCGAGCGTGAGGCGCAGGTCCGTGAGCAGCGGCTGCGGCGCGGGGACTGCAGGAGAAACGGTCACGGTGGGGCACCTCCTCAGGTCGTGTTCGTCGTCGATTCCCGACCCTATCGGGATCGAACACGTTCCCATGCACCCCCGCGATAAGCCCTCTTATCACGTCTCGCATCGCCGCCCGACCGGCTGTTCGAGAACGCTCCTCCATGACCGGTCACCACGGCCGGCGCAGGGCGAAGGAGCTCGTATGACCTCGATCAGCCACGTGAGGTGCCGTTGCGGGTCCGTGTACCCCGTCCACGAGGGACGCGGCCTGTGCCCGCACTGCGTGTCCCTCACCCCGCCCGTCGACCGAGCCGTCGCCGAGCCGGACGCCGACGAGGACTGAGCTCCGACACCCCGTCTCGTCGCACCCGCACCGCACCGCACCGCACCGCACCGCACCGCAAGGAGGCCACCATGCCGTTCATCCGCTCCGTCCGGGTCGCGCACCCGGGCACGACCAACGAGCACGTCGTCGACGTCCGCTACTCGACCACCACGACCGGACCGCTCCGCGCCGGGACGCGCGAGGCCGTGCATGCCGCCATCCGCCGCGGCGAGCGGTTCCGGACGTTCGACGAGCGCACGCACAACCAGGCCGACGTCGTCGCCCGCGTCAGCCCGCGCGGGACCCGCTACATCGCGACCGTCGCGAACGGACGCGAGACCGACAACCTCCTCCACCTCCCCCGCCACTGATCGCGTCCGACCCACCGAAGCCGCACCGAACCGAAGGAGCACCATGTCCCCGTACAGCCAGCCCCTGTCCGTACCGCCGCTGCGCGGCGCTCGCGCGATCGCGGTCGCGTTCTCACTCACCGGGTCGCTCACCGCGTGCGGCCTCGCGGCGCCGGTGGCCCCGGAGGTGACCCCGACCGCATCGTCGGCGGCGTCCGAGGCCCCCGCCGCCGAGGCGACCCTGATCGGCACGTACCAAGAGGGCTACGGCCTCGGGTACGAGCACGGGTCGACGACCGGAGCCCGGGCGGGCACGGACTTCCTCGCCGCCCGGACCGAGCAGTTCAACGATGGCTACGAGGCCGGGTACTCCACGGGGAAGGACGAGGCGGAGGCCGCGAACAAGAATCCCGTGACGTCGTTCGGCACCCCCATGGAGTGGGAGGACGGGCTCACCCTCACCGTCACCAACGACGGATACTTCACGCCGAGCGAGTGGGCAGCGGTCGGCGAGTTCTCCACCTACCTCAGCTTCACCTTCACGGTGACCAACGGGACCGCCACCACCTGGTCCTCGTCGGGCTACACACAGGTCACGAGCGGGGGCGTCGCCGGCGACGAGGTGTACGACTCCGACCAGGGATACGGCGGCGCACCCACCGCTCCCGTCCTCCCGGGGCAGTCGATCACCTGGAAGCAGGGGTTCGGCGTCACGGACCCGGCGGACCTCACGATGAACGTCTCGCTCGACTGGGACCACGTCGATGTCGTCTACACGACGGTCGAGGACGCCTGGACCTTCTAGTGCCCCGCGAGGGCGTCGAGCGCGGCCCACTCGTCGTCGGTGAGGAGGCGCGACCGGATGATGAAGCGCACACCCTCGGGCGCCTCGACGCTGAACCCGGCGCCGCGGCCGGGCACGACGTCGATCGTCAGGTGCGTGTGCTTCCAGTACTCGAACTGGGCGCGGCTCATCCAGACGGGCACGGTGAACGTGCGCGCGCCGTCGGGCGCGCCCGGGACGTCGACCGCGTCGTCCACGACGACCAGGTCACCCAGGTGGACGTCGGCGTCGCCGAGCAGGAAGTCGCCCTGCGGGTAGCACATGGGCGACGACCCGTCGCAGCACCCGCCGGACTGGTGGAACATGAGCTCGCCGTGGACCGGGCGCAGCCGCGCGAGCAGCGCCGCGGCGTCGTCGGTGACCGCGACCCGCGCGGGAGCCGAGCCGCCCGCGCGGGGCGAGAGAACGTCGTCGTGCATGAGAACCTCCACGTGTCGGAGCCGACCAGGCGATCCCGGCACCCCGACCAGGCGGTCCTGGCTCGTCGGCGTCGCAGGACGAGCCAAGACCACCTGCTCGGCGGCCGGGGGCCTAGAAGAAGCCGAGCTTCTGGGCCGAGTAGGAGACCAGGAGGTTCTTCGTCTGCTGGTAGTGGTCGAGCATCATCTTGTGGTTCTCGCGCCCGACGCCGGAGCCCTTGTACCCGCCGAACGCGGCGGCCGCGGGATAGGCGTGGTAGCAGTTCGTCCAGACGCGCCCGGCCTCGATGGTGCGGCCCGCGCGGTAGGCGGTGTTCCCCGACCGTGACCAGACGCCGGCGCCGAGCCCGTAGAGGGTGTCGTTGGCGATGGTCATGGCGTCGTCGAAGTCGGAGAAGTCGGTGACCGCGACGACGGGACCGAAGATCTCCTCCTGGAAGATCCGCATCGAGTTCTTGCCCTCGAAGATCGTGGGCGTCACGTAGTACCCGCCCGCGAGGTCGCCGCCGAGCTCGGCGCGCGTCCCGCCCGTGAGGACCTTCGCGCCCTCGGCCTTGCCGATCTCGATGTACGACAGGATCTTCTCGAGCTGGTCGTTCGACGCCTGCGCGCCGATCATCGTCTCGGTGTCGAGCGGGTTGCCCTGCTGCACGGCCTTCGTGCGCTCGACCGCGTCGCCGAGGAACGTGTCGTAGATCGACGACTGGATGAGCGCCCGCGACGGGCACGTGCAGACCTCGCCCTGGTTGAGGGCGAACATCGTGAACCCCTCGAGCGCCTTGTCGTAGAAGTCGTCGCGCGCGTCGGCCACGTCGGAGAAGAAGATGTTCGGCGACTTGCCGCCGAGCTCGAGCGTGACCGGGATGATGTTCTGGCTCGCGTACTGCATGATCAGGCGGCCGGTCGTCGTCTCGCCCGTGAACGCGATCTTGCGGATGCGCGGGCTGGACGCGAGCGGCTTGCCCGCCTCGACGCCGAACCCGTTGACGACGTTCACCACGCCGGGCGGCAGCAGGTCGCCGACGATGTCCAGGAGGAACAGGATCGACGCGGGAGTCTGCTCGGCGGGCTTGAGCACGACGCAGTTGCCGGCCGCGAGCGCGGGAGCGAGCTTCCACACGGCCATGAGGATGGGGAAGTTCCACGGGATGATCTGCCCGACCACCCCGAGCGGCTCGTGGAAGTGGTACGCGATGGTGTCCTCGTCGATCTCGGAGATCGACCCCTCCTGCGCGCGGATCGCGCCCGCGAAGTAGCGGAAGTGGTCGATCGCGAGCGGGATGTCGGCCGCGAGCGTCTCGCGGACGGGCTTGCCGTTCTCCCACGTCTCCGCGACGGCGATCCGCTCGAGGTTCTCCTCCATCCGGTCGGCGATCTTGTTGAGGATGTTCGCACGCTCGGTCGCGCTGGTGCGGCCCCACGACCGGGCGGCGCCGTGCGCGGCGTCGAGCGCCCGCTCGATGTCGTCGGCGTTCCCGCGGGCGACCTCGGTGAAGGTCCGGCCCGTGACCGGGCTGGGGTTCTCGAAGTACTGCCCGCTCGCCGGCGCGACGTACTCGCCGCCGATCCAGTGGTCGTACCGGGGCTTGTACTCGGCGATAGCCCCGTCGGTGCCGGGGGCTGCGTAGACCGTCATGCGTCTGCCTCCTCGCAGTGCTGACCCGCCGCGCCCCAGGGAGGCCGGGCGGGGGGATGCCCGACGGCGGTGCGCGGCACGGCGCCTCGTCGCGCCGTGGCACGACGCTAGGCACCCGAGGGTTGCAGGACCGTTGCAGCGGGGGTGGCGGTCAGCCGAGCTCGTCGTCGAGCAGGTCGAGGTGGGCGCGGGCACGGACCCAGCGCGGGCTGCCGTGGTCGGCGACGCGCTGGAGGCGCGTCCACGCGGCGTGGTCCTCGGCGCCGTCGTCGGTGCGGGTCCAGGCGTCGAGGACGTCGGCGTCGCCCGCGGAGACGACGGCCGCGCGGAGCTCGGCCGCGAGCTCGGCGCGCAGGTGCTCGACGGCGGGCGCCCCGGAGCGCGGGAGGAGCGGCGCGCCGTAGGCCGCGACCGCTCCCCGGACGTCGCCGACGGCGAGCCGGTCGCGGACGACGTCGGCGTCGGTCCGCAGCGGGCGCGCGAGCCGGTACGGGCGGGACCCGGCGAGGAGGGGCCCGGCGACGCGGCGCAGGCGCGAGACCTCCGCGCGCACGGTGACGTCCGAGAGCGCGCCCGGGTGCAGGAGCACGGCGAGCTCGTCGGCGGAGAGGCCGCGGGGGTGCGCGGCGAGGAGCGCGAGGATCTCGGCGTGCCGCAGCGAGAGGCGGTGCTCGAGGCCGTCCGGTGCGCGGAGCACGGGCGCCGGCCCGAGCACGACCAGCTCCGGCGCCCCGTCGCGCGGCGGCGCGGGGACGGTCCCGGCGCCGTCGGTCGTCGGCGCCGCCGCGCGCTGGGCCAGCTCGCGCTCGAGGCTCAGCACCGTGGCCCGCACGAGCGAGAGCACGACGCCCGAGGCGGCCGACTGGCGACCCGTGACGTCGAGGACGCCGAGGACGCGGCCCGTCCCTGGCTCGTGGATGGGGACCGCCGTGCAGCTGAACGCCTGGACGGGGCGCGAGAAGTGCTCGGCGCCGAGGACCTGCACGGCGCGGCGCGCGGCGAGCGCAGTCCCGGGGGCGTTGGTCCCGACGCGCTCCTCGCGCCACACCGACCCCTCGACGAACCCGACGCGCTCGACGGCGTCCCGCAGGGAGCGGCTGCCCTCGACCCACAGGAGCCGGCCCGCGTCGTCGGACACGGCGACGGCCAGGCCGTCGTCCGCGGCGGCGTCGACGACGAGCTCGCGCACCACGGGCATGACGGCCGCCAGCGGTTGGGTGTCGCGGTAGGCGACGAGGTCGTCGTGGGCGAGCCCAGAGCCGGTGCGCGGGCCCTCGGGGTCGACGCCGCTGTGCACGGACCGGCGCCACGAGTCGGCCACCACGGGGTGGATGCCGGGCGGGAGCACGCCGTCGACGAGGAAGGACCGGTAGGCGGCACGGACCGAGCGGGCGTCGCGGCGCGCGTCGGGGCGGCGCGGGTGCGCGTCCGAGCGCAGCGGCGGTGCGAGAGTGCGCGGCACGGGACCTCCCACGTCGTCGTGCGGTGCTGGGGTCCAGTGTAGGGGTCGCCCCGCGCGGCGCGACCGGGCCGTCAGCGACGTGCGGGGCGAGCACGTGCCGCGGCGGTGCTCTCGCTCGCGACGCGGCGCAGCCCGGCGAGGACGACGCTCGTCGCCGCGGTGGGCGGGGCGCCGCGGCGCACGGCGGCGTAGACCGGGCGCGTCCGGGGCACCCGCAGCGGGCGGGCGACGACGTCGTAGCGCGGGTCGACGGCGAGGCCTGGCAGGAGCGCGACGGACAGTCCCGCCTCGACGTGGGCGAGCAGCAGCTCGTAGCTCGGGAGCCGCGCGACGACGCGCGGCTCGAACCCGGCCTCGCGGCACGCGCTCTCGACGAGGGTCGAGAGGTACCGGCCGGGCAGGTCGGCGGCCCAGCACGCGTCGGCGAGGGCGGCGAGGTCGACGGGACCGTCCCCCACCGACACCCCCGCCGTCGTCCGTGCCCACGCACCCGCCGGCGCCACCAGGACGACCGGGTCCTCGAGCAGCGGGACGGTCGCGACGTCGGGACCGGCGAGCCGCGCGCCGTCGAGCAGGTCGGCGGTCACCGCGACGTCGACGTCCGCGCGGCGGAGCGCGGGCCCGCTCTCGCGGGGATCGAGCTCGACGACCTCGACCTGCACCCGCGGATGCTCGACGGCGAGCCGCCGCGCGAGGGGGATCACGAGGGCCCGGACGCCGCTCGAGAACGCCGCGACGCGGACGACCCCGGCGGGCTGGCCGTCGGGGTACGCGAGCTCCGCCTCCGCGAGCGCCATCTGGTCGAGGATCACGCGGGCGTGCCGGGCGAGGGTGCGGCCGGCGGGCGTCAGGCGCACGCGCCGTCCCGTCCGTTCGACGAGGCGCGCCCCGGTCTCGGCCTCGAGGGCCGCGAGCTGTGCGGACACCGCGGACGGGCTCACGTGCAGGGACGCGCCCACCGCGCGCACGGTGCCGAGGCTCTCGAGCCGGGCGAGGATCTGCAGCCGGGCGGCGTTGAGCACGCGGTCCTCCGTTCGGGCGGGTCCCGCTGTGCGGGTTCTCCGCACAGACTGTACGAGAACTCGTGCTGTACGCGCACAGGCCGGCGTCCCTACGCTCGGAGGATGGCCGTCGTCCCGTCCCCCGCCCTCGCCGCGTCGACCCGCGCGGTCCCTCCCGCCGCCCCGTCCGAGACGGCGGACGACGCCGCGACGTTCTGGGCCGACGCGGACCAGCACCTCGTGCGGTACGGCGGGCCCTTCACTCCGGAGATCGTGGAGAGCGCGTCGGGCAGCTACGTCACGACGGCCGACGGCCGCCGGGTCCTCGACTTCACGTCGGGCCAGATGAGCGCCATCCTCGGGCACAGCCACCCGGCGATCGTCGAGACGGTGCGCAACCAGGTCGGGAGGCTCGACCACCTCTTCTCCGGGATGCTCTCGCGCCCGGTCGTCGACCTCGCGCGCCGGCTGGCGGCCACGCTGCCCGACCCGCTCGAGAAGGTCCTGCTCCTCACGACGGGCGCCGAGTCCAACGAGGCGGCGATCCGCATGGCGAAGCTCGTCACGGGTCGGCACGAGGTCGTCTCGCTCGCCGGGTCGTGGCACGGCATGACGCACGCCGCCGCCGCGGCGACGTACAGCGCGGGGCGCCGCGGGTACGGCCCGACGGCGCCCGGCAACCTCGTCATCCCCGTCCCGAACGCGTACCGGCCCGACCACGTCACGCCCGACGGCGCGCACGACTGGCGGCGCCAGCTCGACCTCGCGTTCGACCTCGTGGACGTGCAGTCCACGGGCAGCCTCGCCGCGTGCATCGTCGAGCCGATCCTCAGCTCGGGCGGGATCGTCGAGCTGCCGCCGGGCTACCTCGCGGCCCTGCGCGACAAGTGCCACGAGCGCGGGATGCTCCTCATCCTCGACGAGGCGCAGACCGCGTTGTGCCGGACCGGCTCCTGGTACGCGTTCGAGGGCCGCGACGGCGAGGAGCCCGTGGTGCCGGACATCCTCACCCTCTCCAAGACGCTCGGCGCCGGGCTGCCGCTCGCGGCCGTCGTCACGAGCGCCGAGATCGAGGCTCGTGCGCACGAGCGCGGCTTCCTGTTCTTCACGACGCACGTCTCCGACCCGCTCGTCGCGGCGGTCGGCAACACCGTCCTCGACGTGCTCGAGGCGGAGCAGACGGACGCCCGGGTGCGCGTGCTCGGCGGCCGCCTGCGTGCCGGGCTGCTCGATCTCCAGGAGCGGCACGCCACGATCGGCGACGTGCGCGGACGGGGTCTGCTGCAGGGCATCGAGCTCGTGCTGGACCGCGAGACCAAGGAGGGGGCCGACGCCCTCGGCGCCCTCGTCACCCGGCGGGCGCTCGACCTCGGGCTGCACATGAACGTCGTGCAGCTCCGTGGGATGGGCGGCGTGTTCCGCATCGCGCCCCCGCTCACGGTGAGCGAGGAGGAGCTCGACCTCGGGCTCGAGCTCCTCGACCGCGCGCTCGACGAGGCAGAGCGCGAGCTCCTCGGCTGAGAGCGCCCCGCCGGGGCGAGCGGGGCGGCGAGCGCGCCCGGTCCGGCCGCGCGCGGACCCGTCGGCAGCCCGCGTTTACACCGTCTCAGCATGCGCGACGGCCCTTCCGTGATGCGGACAGCAGACCTAGCCTGACGCTCGGACACCCCAGCTCCCGCCGCACGGAGGACACCATGCCCGCACCGCTCGACACCAGCGAGAAGATCACCCAGTACGCCCACCCCGACCGCCTCGTGAGCACGGACTGGCTCGCCGAGCACCTCGGTCAGCCGGGGATCGTCGTCGTCGAGTCCGACGAGGACGTGCTGCTGTACGAGACGGGCCACATCCCGGGCGCGGTGAAGATCGACTGGCACACGGACCTCAACGACCCCGACACGCGCGACTACATCGACGGCAAGGGCTTCGCGCAGCTCCTCGGCGACAAGGGCATCGGCCGCGACACGACGATCGTCGTCTACGGCGACAAGAACAACTGGTGGGCCGCGTACGCCGCGTGGGTCTTCACGCTGTTCGGCCACGAGGACGTGCGCCTGCTCGACGGCGGCCGCGGCAAGTGGATCGCGGAGGGCCGCGAGGTCACGACCGACGTCCCCGCGCCGGAGGCCGTCGAGTACCCCGTCGTCGAGCGCGACGACGTGACGATCCGCGCGTTCAAGGAGGACGTCCTCGCGCACATCGGCAACGGCCCGCTCGTCGACATCCGTTCTCCGCAGGAGTACACGGGCGAGCGCCTGCACATCCCCGACTACCCGGAGGAGGGCGTGCTGCGCGGCGGGCACATCCCGACGGCGCGCAACGTCCCGTGGGCGACCGCGGTCGCCGAGGACGGCACCTACAAGTCGCGCGAGCAGCTCGAGGCGATCTACCAGGAGGGCGGCCTCGGCCTCGCGACGGACGACGAGGTCGTCACGTACTGCCGCATCGGCGAGCGCTCGAGCCACACGTGGTTCGCGCTGACCTACCTGCTCGGGTTCGACAAGGTCCGCAACTACGACGGCTCGTGGACCGAGTGGGGCAACGCCGTGCGCGTGCCGATCGTCAAGGGCGAGGAGGCCGGCGAGGCCCCCGCGTCGCTCAACTGACGCACCGCTCGTCCCTCACGCCCGACCGCGCGCGGCCGCTCCCTCGTGGAGCCGCCGCGCGCCGTCGGCGTCTGCCGCCGGGCATACGTCGCGCCGGCCGGGTGTTCCGCACGGTGGGACTCCGTCCCGGCCGCACGCCCCCGATGCAAGGATCGACACCATGAGCTCCCCGTCCGACGCCTCGTCCCTGCCCGCGGCCCTCGCGGAGATCCGCGAGGACTTCCTCGCGCTGCCCGAGCGCGAGCGGCTGCAGCTCCTGCTCGAGTTCGCGAACGAGCTGCCCGACCTCCCCGAGCGCTACGCGAGCGCGCCCGGCCTGCTCGAGCGCATCGAGGAGTGCCAGTCCCCCGTGCGCGCGTTCGCGGAGGTCGACGGCGACGGCGTCGTGCACTTCTTCGCGACCGCGCCCGCCGAGGCGCCGACGACGCGCGGGTTCGCGTCGATCCTCGCGCAGGGCCTCTCGGGCCTGACCGTGCAGGAGGTGCTCGACGTGCCGGACGACTACCCCATGTCGATCGGCCTCACGCGGGCCGTGAGC
The DNA here is from genome assembly GCF_055571305.1 of Cellulosimicrobium sp. NPDC030954. Classification (NCBI taxonomy): domain Bacteria; kingdom Bacillati; phylum Actinomycetota; class Actinomycetes; order Micrococcales; family Promicromonosporaceae; genus Cellulosimicrobium; species Cellulosimicrobium sp. NPDC030954. The sequence goes on from NZ_JBVIFN010000003.1 coordinate 342,607, forward strand.
CCGCTGCGCATCGGCGGCATGAACGGCATGCTCACGCGCGCCAAGCGCCAGGTCCGCGAGCAGGTGGCCGAGCGCCCCTGACCGGAGGTTCGCACCAGCACCGGCCGAGCATGCGGTTGCGGCCCGTCCGGACGTCCTGACGAGACGCGACGTCATGCCCGGCGCGTCAGTCGCGGAGCGCGAGGCGGCGCGCGAGGACCGCGCAGACGACGAGCTGGAGCTGGTGGAACACGATCACCGGGACGGCGACGACGCCGGCGACCGCCACGGGGAACAGCACGCTCGCCATGGGCAGCCCGGTGGCGAGCGACTTCTTGGACCCGCACATGAGGAGCGCGATCCGGTCCTCGGTCGACAGCCGCAGCGCCGCCCCGCCCCACCACGTGAGCGCGAGCATCGCGGCGAGGACGAGCGCGCTCACGACGAGCAGCGCGACGATCGACCAGCCGGACACGCTCGACCACACGCCCGCCGAGGACGCGGCGGCGACGGCGCCGAACACGACGACGAGGATCGTGCCCCGGTCGACGCCGAGCGTGAGCCAGCGCCGCGCGCGGACCCAGTCCCCCACCCACGGCTGGAGGAGCTGCCCGACGACGAACGGCAGCAGGAGCTGGAGCAGCACCGTGCGCAGGCCGCCGAGCCCGCCCGTGGGACCGTCGGCGCCCCCGGCCGCGCCGCCGGGACCGCTCATGAGCCAGAGCACGAGCAGCGGCGTGACGATCATCCCGGCGACGTTCGAGACGGTCGCCCCGCAGATCGCCCCGGCGACGTTGCCGCGCGCGACCGACGTGAACGCGACGGACGACTGCACCGTCGAGGGCAGCAGGGACAGGTAGAGCACCCCCGCGGCGAGCGGTGCCCCGACGAGCGGCTCGACGACCCACGCCGTGACGAGCCCGAGCACCGGGAAGACGACGTACGTCGCCGCGAGGATCCCGCCCTGGAGGCGCCAGTTCCGCAGGCCCGCCCAGACCTCGCGCGTGGACAGGCGCATGCCGTAGACGAGGAAGAGGACCGTGACCGCGACGTCCGCGACGGCGTCGACCACGCGCTGCGCGCCCGGCCCCACCGGCACGACGAGCCCGAGCACGAGCACGACCAGCAGCGTGACGACGAACGGGTCGACCCACCGGCTCAGGACTGCACGCACGGGGACCGAGCCTAGCCCGGCTCAGAACAGGGTGTAGCCGCCGTCGACGGTGACGACCGCGCCCGTCATGAAGCTCGACGCCGCGCTCGCGAGGAACACGACGGGCGGTCCGATCTCCTCGGGCTCGGCCCAGCGCCGCATCGCGGCGGGCGCGACGCAGTCGTCGTAGTACTCGGGCTGGTCGACGGGCGACGCCTCGGTGCGCACGTAGCCGGGCGCGACGGCGTTGACGCGGATGCCGTGCGGCGCCCACTCGGCCGCGAGGCCCTTGGTGAGCTGGTGCACCGCCGCCTTGGACGCGAGGTAGGCCGGCTGCCAGCGCGGCCGGTTGACGATCGACGCCGACATCGAACCGACGTTGACGATCGTGCCCGGGCGGCCCTCCGCGACCAGGGCCCGCGCGACCGCGCGCGAGCAGTACCAGACGCCGTCGAGGTTGGTCGTGAGCGTGCGGTGCCACACGTCGTCGTCGATCTCGAGCGCGGCTCCCCCGATCGAGATCCCCGCATTGTTGACGAGGAGGTCGACCGTCCCGAGGTCCGCGGCCGCGCGCCCGACGACGTCGTCGACCTGCGCGCGGTCCGTCACGTCGAGCGCGTACCCGCGCGCGTCGATCCCGCCCGCCCGCAGCGCGGCGGCCGCGTCCTCGGCGGCCGGCGCGGTGGTCGCGGTGAGCGCGACCCGCGCCCCGGCCTCGCCGAGCGCGCGGGCGACGGCCCGCCCGATGCCCCGGCTCCCGCCGGTGAGCAGGGCCGTGCGGCCGACGAGCGAGAACGAGTCGAGGACGGTCACGCGGGACAGTCGACCACGGGCCGCGTCAGAAGTCGAAGAGGTCCTCGAGCCACGACTCCTTCTTCTTCCGCTTGCGGTAGCGGGGGTCGTACCCGTCGCGCCCGTCGTAGCGGCGGTCGCGGTCGTCGCGGTAGCGGTCGTCCCGGTACCGGTCGTCGCCGTACTGGCCGCCCCGGTAGCGGTCACGGTCGTCGTACCGGCGCTCGTCGCGGTGCCCGTCGTACCCGGGCGTGCCGTAGTCCACGGCCGGCGCCGGCGGGTACGACGTCGGCGCGGGGGCCGGGGCCGCGGGCGGCACGGGGGCCGGGGCGGGCGCGGCGGCGGCCGGGCCCGCGGCCTCGGCGGCGATCTCGCTCTCCAGCGAGCGGTCGATGATCTTGTCCAGCTCGCCACGGTCGAGCCACACGCCGCGGCACGTCGGGCAGTAGTCGATCTCCACGCCCTTGCGCTCGGTCATGACGAGCACGGTCTGGTCGGTGGGGCACAGCATGAGGTCCTCCGCTCGGGTGGGCGTCGTCCGTCCGACTCGCGGCACGGGTGCTGGCAGTCCAACGCGCCACGCGCCGCCCGGGTTCCCGCACGCTCGCGGTCCGTGCGTGCGACGCCCCGGGCCGCGCCGCCGCGCTTCAGTCCTCGTCCGCCGCGAGCTGCTCGCGCAGCTCCTCGGCGAGGTGCCGCTCGTCGTCGAGGGCGGCGAGCGCGTCCGCGAGCAGGGGCAAAGCCTCGGCGCCCGCGAGGAACCGGGCCGCCCCGGCGTCGTCGTGCAGCCGCAGCGCGAGGTCGGCGCGCAGCACGAGCGCGCGGAACCGGAGGGGCTCGGAGACGGTGCGGGCCCGGACGCCCTCGGCGTCGAACGCGCGGTCGAGGACGCGGGCAGCCCCTGCGGCGTCGCCCGCACCTCGCAGGATCCGCGCGTGCTCGACGGCGCGTGCCAGGTCGAGCGCCGGGTCCACCCTGCGCCGGGGCAGGCTCGCCGAGGCAGCCCGGCCACCAGTCACGACGACACCTCCCGCCCCCGACGCGTCCTGTCACCCTAACCCGCGGCCCAGGACCACGCCGGGGAGCCGCCGGCACGGGTGGCCCGACCCATTGGTCGACCCCGGTCGGTCACGCCTCCGGCGCGAGGACGGTGGCGAGGACCGCGTCCACGAGCGCGCGGCGGTCGTCGACGAGGTCGCCGGGCCACTGCTGGTGGGGCTTGTGCAGGCGGAGCGAGACGAGGCCGTGGAGCGCGACCCACACCCGGGTCGCCGCGAGCCGCGCGCTCTCCCGGTCCGCGCCCCCGTCGACGAGGATCTGGGCGGTCTCCTCGACGAGCCTGTCGCCGGGCAGGTCCTGCCCGCCCTCGATGTCCAGCGAGTCGATGCTCTCGAAGAGGAGCTGGTACGCACCGGGATGGTCGAGGCCCCACGCCACGTACGCCGCGGCCCCCCGGTGCAGGCGCTCGCGCGCGTCGAGCGCCGGGTCGTCGGCGGCGCCCAACGCTGCCGCGAGCCCGTCGAGGTGACGCTCGAGGACCGCCCAGACGAGGTCCGCCTGCGAGGCGAAGTGGAGGTAGACGGCGGCGGGTGAGACCCCGACGGCCCGCGCCACGGCGCGCAGGGACGGGGCCGGCACGCCCCGGGGTCGTGCGAGGAGCGTCGCGGCGGCGTCGACGAGCTCACGACGGAGCTGCTCGCCCTGCCCCCGCGCGTGCGGCACGCGACGGCTCGGCGCGGCGGTCATCGGCGTCGACCGGGGCTTGCGGCGGGCGCGAGTTCGGTGTACACCTGTTCACCATACTCGGTGAACAGGTGTACACCTTCGATCCCACCACCCTGGAGGACCGCCATGCCCCTCGACTACCGCGGGACCACCGCCCTGGTCACCGGCGCGAGCTCGGGCCTCGGCCGCGAGCTCTCGAGCCGCCTGGCCGGGCGCGGCGCCGACCTCGTGCTCGTCGCCCGTCGCGCCGACCGCCTGGAGGAGCTCGCCGCCGAGCTGCGCACCCGCACGCGGGCGACCGTCACCGTGCTCCCCTACGACCTCGCCACCCCCCGGCCGGGCGCCGCCCTCGCGGCGATGCTCCGGGAGCGCGGCATCACCCTCGGCACGCTCGTGAACAACGCCGGGTTCGGCTCGCACGGCGCGCTCGCTGACGCGGACGCGGACCGCGTCGCCGCCGAGGTCCAGGTGAACGTCGCGAGCCTCGTCGACCTCACGCGCACGTTCCTGCCCGAGCTGGTCGCCACCGGGCGCGGCGCGCTCGTCAACGTCGCGAGCACCGCCGCCTACCAGGCGACGCCCGGCATGGCGGTGTACGGCGCGACCAAGGCCTTCGTCCGCTCCTTCACCGAGGCGCTCTGGTACGAGACGCGGGGCACCGGCCTGCGCACGCTCGCCCTGTCCCCCGGACCGGTCCCGACCGAGTTCTTCGACGTGCTCGGCGCGGAGGAGGCGAAGATCGGCCAGGTCCGCAGCGCCGAGCAGGTCGTGCGCGACGCGCTGCGCGCGCTCGACCGCCGCGACGCGCCGCCCGGCGTCGTCCCCGGGCTCGGCAACCGCCTCCAGACGCTCGCGGCGCGCCTCGCCCCGACGCGCGCGATCGTCACGCTGTCCGGGCGGATGCTCTCCCCGGCGCACTGAGCCCGTCCTCCCGGGCGCACCGCGACCCGCGGTGCGCCCGGGACGAGCGGGACGTCAGCGCTGCACGCGCGCGCTGCCGCCCGAGGCGAGCTTGCGCACCTCGGCGAGCGACGCCGTCGACGTGTCGCCCGGCGTCGTCATGGCGAGGGCGCCGTGCGCCGCGCCGTACTCGACCGCCTCGTGGATCGAGCCGAGCTCCATGAGCCCGTACGCGAGGCCCGACGCGAACGAGTCGCCGCCGCCCACGCGGTCGAGGATCTCCAGGCCGGGGCGGTGCGTCGCCTCGGCGAAGCCCTGCACGCGCGACCACGCGATCGCACCCCAGTCGTTGACGGTCGCCGTCCTCACGCCGCGCAGCGTCGTCGCGACGACCTGGAAGTTGGGGTACTCCGCGGCGGCCCGCTCGATCATCGCGCGGAAGGCCCCGGTGTCGAGGTCGGTGAGGTTCTCGTCGACGCCCTCCACCTCGAAGCCCAGCGAGGCCGTGAAGTCCTCCTCGTTGCCGATCATCACGTCGACGTAGCGCGCCAGCCGGCGATTGACCTCCTGCGCGCGCTCGACGCCCCCGATGCCCGTCCACAGCGACGGGCGGTAGTTGAGGTCGTAGGACACGACCGTGCCGTGGCGGCGCGCGGCGGCCATGGCCGCCTCCGCGACGTCGGCCGACGACTCGGACAGCGCCGCGAAGATCCCGCCGGTGTGGAACCAGCGCACGCCACGGCCGAACACGTCGTCCCAGTCGACGTCCTCGGGCCGGAGCTGGGCGATCGCGGTGTTGCCGCGGTCGGAGACGCCGACCGCGCCGCGCACGCCGAAGCCGCGCTCGGTGAAGTTGAGCCCGTTGCGCACGGTGCGGCCGATGCCGTCGTACTCGCGCCACTGCACCCAGCGCGTGTCGAGCCCGCCGGTGAGCATGAGGTCCTCGACGAGGCGGCCGACCTCGTTGTCCGCGAGCGCGGTGACGACCGCGCCGCGCAGGCCGAAGGCGCGGCGCAGGCCGCGCGCGACGTTGTACTCGCCGCCGCCCTCCCACGCGTCGAAGCTGCGGGCGGTCTTGATGCGGCGCTCGCCCGGGTCGAGGCGCAGCATGACCTCGCCGAGGGCGACGACGTCGTAGGCGCACTCGCCCGCGGGGCGGAGAGCGAGCGGGGGCTGGTTCTGGGTCGTGTCGGGCACGGGTCAGGCTCCTTCGGCGGGGTGCGGGGCCGTGGCGGCGAGCTCGACGGCCTCGCGCGTGCGGCGGGTGATCTCGGCGGTGTCGCCCGCGCGCACGAGGGCGGCGTCGACCATCCAGGAACCGCCGGCCGCGAGCACCGACGGCAGCGCGAGATAGTTGAGCAGGTTGGCGGCGCTCACGCCGCCGGTCGGGACGAAGCGCAGGCCCGGGAAAGGCGCGGAGAAGGCCTTGACCGCCGCGGGGCCTCCGACGACGTTCGCCGGGAAGAGCTTCACGGCGTCCAGGCCCAGGTCGAGCGCGGCGATGACGTCGGACGGCGTCGCGACCCCGGGCAGGACCGGCACCCCGAGCTCCTGCGCGCGGCGCACGACGGCGGCCGAGAGCCCCGGCGAGACGAGGAAGCGTGCCCCGGCCTCGACGGCCTCGTCGACCTGGGCCGCCTTGACGACGGTCCCCGCGCCGACGAGCACGTCCGGCACCTCGCGCGCGATCGCCTCGATCGCGGCGCGGGCACCCGCGGTGCGGAAGGTGACCTCCGCGACCGGCAGCCCGCCGTCGCGCAGCGCGGTCGCGACGAGCACACCCTGCTCCGCGTCGTCGACGACGACGACCGGCACGACGCGGACGCGTGCGATCGCCTCCAGGGGTCCGTGGGATGACATCCTCGCTCCGTTTCGCTATGGTGAACGCCTGTTGTTCACTACGGAACGCACTCTAGGCGAAGGAGCCACGACGATGGAAACCGGGAGCACGGCGTCGGGCCCGCGGGAGGGCAGCGAGCACGCGGCGGGCGGGCACGCCGCGAGCCCGCTCGGGAGCGTCGACAGGGCGCTGACCGCGCTCGAGGCCCTCGCCGCGGCGGGCCCCACCGGGGTCGCGCTCGGCGACCTCGCACGCTCGCTCGGGCTGCACAAGGCCTCCCTCCACCGCACGCTCGCGGCGCTGCGCTACCGCGGCTACGCCGAGCAGGACGCCACGACCGGCGACTACCGGCTCGGCCCGGCGGCGACCGCGCTCGCGACGGTCTACCTCGGCGAGGAGAACCTGCCCGCGCTCCTGCACCCGGTGCTCGTCGCGGTCTGCCGGGCGACGGACGAGCTCGTGCACCTCGGAGCCCTCGCCGGGACGGAGATCGTGTACCTGGACAAGGTCGAGCCCGCGCGCGCCGTGCGCGTCTGGTCGGCCGTCGGCCGACGTCGCCCCGCGGCCACCACGGCCCTCGGGCGCGCGCTGCTGGCCCACCGGCCGCTCGACGAGGCCGCGCTCGCCTGGTACGCGGCGGCCGCCCCCGACGAGCATCCGGTCACCGCCGCCGCGCTCCGCGCGACGTGCGACGCGACGCGGACGAGCGGCTTCGCGACGGAGACGGAGGAGAACGAGCCGGGCATCAGCTGCGTCGCGGTGCCCGTGCTGCGCGACGGCCAGTCCGTCGCCGCGGTGAGCGTCACCGCGCCGGCCGAGCGGCTCGGGGCGCGCCGGCGCCGTGAGATCGAGACCGTCCTCCGCGAGGTGGTCCCGCCCCTGCTGCCGCCGACGCTCACCGTGCCGGACGCCGTGCTCGGCCGGCCCGGCCGGCACGGCCCGCACGACGACCCCGCCGCGACCGGAGCGCGTCGACCGGCGACGCCAGCGGGGCTGTGAGAGAGTTCAACCGCAGCACGACGGAATGACGGAAGGGCCCGCGATGACCGTCCTCGTGGCGTACAACGACTCCCCGCAGGGCGAGACCGCGTTCCGGGCGGCCGTCGCCGAGGCGGTCCACCGCTCGACCGCCCTCGCGGTCCTCGTCCTCACCCCGCAGGACGCCGACGCGGGCGTCCCCGCGACCCTCGCGCACCTGCTCGACACGCTTCCCGCCGAGGTCGCCCGTCCCGAGATCTCCTACCGCTCGGAGCACCTCGACCCCGCCGAGGCGATCATCGCCGCGGCCGAGCGCACCGGCCCCGACCTCGTCGTCGTGGGTGCGCGCAAGCGTTCGCCGGTCGGCAAGTTCCTGCTCGGCAGCACGACGCAGCGCGTGCTCCTCGACTCGCCCGTCCCGGTGCTCGTCGTCAAGGCGTCGCACTGACGCCCTCCTGACGGGTGCCGCGACGCGGCCTCCCGGTACCCCGGACGGCCACGTCGCGACCTCTCAGTCCTGCGCGACGGCGGCGCGCAGCCCGTCGACCAGCGGGGTCGTCGGGCGGCCCAGCAGGCCTGCGAGCTCCCCCGACGTCTCGGCGAGCAGCCCGTCGCGGATGTTGCCGTCCAGCGCGACGACGAACCCGGCGGTGCCCTCGTCCAGTCCAGCCCCCAGCAGGAACGCCCGGTGCGCGTCAGGGCTCACGCGCCGATAGGTGACGGGGCGCCCGAGCACCTCGGCGGCTGCGGCGGCGAGGTCGTCGAACGTCCACGCGACGTCGCCGCTCAGCTCGTAGACGGCCCCCGCGTGCGCGGAGGCGTCCGCCTGCGCGGCGAGCGCGACGACTGCCGCGGCCTCGGCGTAGTCCGCACGGGTCGCGCTCGCGACCCGACCGTCGCCGACGCTCGACACGAGCTCGCCGGACTCGCGGGCGCCCACGACGTCGCCGACGTAGTTCTCCGTGTACCAGTTGTTCCGCAGGATCGTGGTCGCCAGTCCCGAGGCGGCCAGGAGCTCCTCCGTGGCCTTGTGCTCGGGCGCGAGGACGAGCGCGGAGGTCGTCGCGTGCGGCGCGCTCGTGTAGATCACGCGGGAGACCCCGGCCGCGGCGGCCGCCTCGACCACGTTGCGGTGCTGTGGCACCCGCTGCCCGACCTCGGAGCCCGACACGAGGACGAGCACGTCGACGCCCGCGAGCGCCGCCGCCAGGGTCTCGGGGCGCGCGTAGTCGGCCTCGCGGACCTGGACACCACGGTCGGCGAGGTCGGCGACCTTGGCGGTGGTCCGCGCGGCGGCGATCACCTGGGACGGGTCGGCGCCGCGGGCGAGGAGGGACTCGACGACGAGGCGGCCGAGGTGGCCGCTGGCTCCGGTGACGGCGATGGACATGCGAGGACTCCTTCGGTGCGGGGACGCGACCGGGCGGTCGCGCCGTCCCAGCATGCACTTACTTTTCGATAGTGCCAACTAGGAGCAGGTGCGGTCTATCTCACAGTGCCACCCAACGTGCACGCGCCGTATCCTGGGGCGATGACGACCGACGCCCGCCCCGCGGAGGACACCGGACCTACCGACGCGATGGTGGCCGACGTCTTCCAGCGCGGCTGCACGTCGCGACACGTCCTCGAGACCGTCACCGGACGGTGGGGCGTGCTCACGGTCGCGGGCCTGCGCGACGGCGCGGTGCGGTTCAACGCGCTGCGGCGCCGCATCGACGGGGTCAGCGAGAAGATGCTCGCCCAGACCCTCCAGTCCCTCGAGCGCGACGGCATCGTCGTGCGCGAGGTGCGCGCGACCATCCCGCCGCACGTCGAGTACTCCCTCACCGACCTCGGGCGCCGCGTCGCCGACAGCCTCACGGGGCTGCTCGACGTCCTCGAGGGCTCGGTCACGGAGGTGACGGCGTCCCAGCACGCGTACGACGCGCGCCGGGACGCCTGAGGCTCACGTCTGCGAGCGCACGTACCAGAACACGAGCGCGCCGACGACGAGCAGGCCCGCCAGCACGGCGAGCACGATCTTGCCGACGCTGTACGGGCGCCGCCCGATCACCTGGCCGGTGTTCGCGTTGACCATGACCTGCCACTGCTTGCCCGCGTACACGTACGTCGCGATCCACAGCGGCAGCAGCACGAGCTTGAACATCACGTCCGCGTAGGCGGTGCGGATCGAGCCGACGCGCTGCTCGTCGCCCCCGATGTCGCGCTCGACGTCGTCCTTGATCACCGGCGCCATCTTCTGCTTCGCGCGGTCCAGGCCGACCGGGGGCTCGACGTCGTACCGGGCAGCCGCGAACCCCGCGAGGTACTCGGCGCGGAACGGCACCGCGTGCGACAGCGGCCACGGGCCGAGCGTCGCCAGGTCCCGCTCGGCCACCTGCGAGGACGCGGGGCCGAGCACGTCGTCGAAGTCGCGCGCGACGTGCCCCGAGACGTGCGTCCAGGCCACCCGTCGCTCCCGGGTCTCCTCGTCCCCGTTCTTGACGGTCACGTAGTAGGCGTCGCCGCGCTGCCCCGAGTACGCCGACGACGTGCGCGCGTCGAACGTCCAGTGCGGCACGTACGAGCCGTGCAGGGACTCCGTGTCCCCGACCTTCTTCAGCTCGCCCGGCGCGAACCAGCGCGAGCGCACCCAGCGCCGGAACGCCTCGCGCGCCTGCGCCTGCTCGACGCCGAACGGCACGACCGCCTCCGGCTGCACCAGGCCGTCCGTCTCGGCCGCCGCGACGAGGTGGCCGCCGCAGAACCGGCACGCGACGGACAGGTCGGTCCCCTGCGTCGTCGCGCCGCACCCGTCGCACGTGAGGACCCGCGCGTCGAGGATCCCGGCGCGCACCCCGCCCTGTGCGGCGGCCCACGCGTCGAACGAGTGCTCGTCGACGGCGTCGCCCGGCGCGTGCACGATCGCGACCGTCCCGCCGCACGCCACGCACCGCAGGTGCTGCGTCCCCGGCGCGTACGCGAGCTGCGACCCGCACGCCTCGCAGCGCGTGCGGACGAGCTCTCCCTGGGCGTCGCTCACCGTCAGCCCCGCCACCTGTCCGGTCGGGTCTCCGGTCGGGGCGCCGGTCGGAGGCAGCGGCGGCGGTGTCGCGGCGAACAGCGCCGCGAGCGCGGGGACCTCGCCCGCGGCGGTCCACGCGGCCATGCCCTCCTGCCACACGAGCGACGCGCGCGTCACCTCGCCGGACCGGACGCGGCCGGCGAGGTCCGCCGTCGTGCCGGGCCCGGCCTGCGTGCCGCCGACCGCCCAGTACCAGGGCGACTCCACGGCGGGAAGGGGCGGCGGCCCCGCGGGCGGCGCCGGCGTCCCGGAGCTCGGCGCCGTCCGCATCCGCGCGTTCGGGACGTACGCGCTGCAGGTCGTGGACCCGTCGGCGCTAGGGACCCCGGGTTCGGCGGCGACCTATCCTGGCCGGGTGCCGAACCCGCCGACGACCGCGCCCGCGACGCCCACCGTCGCCGTCCTGCTCGCCGCGGGTGCCGGGACGCGGCTCGGGCGCGGGCCCAAGGCGCTGCTCCCCCACCGCGGCGGGACGCTCGTCGAGCACGCGGCCCGGGTGCTGCTCGCGGGCGGGTGCGACGCCGTCGTCGTGGTCCTCGGCGCCGGGGCCGAGGACGTGCGGGCCGCGACCGCGCTCGACGACCCCCGGGTGCGCGTCGTCGACAACCCCGGCTGGGCGACCGGCATGGCGTCGTCGCTGCGGGTCGGCGTCGCCGCGGCGCTCGACCTCGCACCCGCAAGGGTCGTCGTCGCGCACGTGGACCAGCCCGGCGTCGTGCCCGACGACGTCGCGCGCCTCCTCGCGTCCCACCACCCCGGCCGCGTGACGGCGTCGCGCTGGACGACGAGCCCCGCGCGTCGAGCACGACCTGGAGGTCGCCCCGAGGCGGAGAACGACCCTCAGGCCGTGCTCGGCGCCGAACCGACCCCGCGGTGGGCGCACCCGCTCGTCCTCGACGCCGCGCTCGCCGAGCCCGCCGTCGCGAGCGCCCGGGGCGACCACGGCGCCCGCGACTTCCTGCGCGCCCACGCGGACCTCATCGACGTCGTCGACCACCCGGGCGACGGCCGCGACCTCGACACGGAAGCCGACCTCGACCTCCTGGACCCGCGCCCCCGCGCCCGCTGAGTGCTGGGTCTCTGTCGTCGGACAGCCGGGAGGACGACAGATAGCCAGCACTCAGCGGGTGGACGCGGCCTTGATGGCCAGGTAGACCCGGTCTCGGGCCAGCGGGAGGTCGGTGAACCGCACGCCCGTCGCGGCGCGGAGCGCGTTGGCGAGCGCGGGGGCCACCGGGTTGAACGGGCTCTCGCTCATCGACTTCGCTCCCATGGGCCCGACCGTGTCCGACGTGCGCGCGAAGTAGACCTCGCTGCGCGGGGTGTCCGCGAAGGTCGGCAGGTGGTACTGGCGGAAGATGTCGGTCGTGACGCGGCCGGTCTCGTCGACGATCACGTTCTCGTAGAGCGCCGCGCCGAGGGCCTGCGCGATGCCGCCCTCGACCTGGCCGCGGCACTGGCGCGGGTTGACGACCTCGCCCGCGTCGGCGGCCTGGACGGACTGCAGGATGCGGATCTCCCCCGTGCCGTGGTGGACCGCGACGCGGAACCCGTGCACGTTGAACGCGACGGAGCGCGGGGTGCCGCCCCAGCGCCCCTCGGCGACGAGCTCGATCCCGGCGTCGGTGGCGGCGCGCGCGACGTCGGCCAGCGGCAGGACGGTCGTCGCTCGATCGCTTCCCGTGCAGTCGACGCCCCCGGGCACGAGCCGGCAGTCCCCCGGCGCCGCGCCGGCCATCCCGGCGGCGACCTTGAGCACCGCCTCCGCGAGGTCCTGCGCCGCGGCGAGCGACGCCTTGCCCGCGACGACCGTGCCCGTGGACCCGAACGCGCCGGTGTCGTGCTCGAGCAGGTCGGTGTCCGACTGCCGCACGACGACGTCCCCGGCGTCCTGCCCGAGCGCGCTCGCGACGAGCTGGGCGTGGACCGTCGTCGTGCCGTTGCCGAACTCGGCGGTGCCGACCTCGGCCTCCACCACGCCGTCGGCACGCAGCCGCACGCGCGCGTGGGAGTAGTGCCCGCGCGGCGGCACGGTGTCGATCATCGACAGCGCGGTGCCCTCGCCGACGCCCCACTCCGGACCGAGGTCCGGCAGGGCGTCAGCACCCGACCCGGCTCCCGCCCCGTACGCGGCGACGTCGCGGGCGCGCCCGCGCGCGAGCGCGTCGGCGGCGAGGTCGAGGCACTGGTCGAGGCCGTAGCTGCCGTAGAGCACGTCCTCCTCCGGCGTCGGGTGCGTGGAGAGCATGGGGTCGCCGTCGAGCACGACGTTGCGCCGCCGCAGCTCGAGCGGGTCCATCCCGAGCTGCTGCGCGAGCTCGTCGACCGCCGACTCGACGGCGAAGATCATCTGCGACAGCCCGTAGCCCCGGAACGCGCCCGCGGGCACGGTGTTCGTGTAGACGCAGTGCGCGTCGACCTTCTTGTTCTCGCACCGGTACACCGCGAGCGACTCGCCGCACCCGTGGAACATGACGCCGGGGCCGTGGTTGCCGTACGCGCCCGTGTTGGTGAGCACGTCGAGGTGCAGGGCGGTGAGCGTTCCGTCGCGGCGCGCGCCCGCGCGCACCCGGATGCGGAAGGGGTGGCGCGTCGTCGTCCCGACGAACTGCTCCGTGCGGGTGAGCTCGAGCTGGACCGGGCGCCCGAGCCGCAGCGCCGCGAGCGCCGCGACGTCCTCGGTGAGCACCTCCTGCTTGCCGCCGAACCCGCCGCCCACGCGCTCGCAGTGCACGCGCACGTGCTCCGGGTCCAGGTCGAGCACGCGCGCGAGGTGGCGCCGCGCGAGGAACGGCACCTGCGTGGACGACCGCACGACGAGCCGGCCGTCGTCGTCGAGCGACGCGATGGCGCCGTGCGTCTCGAGCGCGGCGTGCTGCACGCGGTGGGTGCGGTACGTGGCCTCGTGCACGACGTCGGCCTCCGCCAGTCCGCGCTCGACGTCGCCGAGCTCGCTGTGCACCTCGGCGACGACGTTCGCCTCGGGCCGCGAGACGCGCGCGTCCGCGGCGTCCAGCTCGGGATGGACGAGCGGCGCGCCGGGCGCCATCGCGTCCTCGGGGTCGACGACGGCGGGCAGCACCTCGTACTCGACGCGCACCTGGCGCACGCCCTCCTCGGCCGCCGCGACCGTGTCCGCGACGACGGCCGCGACGCGCTGCCCGACGTGCCGGACCACGTCGTCGAGGACGCGGGTGTCGTCGGGGTCGTCGGTGAACAGCTCGTGCTGCGCGGTCGAGAACCGCGCCGCGGGCGCGTCCTCGTGGGTGAGCACGGCGTGCACGCCCGGCACCGCGAGCGCCGCGGACGCGTCGATCGCGACGACGCGCGCGTGCGCGTGCGGCGACCGGACGAGCTTGAGGTGGAGCAGCCCCGGGTAGTCGGCGGGGTCGACGTCGAGCGTGTACCGCGCCGTCCCGGTGACGACCCCGCGCCCGGCCGGCGCGGGCACGTCCCGCCCGAACGCCGAGGTAGAGGCGTGGTCACCCGAGGTAGAGGCATGGCCACCGCCCGACGGCGTGCGCTCCCCCGTGCCCGGGGCGGTCCCGGTCGTGTCGCCCCGGCCGAGGACGGCGTCCTCGATCGCGCGGTAGCCGGTGCAGCGGCACAGGTTCCCCTTGAGGTTGCGCGGCAGGTTCGCGCGCTGCGCGTCGTCGAACGTCGCGGCGGTCATGATCATCCCCGCCGTGCAGAACCCGCACTGGAACCCCTGCGCGTCGAGGAACTGCTGCTGCACAGGGTGCAGCGCGTCCTGCGGCCCGTGCGGGTCCTGGTCGCACGCGGCGGTCCCCTCGTCCCCGGCGCCGCTGCCCTGGCACGCCGTCGCGGCGAGGCCCTGGACGGTCGTCACCTCGTGGCCCGCCGCGCGCCGCGCCGGGTAGACGCACGAGTGCACGGGGACGCCGTCGACGTGGACCGTGCACGCCCCGCAGTCACCCCCGTCGCAGCCCTTCTTGACGCCGAGCGCGCCCTGCTCGCGCAGGTAGGTGCGCAGGCACTGGCCCGCGCGCGGCTCGGTCTGCGCCGTGCGGCCGTCGATCGAGACGGGCGGGGTCGGGCGGGGGTCGATCGGGGTCATCGGGGGTCTCCGTCCGTGCCGTCGACGAGGCAGCCGAGAAGCTCGGCGCGGATCTCCTCGCCGAGGCGGTAGGTCATGTCCCGGCGCCACGCGGGCAGTCCGTGGATGTCGTCGTGGTAGAGCTCGACGGGGATCGCGGCGTCGAGCGCGGCAGCGAGCCCGGCCGCCGTCGGGAGCGCGTCCGCGGGGAAGCGGAGCTGCACGGGCCGCCGCGTCGAGGCGGTGACCGTGAGGACGAGCCCGCCTCCCGCGTCGGGCGGGTCGACCCGGCCGATCAGGAGGACGCCCGAGCGCCCGAGGTTCGAGAGGGACAGGCGCCGGAACGCGGTGCGCGCGCGCAGCGCGTGGTCGGGCACGCGGATCGCGCGCAGGAGCTCGCCGGGCGCGAGCGTGTTGGCCAGCTCTCCCGTGACGAGCTCGGCGACCGGCTGCTCCCGGCGGGTGCCGCCCGGTCCCCAGACCTCCGCGACGCCGTCGAGCGCGGCCGTGAGGGAGATCATCGGCCCGGCCGGGAGGGACGTGCAGACGTTGCCGCCGACCGTCGACGTGTTCCAGATCTTGAAGGACGCGACGAAGCTGTCGCAGCACGGGCGCACGAGGTCGAGCGCGGTCCAGCGTCCACGCACGGGGGCGGCCTGCGGGCTCTCCTCGAAGCCCCACAGCTCGGCGACCGTGCAGGTCGCGGCGATCTCGAGGCCGTCGTCGGTGACCGTGAGCGCGGGCCAGCCGGCGCTCGTCACGTCGAGCAGGCGCCGCAGCGTCTGGCTGCCGTAGGAGAACAGGACGGTGCCGCCCGCGAGCCAGGCGTCGCCCTCGCGCCAGTCGCCGGGGTCGACGGTCGGGACGAGGTCGGTGACGGTGCTCAGGTCCATCGGGAGGCCTCCTCGGGGATCGGCGCGGACGTGGTCGCGGGGTCGTGGTCGGACGACGCGGCGGGAGGGTCGGCGTGGATCGGCCCGTCCGTGCCGCTGAGCGGGACGACGGCGGCCCGCCCGTGCCGGGTCGCGACGAGCTCCGCGGTGATCGAGACGGCGACCTCCTCGGGCGTCACCGCCCCGAGGTCCAGGCCGATGGGTGAGCGCAGGCGCGCGAGCGCCGCCTCGGTGACGCCCTCCGCGCGCAGGGCCGCGACACGCTGGGCGTGCGAGCGGCGCGACCCCATCGCGCCGACGTACGCGAGCGGCAGGTCGAGCGCGAGGTGCAGGAGCGGCACGTCGAACTTCGCGTCGTGCGTGAGGACCGCGACGGCGGTCCGCGGGTCGACGCGACCGGCGGCAGCCTCGGTGGCGAGGTACCGGTCCGGCCACTCGACGACGACCTCCGCCTCGGGGAACCGGCGCGCGTCGGCGAACACCTCGCGCGCGTCGACCAGGGTCACGCGGTAGCCGAGCAGGCGCACGTGACGCACGAGCGCGCCGGCGAAGTCGTTCGCCCCGCACACGAGGAACCGCGGCGCGGGCAGCCGGGTCTCGACGAGCAGCGTGACGGGCTCGGTCTCGTCGCACGCGCCGCCGTCGTGCGTCGATGCGCCGGTCTGCGGGTCGAGCGTGGTGCCGGGCGCCGTGCCGGGTGTGCCGGGCGCCGGGACCCGCGGCGCTCCGTGCGCCGCGTGGACCGCCGCCGTGCCGCCCGCACGCAGCACGGCGACCACCTGGGCCGCCGCGGCGTCGAGAGCGGCCGGTCCGACCAGGTCGCGCAGCGCCCGGGCGACGCTCCGCTCGTCCGCGGCCGCGGGGTCGTCGACGAGGACCGCGGTGCGCCGCGCCCCGTCGATCCGGCGCACGAGCGCCACGGACCCGAGCCCGGTGGCCGCCGCCGCGCCGTCGGACGGCCCCGCCCCCGGACCCGGTGGGGCGTCCGAGCCCGCGCGCGCTCCGCCGTCGGGCCGTGCCGTCGTCGCGGCGAGCGCCCGTGCCGCCTCGTCGCCCGGGAAGACCGGCTGCACGTGCACGTCGAGCGTGCCGCCGCAGCTCAGCCCGACGGCGAACGCGTCGTCGTCGCTGTAGCCGAACGTCTCGCGGTGGCACCTTCCGGCGGCGATGGCGTCGAGCGCGGCGGCGTGCACCGCGCCCTCGACGCACCCGCCGGACAGGCTGCCGAGGACGGCGCCGTCGGCGCGCACGGCCATCGCCGTGCCGACCGGTCGCGGCACGGAGCCGGACGCCGCGACCACCGTCGCGACGGCGAACGGGGGCTGCCCCGGGCCGAGCCAGGGGGCGAGCCGGTCGACGATCTGGAGCATCGTGGGCCTCGCTTCCGCCAGGGTGCCGGCGAACCGGCGTCCTTCCAGTGAACCCTTGCGGTGAGTCCCCTGCGTGCCCGGGAACGCGTCGGCTGTGACGCTCCGGAGACGCAGGGCTTGAATCCGCCCTTGGACTGCTCTCCTCCGAGAAGAGAGGTGTTCCGCTGAATGGAATTCAACTTCCATCCGATGGACTCGAGGCTAGCACGCGGCCCCGCGTGGGTCACGAGTCCCCGGCCGGGAACGTACGATCGGCCCATGACCGCGGTCTCGCTCGGGATGCCCAGGCTGCGCTCGACCGCGCCCGCCGGCGGCTCACCGGACCTCGACCCGAGCCGTCCCGCGACCGAGGCGCTCGTCGACCGCTACGGCCGCGTCGCGCGCGACCTGCGGATCTCGATCACCGAGAAGTGCTCGCTGCGCTGCACCTACTGCATGCCCGCCGAGGGCCTCCCCGCCATCCCGCGGGAGGACCTCCTCACGCCGGCCGAGATCGGCCGGGTCGTGCGCGTCGCCGTCGGGCGGCTCGGCATCACCGACGTCCGGTTCACGGGCGGGGAGCCGCTCATGCGCCGCGACCTCGCGGACATCCTGCGCGCCGCGCGCGCAGCCGCGCCCGACGTGTCGCTCTCGCTGACGACCAACGCGATCGGGCTCGACAAGCGCGTCCACGAGCTCGTCGCCGCGGGCCTCGACCGCGTGAACATCTCGCTCGACTCCGTCGACCGGGCCGACTTCGCGCGCCTCACGCGCCGCGACCGGCTGCCCGACGTGCTCGCCGGGATCCGGGCCGCGCTCGCCGCCGGGCTCGCGCCGGTCAAGCTCAACGCGGTCCTCATGCCCGAGACGCTGACGGGCGCCGCGGACCTCCTGGCGTTCGCCGTCGACCACGGCTGCCACCTGCGGTTCATCGAGCAGATGCCGCTGGACGCCGACGGGCACTGGACGCGGGACGACCTCGTCTCCGCGACGGACCTCCTCGCCGCGCTCGGGAGCCGCTTCGACCTGCTCGCCGTCGGCCGCGACGACCCGTCCGCGCCCGCCGAGGAGTGGCTCGTCGACGGCGGTCCCCAGACCGTCGGCATCATCGCGTCCGTCACGCGCTCGTTCTGCGGCGCGTGCGACCGCACCCGGCTCACCGCCGAGGGCACCGTCCGGTCGTGCCTGTTCGGCGACGACGAGACCGACCTGCGCGCGATCCTCCGCTCCGCGGACCTCACCGAGGACGAGCGCGACGACGCCCTCGCCCGCGCGTGGCAGGGCGCCATGTGGCGCAAGCCGCTCGCCCACGGCAGCGACACCCGGACGCTCGCCGCCGACGCGTTCGCGCCGACGTCGCGCAGCATGGGCGCGATCGGCGGCTGAACGACGCTGCGCACGGTGGCGCAGATCATAGGGTGAAGCCGGTCACCCTGCCGCGTCTGCCCAGGTCACAGCGGACGGACCTTCCTACCATGGATGCCGTGACGACGATCTCCCCTGCACCCATCAACCGCCCCGCGACCTCCTCCTCCGACGCGCCCACGGCGACGCCGGACAACGGCACCTCCGCGCTGCCGATCTACCGCACCGACGACCGGTCCGGGAGCTGGAAGGCCGGGACCAAGAGCGTCCTGGGCGCGACGATCGGCGCCGTCGTCGGGACCGTCGTGCTGAGCTGGTTCGGCCTCGTCCTCGGCACCGCCGTCGGGCTGGGCATCGGCATGCTGCTCGACAACCGCCCCACCACGCGCTGACCCGTCCCGTCCCACCCACGGTCCGCGCGGCGAGCGCGAGACCGGGAGCGTGCCGCCTGACATCGTCGTCGCACGGCGGATCCGCAGCCAGACGCACGAGAGGCGAGAAGTGGTCCCTCCCCGGCCCGAGCCGGGGGCCACTTCTCGCCTCTCGTCGTTCGTCGGCCCGGTCGGCGGCGCGGCCGGAGCGCGGTCCGCTACAGCCCGACCCACTCCGAGACGCCGTCGTCGAAGTGCTGCCGCTTCCAGATCGGCACCTCCGCCTTGATGCGCTCGACGAGCAGCGAGCAGGCCTCGAACGCCTCCCGGCGGTGACCCGCGGCCGCCGACGCGACGAGCGCCACGTCGCCGATCCCGAGGGTCCCGTACCGGTGGACGGCGGCGACGCGCAGCCCGGTCTCGGCCGCCACACCGGCCACGCACCGCCGGATCACCGCGGTGGCGTCGGGGTGCGCCTCGTAGTCGAGCCGGCTCACGCCGCGGCCGCCGTCGACGTCGCGCACGACCCCGCGGAACGTCACGACGGCGCCGCACTCCGGGCTCGCGACCGCGTCCTCGACGGCGCGCGACACGGCGTCGTCGAGCACGTCCGTCGTCACGCGGCTCACGTCCTCGGACGCACCACCCTGGCCAGCGCCTCGGGACTCGCCCTGCGTCTCGCTCACAGCTCTCGTACCTCCACCTCGGTCCCGGCGTCCCACTCTGTCACGTCCGCCGGGACGTCCACGAGCACGTCCGCCCGCGCCATCGACGCGACGAGGTGCGACCCCGCTCCCCCGACGACGCGGACCGTGCCGTCGGGGCCGGTCGCGCCGCGCAGCAGCTGACGCTTCCCGGCGGGCGAGGTCAAGGCCTCGGCAAGGACGGCCGTGCGCACCCGGTCGACGGCGGGCAGACCCGACGCCCGCTCGAGCGGCTCGCGCAGGAACATCGCGAACGACACCTGGGCGCTCACCGGGTTGCCGGGGAACGTGAGCACGGGCGTCCCGTGCACGGCGCCGAACCCCTGCGGCCCGCCGGGCTGCATCGCGACCGACCGGAACGTGACGCCCGACGACGCACCGCCACCGAGCACGTCCTTGACCACCTCGTACGCGCCCTGCGACACGCCGCCCGACGTGACGACGAGTTCTGCGACCGCGGCCGCCTCGGCAAGCACGGCGGCGAACCGCGCGGCGTCGTCACCGCAGCGTGCCGTGCGCACGACCTCCCCGCCCGCGCGCCGCACGGCGGCGCCGAGCGCGTCGGCGTTGGCGTCGAAGACCTGCCCGGGCCCCGGCGTCTCCCCGGGACCGACGAGCTCCGACCCGGTCGACAGGACGGCGACGCGCGGCCGGGCGACCACCCGCACGCTCCCCACCCCGCACGCCGCCGCGGCGGCCAGGTGGTGCGGCGCGAGGTCCGTCCCGTCCCGCAGGAGCACGTCCCCAGGCCGGACGTCGGAGCCCGCCTCCCGGACGAAGTCCCCCGCCGACCGCGGCACGCGGACCTCGACGGCGTGGCTCGCACCGGGACCGGCAGGGTCGTCGCCCGCCGGACCTGCGGCGTCGGGTCGCGGCGTGCCGGAGAACGTCCCTGCGACGGTGTCCTCGACGGGGACGACGGCGTCCGCGCCGTCGGGCACGGGTGCGCCCGTCATGATGCGGGCCGCGGTGCCCGGGGCGAGCCGCGGCGGGACGCCCGGGGCGGCGGGGATCTCGGCCGCGACGCCGAGCCGGACGGGCGCGTCCGCGCTCGCCCCGGCGACGTCCGCGGCCAGCACGGCGTAGCCGTCCATCTGGGAGTTGCGGAACAGCGGGACGGCGACGGGCGCGACGAGGTCGCCAGCGAGGACCCGGCCGAGCGCGTCGGCGAGGACGACGTCCTCGGTGCGCGTGCGCCGTCGGGCCGCCTCGACGAGGGGGGCGAGGAGCGCCGCGACGTCCGCGCGGTGCTGGTCGACGCTCACGCGTGCAGTCCCGGCCATGCCTGCCCTCCCACGTTCCGTGCACGCCGACGGGCCACCCGGAGGAGCGGGCGACCCGTCGGCCGTGCGGTCGATGTCGAGGCTCAGCCTCCCACGACCGCGGTCAGGGGACCGCGCACGAAGTACACGACGAACCCGGCCGCCACCACCCACAGCAGGGGGTGGACGTCGCGCGCCCTGCCGCACGCGAACCGCAGCAGGACCCACGTGACGAACCCGATCCCGATGCCGTTGGCGATCGAGTACGTGAGCGGCATGGTCACGATCGTCAGGAAGACCGGGAGGGTGACCGTGAAGTCGGTCAGGTCGATCTCCTTGATCTGGCCCATCATCATCGCGCCCACGACCACGAGCACCGCGCTCGCGACCTCGATCGGCACGACCGCCGTGAGCGGCGTGAGGAACATCGCGACCAGGAACAGCCCGCCGGTGACGACCGACGCGAGGCCCGTCCGCGCGCCCTCGCCCACGCCCGCGGCCGAGTCGACGAACACCGTGTTCGACGACGAGGACGTCGCGCCGCCCACGACCGCGCCCACGCCCTCGACGACGAGCGCCGACTTGATGCGCGGGAAGTTGCCGTCCGCGTCGGCGAGGCCGCCCTGCTTGGCGAGGCCCGTCATCGTGCCCATCGCGTCGAAGAAGTTCGTGAAGAACAGCGTGAACACGAGCATCGTCGCCGCGAGCGCCCCGATCCGGTCGAACGCGCCGAACGAGAGCTGCCCGAACAGGCTGAGGTCCGGCACGGAGACGAGGGAGCTCGGCAGCGTCGGCACGGTGAGGTGCCAGCCGCCGGGGTTGTCGTCGGACGCCGGACCGAGCTGCAGCACCGACTCGGCCACGATCGCGACGACGGTCGTCGCGACGAGCCCGATGAGCAGGCCGCCCTTGACCTTGCGCGCCACGAGGATCCCCATGGTGAGCAGCCCGACGACGAACACGAGGGTCGGGACCGAGGTGATCGACCCGCCGTCGCCGAGCTGGACCGGCGGACCTCCCGGGGTGCGCGTGACGAACCCCGCGTCGACGAACCCGATGAACGCGATGAACAGGCCGATGCCGACCGTGATCGCCGCCTTGAGCTGGCGCGGGACGGCGTTGAAGATCGCCGACCGCGCGCCCGTCACGGCGAGCAGCACGATGAGCAGGCCGTTGACGAGCACGAGCCCCATCGCCTCGGGCCACGTCACGTCGCCGATCACGGCGACCGCGAGGAACGAGTTGATGCCCAGCCCGGCCGCGAGCGCGAACGGGAGGTTCGCCACGAGGCCGAACAGGATGGTCAGCCCGCCGGCGGCGAGGCCGGTCATCGCGCCGACCTGCGCCGTCTGGAGCCACCCGCCCGCGACGTCGACGGGAGCGTTCTCGGCGCTCGTCCCGCCGAGGATGAGGGGGTTGAGGATGACGATGTACGCCATCGCGAAGAAGGTCACCAGACCGCCGCGGAGCTCGCGCCCCGTGGTCGAGCCGCGCTCGGTGATCTTGAAGAAGCGGTCCAGCCGGCCGGTGGCCGGGCCGGTGCCGCGTGCGTCGTCGTTCTCGGCGGTCTCCCGCCGCATGCCGAGGAGGGTCACGTCCTTGTGTCCTCTCGGTGCGAGATCGCGGTGCCGATCGGCCGCGCGGCCGCTCAGTACTCGATCCGGGACTCGAGGACGCGCCACGCGTCGAACGGCGCGGTGGCGGTGGCCGTGCGCTCGTGCACGACCTGCATGCTCCGGTCGGCCGGGTCCGCGGCGAAGAAGTCGTAGAACTCCGCGTCGTCGAACCCGGCGCTCGCGGCGTCGTGGCGGTCGGCGGCGAAGTACACGGTCTGCACGCGCGCCCAGAGGGCGGACGCGAGGCACATGGGGCAGGGCTCGCAGCTCGAGTAGAGGGTCGCGCCCGTGAGGTCGAACGTGCCGAGCGCGGCGCAGGCGCGCCGGATCGCGGTGACCTCGGCGTGCGCGGTGGGGTCGTTGTCCTGCGTGACCCGGTTGTTGCCCTCGAACACCTGCCCGTCGGCGGTGACGACGACGGCGCCGAAGGGTCCTCCGGCGTTCGCGACGCTGTCGACCGCGAGGGCGACGGCTCGGTCCAGGTGTGCTGCGTCCACGACAAGAGTGTCCATGGTGAGTCTCCACGGTTCGGGCAGCGACGCCGGGTGCTCCGCCTCCGGCTGTCCGGCTCGTCGGTGAGCCGGGAGGAGGCGGCCGGCGGGCCGCTGCAGGCGAGTTGTCACTTCCGCCTGGTAGGTAGCTGCCGGTGTCGGATCGATCGCGTCGACCACCGAGCGTCCGCTCGGCCCGGGCCCGCCGTTGGCACGCACGACGCTAGCAGCGCGTGACAGGGGCCACAAGGGTTTCGGAAGAACTTTTCCATACTGTGGACAGAGTGGTGGAGATCTCGCCGTCGCCGGGCCGTTGCGGAAGGAACTCCCGCCCGCGAGAGTTGTCCCAGCGCAGGTCCGACGCAGCGTCGGTCCGCAGGTCCCACCCGAAGGTCCGACGCCGGGGGCGTCGCCCCGCTCCCGACCACCCGGAGGCCCCGTGACCGAGCCCGCCCCGCCGTCGTCGTTCCCGGTCGTCCACGTCCCCGCGCGCCCCGGCCCCCCGCTGCGCTTCCAGCTCCGCCCCGTCGCAACCTCCCTGCGCTCGTTCCTCGCCACCGAGGCCGGCGGCGCGGTGCTGCTGCTCGCCGCGACCGTCGTCGCGCTCGTCTGGGCGAACTCCGCCTGGTCGGGGGCCTACGACGCGGTGTGGGCCGCGACCGCGGGCTGGCACGTCGGGCCGTGGTCGTTCGAGATGGACCTGCACCACTGGGTCAACGACGCCGCGATGGCCGTGTTCTTCCTCGTCATCGGGCTCGAGATCAACCGCGAGGTGACCAGCGGCGAGCTGCGCAACCGCCGGACCGTCGCGGTGCCCGCGCTCGGCGCGCTCGGCGGCCTCGCCGTGCCCGCGCTCATCTACGTCGCCTTCAACGCCGGGTCGCCCGCGCAGCACGGGTGGGGCATCGTCATGTCGACCGACACGGCGTTCCTCGTCGGGATCCTCGCACTGTTCGGTCCACGCTGCCCCGACCAGCTCAGGCTCTTCCTTCTCACGCTCGCCGTCGTGGACGACATCGGGGCCATCACCGTCATGGCGCTCTTCTACACCGACGACCTCTGGCTCCCCGGGCTCCTCGTCGCCGCCGTGCTCGTCGTCGTCATCGTCGGACTGCGGTGGCTCGGCGTGTGGCGTCTGGCGCCGTACGTCCTCGTCGGGATCGCGCTGTGGGGCGCGGTCTACGCGTCCGGCGTCCACGCGACGCTCGCGGGTGTGCTCGTGGGCCTGCTCGTCCCGTCGCGCTCGTCGCGTCCCGTCGACGTCGCGGTCGTGCCCAAGTACGCCAAACGTCTCGCCCAGGAGACGACGGCGGAGCGCGAGCACCTCACCGAGCTCGCCGCGCGCGCGGCGGTGCCCATGAGCGAACGCCTCCAGCGCGTCCTGCACCCGTGGAGCGCCTACGTCGTCGTGCCCGTGTTCGGCCTCGCCAACGCGGGCGTGCAGCTCGACGCCGAGTCGCTGCGGACCGCGGCGACGTCGCCCGTGACGATCGGCGTCGCCGTCGCGCTCGTCGTGGGCAACGCCGTCGGCATCTTCGGTGCCGCGACGCTCGCCCTGCGCCTCGGGCTCGGCGACCTCCCCGGCAGGGTGCGCTACTCCCACCTGCTCGGCGGGGCGATCCTCGCCGGTATCGGCTTCACCATCTCGCTCTTCATCGCCGAGCTCGCCTTCGACGACGAGGTGCTCATCGAGCAGGCCAAGATCGGTATCCTCGCCGGCTCGCTCGTCGCCGCCGTCCTCGGCTCCCTCGCCCTCCGGTTCGTCGGCGAACGCTGGCCCCTGTGCTCCCCCGGCGCCGACGGCCCCCCGCCCGAGCTCCCACCCCTCCCCTGGCGCCCACCCGCGACCGCCTGAGCACCCAGCCCCCGTCGAGCCAGAACCCTGGTCCACCGACGTCGTAGGTACTACCTCGGCGGGGCCGTGGCCTCGATCGCAGCGCGGAGGCCGTCCGCGGTGACGCGGCCGCGGTAGCGGACGCCGTTGACGAACAAGGTCGGGGTGCCTTGGACTCCCAGGGTGAGGGCGTCGGCGTAGTCGCGCTGCACGGGCGCGGCATGCTGCTGCGCGGCGTCCCCCACGACCGAGGCGCCGTCGAGGCCGAGCTCCTCGGCCCTGTCGGCGAGGCCGGCCTCGCCGAGCTGGTCCTGGTGCTCGAACAGCGCGGCCTGCATCTCCCAGAACCGCCCCTGCGCCGCGGCGGCCTCGACCGCGAGCGCCGCGGAGAGCGCGTGGGGGTGGATCTCGAAGAGCGGGAAGTGCCGGAACACGAGGCGCACCTGACCGCCGGACGACTCGACGACCTGCCGCAGCACGGGCGCGGCGGCGGCGCAGTACGGGCACTCGAGGTCGCCGAACTCGACGATCGTGACCGGCGCGTCCGGGTTGCCGAGCACGTGCGCGTCGGCGGGGACGAGCTGCTCGGCCGGGACGGGTGCTGCGGTCTGCTCGCTCACGCCGCCCAGCATGGCACGGGGCGGGCGCGTCGCACCTGGCGAGCGGGCGACGTCGTCCCCGCACCCGGGCACCGCGGCGGCGCGTCCACGTCCGGACCGTCGCGGATCACCGATCGCCCGTCGCCGGCCGCCGGGCGCCGGTCGCCGATCGCGTCCGCTCGTTCCCTCACGCGAGGACGAGCGGCCGGTCCTCCCGGGTGCCGCCGGGGATCGGCTCGACCAGGCGGTCCAGGCCGGGACCGGCGCTCTCGCGCCACCACGTGACGTTGCGGGCGTGACGCGCGTACTCGGAGGACGGGTCGGCCGTGAGGTACGCCGCGGTCTGGGCGAGGTACACGGCGTCGACGGTGTCCGGCGGGGTCGGGACGCCCGCGAGGACGCGCCGGTCGCCGCGGAAGCGCGGGCGCGGGTGCAGGCGCTTGAGGAGGTTGAGGGCACCGAACAGCAGGCCGGGTCGGAACCGGCACACGAACTCGTCCTCGTGGTGGAGCTGGGCGAACAGCCGGTCCTCGTCGAAGGTGAGCCCGCGCGCGATCGCCTCGCCGACCATCCACAGGAGCGCGGTGTCGGAGAGCGCGCGGGCCCGGGCTCCGCCGCCGACGTCGCTGTGCCCGCCGGGGAACCACACCTGCTTGACCCGGGCCGCCATGGCGACGGGGACGTCCCAGAGGCAGGGCTCGAACGTGATGCGGCGGTCGTCGATCGCGAGGGCCTGCCGGGCGCACTCGACGTCGGTCGACAGGCGCAGGTCGTGGAACCGGCTGCGGCGGCGCGACAGCCCGGGGACCCCGAGCGCGCCGACGGTGTCGAACACCCCGAGGAACGCGACCGGGACGTGGTCGTGGCAGTGCTCGGCGCGGAACGCGGCGGCCCGCTCCGACCGCTGGGCGGCGTCGCGCACGCGGTAGATCCGCTCGGCGTCGCACAGGTGGTCGCGCGCCAGGGAGTCCTGGGTGAGCAGGCCGACGGTCGCGACCATGCCGACGATGCTGCGGGCCGTGTACGCACCGCGGCTGAAGCCGAACACGTAGATCTCGTCGCCGGGCTCGTAGTTGAGCGCGAGGTGGCGGTAGCCGGCGACGACGTTGCGCGTCAGACCGTACCCGAACGCCCCGCCGAGCAGGCGGTCGACCAGGTAGCCCTGCGCCCCGACGCCCTCGACGGAGAACACCATCTGCTGCACGCCGTCCGGTCCGATGCCGGTGCGGACCGAGCGCGCGATCTTCTCGATGTTCGACACGCTCGCGTTCACCGGCGAGTTCCACGTGCCGTCGCAGCACAGCACCAGCCGCTTCATGGCCCCTCCCCACCTCGCCCCGGCACCGTCACCGGGGTCACCATCTGGGGAGGGTCCGGCGGGGATCGTGATACTTCGGTGAGCGTGTCCACGCTCACCCGGCGAACGGTCCGGGGGCACCCGCGGGGTGGCGTAGGTTCTGGCGGTGTGACCGTCACGAGCACCCCACCCTCCACCGGCCCCTCGGGCTACCCGACCGGGCGGGAGCGGCGGCACGCCCGGGGGACGCGCCGGCACCGCGGCGTGTGGGTCGCGGTCGTCGTGACGCTGACGCTCCTCCTCGGCGCCGCCGGGGGTGGCCTGGTCTGGTACCGGGGGTCGACCTACGACGACCTGGCCGCGCAGACCACCACGGCGCAGGCCCTGCTCACGACCTCCGACGGGAAGGTCGCCGACCCCGCCGTCCGGGACGACCTCGCGGTCGAGGTCGACGACGCGCGCGCCCTGCTCGGGGCGTCGTTCGTCGACCGGATGACGACCGGCACGACGGGCGCGACCGTCTCGCTGGAGGAGGCGTCACAAGCCGTGCACGCCTCGATGCTGGAGCACGCGCGGGCCGCGGTCGACGCGGCCCGCGCGAGCCTCGCTCCCGTCCAGGAGCAGGGCGAGAAGATCTACGCCGCGACAGAGGGCCTGGGCGCCGACGAGGCGGTGCGCGCCCGGCTGCGGGAGGCGCTCGACGCGGCCGCGGCGACGTCGGTGACGGCCGGGACCGGTGCGGCCGCCGACGACCTCGCCGCGCTGGAGCAGGCCGTGCTCGACCTGGAGGCGGACCTGGCGTCCGTCGCCACGTCCACGGAGGAGACGTCGACCGCGCAGGACGCCGTCTCCTGCCCCGCGCCGGACCAGGTGTGGGACCCGGACGGCGGTCGCGTGCCCGACTCCGCCCTGGCCGCGATCCCGTGGTCGCCGTCGGACCGCGTGCGTGCCGACGTGCTCGACGGCCTCGTCGCGCTCGACGCGGCCTACGTCGAGCGGTTCGGCGTGCACCTGACGATCAACTCCTCCTACCGCACCTACGAGGAGCAGGCCGGGCTCTACGACCCGTCGTCGCCGATCGCCGCCCCGCCCGGCTGCTCGAACCACGGCCTGGGGTTCGCCGTCGACCTGGGTGGCGGCGTGCAGGCGTTCGGCACCCCCCAGTACGAGTGGCTCAAGCAGAACGCCGAGGCCTTCGGCTGGACGCACCCCGACTTCGCCGAGCCGGACGGGCGCGTGCCCGAGCCGTGGCACTGGGAGTCGGTCCTCGCCCGCGCGGACGCCTGAGCGGTCGCCCGACCCGGCGCCCGCGTCGGTCCGCGCCCCGCGCGACGGCGTCACCCCGCGCGCGTCGACGTCGACCCGGGTGACGTGCCCCGGCGTCGGGCCGTCGCGCAGCCACGCCACGAGGCGGTCGACGGCGTCAGGCGGCCCGGTGGCGACGACCTCCACCGTGCCGTCGGGACGGTTCGTCGCGGCCCCGTCGAGGCCCAGCACGGTGAGCCGTTCGCGCGTCGCCCAGCGGAACCCGACGCCCTGCACGCGCCCGTGCACGACGGCGCGCACGACGACGGGCGCGTCGGGCGACCCCGTCACAGGTGCACGTGCGCAGGGACGCCCGTCGACGACTCGATGTCGGACTCGGCGTCGTCCAGCAGCCGGTCCGCGAGCCGCCGCAGCGCGCGCCCGACCGCGATCTCGTCGCCGATGAGGGGGACGTCCAGGTCGTGCGGGTCGCGGCGTGCGCGCCCGACCGTCCGGACGTGGCCGGGCGCCTCCGCGACCAGGACGGCCTCCGCCGTCGTACGACCCTCCGACTCGACGACGCTCACCTGCACGCGCCACACCTTGGTCGAGCCGGTCCCGCCCCCGGCCTCCGCGCCGGGGACGTGCTCGACGTAGCTGTCGGACCCCGGGTAGACGAGCGTGCGCTCGCCCGTGTCGGTCCACTCGACGAGGTACGGGGGCGACCCGTCCTCGTGCCGCAGCTCGACCACCACCCCGTCGCGCACCGCTCCGCCGACGACCCCCGAGGCGGTCACGATCCTGTCCCCGACCGATGCCCTCATGGCTCCTCCTCGTGCCGCACCGCTCTTCCATCATGCGACCGGCACGGGCGCCCTGCACCCCCGGGCGGGCCGGTCACGCGCCGAGCTGGAGCCGGAGCGCGTCGGGGTCGTGCGCCGGGAGGCGGCACACGAAGTCGGCGCACAGGTACGCGCCCGGTCCGCGGCCGGCGAGGAGCCCGACGCCGTCGACCGCGAGCGCCGCGGCGTCGCCGGGCGTCGCGCCGAGGAGCAGCGCGCCCGGGTGGTACCAGTCCCGCGCGACCTGCCGGAACGACTCGCGCAGGCCCGGGTCGGCGACGAGCACGAGCTGGTGGGGCGGCTCGGCCAGCCCGACGGCGACGCGCAGCACCCCGGCAGCGCCGAGCGGGTGGTCGCTCGCCGTCGGGGACGCGGCGACGTGCGCGCGGGCGGCGTCCCGGAAGCGCGGCTCGCCGGTCGCGAGGTGGGCGAGCAGCGCGGCCCGCGCGGCGGCCGTCGTGCCGGACGGCACGGCGCCCTCCGACGCGTCCGCGGCGGCGCCCGCCGCGAGCCCGAGGTCGGTGAGCACGGGGTCGGTGCCCTGCGGGGCCCGCAGCTCGCCGTCCGCGCCGAGGGTCGCGTCGACGAGGCGCACGCCCTCGCGCACGTACCGGGCCTCCCCCGTCAGGCCGCCGAGGACGAGGAGCGCGGTCGCGAGCGCGCCGTGGTCCTCGAGCGTCGCGACGGCGCCCGACGCGACGCCACCCTCCGAGGCCCGCACGAGCGTCCCGTCGGACCGCACGTGCGTCGCGAGGAGCCGGTCGGCGGCGGCGCGCGCCGCGTCGGTGAGGTCGGGCAGGTCGAGGTGGTGGCCGGCGCGCGCGAGCGCCTCGATCGCGAGACCGTTCCAGCCGGTGAGCACCTTGGTGTCGAGCCGGGGCGGCTCGTGGCGCGCGCGCTCGGCGGGCGGCAGCAGGTAGTAGCCGCCCTCGACGCGCTCGCCGTCGACGACGGACTCGGAGTCCTGCGCGCTCGCGAACGCGCCGTCGGCCAGGCGCAGCACGCGCAGCAGGAAGCGCCCGACGTCGGCCGCGACCCGCGCGGCGCCCTCGCCCGGGTCGGGCGTCCCGGGAGCGGACGCGGGCGTGCGGAGCGGGCCGTCGACCGGCCCGGTGCGCCGCAGGACGGCGAGGGTCGTCGCGGCCGAGAGGAGCTGCGCGTTGTCGTAGAGCATCCGCTCGTAGTGCGGCTCCGACCAGTCGGGCCGGGTCGCGTACCGGAAGAACCCGCCGTCGACGTCGCGCAGCGGGCTCGCGGCCATCGCGTCGACCGTGCGCCCGGCCAGGACGAGCGCGCGCCGGGCGACCTCGGGGTCCGCGACCGACGACGCCGCCACGTCGAGGAGGAGCTCGAGCGTCGGCGCGACGGGGAACTTCGGCGCGCCGCCGAACCCGCCGTGCACGCGGTCCTCCGCGGCCTCCAGCCGGTCGACGACCGTCCGCGCGTGGTCGGCGAGCCGCCCGACCGGACCGTCGTCGGCCCCGGAGGGTGCGCCGGGCTCCCCCGGGGCGGCGACCGTCGTCGCCGCGGCGCGCGGGACGCCCGTCCGCCGCCCCGCGGCCGCGTCCCGGAGCGCCGCGCGGACCGTCTCCCCCGTCTCGACGGCCTGGTCGCGCCGCAGCTCCCAGGCCTGCGCGACGGCGTCGAGCACGTCCCGGAACGCGGGCCGCCCCGCCACGGGGACCGGCGGCCAGTAGGTGCCCGCGTAGAACGGGGCGCCGTCCGGCGTCGTGAACACGGTGAGCGGCCAGCCCAGGTCGGGCGTGAACGCGCTCGCGGCGGCGAGGAGGCTCGCGTCGACGTCGGGGTGCTCCTCGCGGTCGACCTTCACCGCGACGAAGCCGCGCCCGAGCAGCGCGCCGATCGCGGGGTCGGAGAAGCTCTCGCGCGCCATGACGTGGCACCAGTGGCACGTCGCGTACCCGACCGACACCATCACGGGCACGTCGCGGCGGCGGGCCTCGTCGAACGCCTCGGCGCCCCACGGGTACCAGTCGACGGGGTTGTCGGCGTGCTGACGCAGGTACGGGCTCACGGCGTCGGCGAGGCGGTTGACCATGCGTCCCAGCCTGCCAGGTGGCGGCGCGGCGGCGAGCGGAGTCCAGAACGGGTTTGTCTGCTACGTCCAGGACGTGCGCGCTTGTAACGTTGCGCCCATGCCCGGCCCCGAGCAGTCCGTCCTCGCGGCGGCGACCGACGACGACACCCACCCGAGCCCGCCGTCGCCCGCGCCGCTGCCCCGTCGACCCGTCCGTCAGGTGCCGGCGAGCGGCGACCGCCGGGGCCCGTTCACCCTCGGCGAGGTGCTCGGGCACGGCGGGTTCGCGCACGTCTACCGCGCCACGGACGCGGACGGCGCGGAGGTGGCCGTGAAGGTGCTCACGGGCCTGCAGGAGGGCTCGCGCGAGCGCTTCACGCAGGAGGCGCGGCTGCTGGAGGCCGTCGGCGGACGCGGCTTCCCCGCGTTCGTGCGCTCGGGCCTGGACGACGACCAGCCGTGGTTCGCCATGGAGCTCGTGCCCGGCAGCACGCTGCGCGAGCAGGTCCGCGCGTCGGGCCCGCTGGACGGACGGCAGGCGCTGCGGCTGGCCTCGCAGGTCGCCGAGGCGCTGCTCGTGCTGCAGGAGCAGCACTGCGTGCACCGCGACCTGAAGCCCGCCAACATCATGGTCGACGGCGACCGCGCCGTCCTCATCGACCTCGGCATCGCCAAGCTGTTCGACACCGCGACGTCCACCCAGCCCGTCGGGACGCTCGCGTACATGGCGCCGGAGCTGTTCGCCCGCCGCGTGCACCCCCGCTCGGACGTGTACGCGCTGGGCCTGCTGCTGATCTTCGCGAGCACCGGCGTCGTGCCGGCGGACCTGAACTTCCTCGGCCGCGACCTCGAGGCCGAGGACCTCGTGCGCGAGGTGCCGGACGACCTCGTCGGGGTCCCGGCCGGGATGGAGCTCGCCCCGTCCCCGGCCGAGCTGCCGGAGATCGACCCGCACCTGCAGGACCTGATCCTGTCGATGACGCGGTACCAGCCGAACCACCGCCCCGCGCTCGAGAGCGTCGCCGAGGTGCTCCGCGCCCGGCTCGCCGGGGAGGCCGCCGACGACACCCTGCTCCTCACGCAGCGCATCGTGGCGGACGGCGCCACCGCGGCCGAGCGGGCGCTCGGCCCCGTCGCGGGGCTGTCCGCCGCGACCGGTGCGCCCGTCCGGCCCGAGCCGCCCGCTCAGGACGCGCCCACCGGGACCGAGGCCGGCGCGGGCCGGGCCCGGGAGCCGTGGCACGCCCTCGTGTACGACGCCACGCTCATGAGCGTGCTCGCCGAGGTGCACGGCGACGGGTTCGACGGCGCCGCGTCCGAGGTCATCGCCGACCACGTGGCGAGCATCGGCGCGCACGTCGCCGACGGCCGGACCCCCGCCGAGCTCAAGGACTGGCTCTGGCAGGCGATGCAGTGGCAGGCCGCCACCCCTCCTGCCGGGCACCCGGACACCCTGCGCGGGTGGCGGGCGTACCGTCGCCCGCCGCACGTGACGCCGGCCGGGCCCGAGCCCGCGGCCGGGGTCGCCCGGCTGCGCACCGACGAGCCCGACGTCGTCCCGCCGCGCGGCGCCGCGGGCGGGCGCGCCTGGCCGGTGCCCGTACGGCGGGTGTCCACGCTGGGCCGACCGCCGTCGGGGTCGGCCCCCGCGGAGCCTGCGCCCGCGGCCGTCGCGGGGACCCGGGTGATGGACTCCCCCGACCTCGTCGCCACGCAGGTCGGGCGACCGGTCCCGCCGTCGGTCCCGCCGCGCCGGAGCCCCGTCCAGCACCTCGGGCCCACACCGCGGTCCGCCCGGCCGCGCATCACGGGCGCGCCCGTCGCGAGCGCCCCGGCCCCGCAGCCCTCGATCGCGCGGCCGGACGCACCCGCGTTCCCCGCGCCACCGCACCAGCACCCGGCGTCGACGGCCGCGCCAGCGTCCCGGTCCACGGCGCCGTCGCGGTCGGGGGCTTCCTCGCGGTCGGCAGGATCCTCGCGGTCCGCGGCGTCGTCGCGCGTGGACCGGTCCCGGGTCGGGAGCGCGCTCCTGCGCGCGCTGCCGCGCCTGCTCGCGGTCCTGGCCGTCCTGCGCACGCTGTGGCTCGTGCCCGACGGCGCAGCCCGGCAGAGCGAGCCGTTCATCCCCGTGCCGCCGCAGCTCCTGGAGACCCTGCGCGTCTCGGTCGACCTGGCCCCGCTCGTCGACGGCCCCGTGCTGGCCCTGGCGGCGCTCGCGGTCGCCGTGGTGCTGCGCGTCGCCGGGCAGCGGACGTGGATCTGGCCGTACGCGCTCCTCGCGTCCGCGTCCGTCGTGACCACGGCGGTGCTCGTCGTGCGCGGCTGAGCAGCGCTCAGAGCGGCCCGAGCACGTCGTCGCGCGGGGCCGCGAGGTCGAGCGCGGCCAGGACGCCGCCGAGCGCCCGTTCCTCGTACCGGAAGTGCGACTCCATGATCGCGCCCACCCCGTCGAGATGGCGTCCGACGGCGTCGCGCGACGCATCGGTGTCCGTCGCCCGGTCGAGCGCGTGCTCGAGGTCGGCGACGAGGTACGCGATCATCCCGTGGTCCTGGCGCAGGCGCCGCAGCACGTCGGCCAGGTCGGGGTGGCGACGCTCCAGCTCGGGGAAGAGCACGGCGTCCTCGGCGGTGTGATGGCGGGTCAGCGCGGTGCAGAACCCGCGGCACCACACGAGCAGGTCCGCGGCGGGCGCCGGGTCGGGGCCGGCCCCTTGCGCCCCGCCGTCCCGTGCCGGACGGTCGTGCTCCGCGGCTCCTGTCTCGGCACCAGGTCGCGCCCCGGGGGGCGGCTCTGCTCCGGGTCGCCGGGAGCCGGGTGGTTCGTCCGCCTCCGCTGCCGCCTGACGCACCAGCGCCAGCGCGCGCCGCAGCCGGCCGTGCACCGCCTGCATCTCGTCGTACCAGGCCACGAGCCTGGTCTTCTCGCCCTCACTCACCGGTGAGGAACGAGGAAAGGGTCCGTGCCGTCACGGCTCCCCCTTCCGGGTTCGGCGCCTCCATGCCTGACGTGGTCCGCCACCAGCACGCGACGCTGCGCGCGACCCTACCAGCCGCCCGCAGGGTCGCCCTGCCCCGGGCGCACTGGTCGACGAGAACGACACCACGCGCCGTCGAACACGACCTGAAGGCCGCGAAGACGCTCAGAACGACCCTCATGTCGTGTTCGGCGGCCCCGGGGAGAGAGACAGTCAGGCGTGGAGGCGGCGGAGGAACGTGCGGGTGCGCTCGCGCTGCGGGTCGCCGAGCACCTGATCCGGGGTCCCGCGCTCGTGGACGCGGCCCTCGTGGAGGAAGCAGACCTCGTCGGCGACGCGGCGGGCGAAGCCCATCTCGTGCGTCGCGACGAGCATCGTGCGCCCCTCCGCCCGCAGCTCGGCGAGCAGGTCGAGCACCTCGCCGACGAGCTCGGGGTCGAGCGCCGAGGTCACCTCGTCGAGCAGGAGCAGCTCCGGCCCGTTGACGAGGGCGCGCGCGATGGCGGCGCGCTGCTGCTCGCCGCCCGAGAGCTGGTCGGGGTACGCGGTCACCTTGTGCCCCAGCCCGACCCGGCCCAGCATCTCGACGGCCGCCGCCTCCGCCTCCGCGCGCGCCCGCCGGTGCACGAGGCGCGGCGCGAGCGTCACGTTGTCGAGCACCGTGAGGTGCGGGAAGAGGTTGTAGGCCTGGAAGACCATGCCCATGCGCGCCCGGACCCGGTTGGCGTCGCGGCGCGGGTCCGCGACGTCCTCGCCGTCGAGCAGGATCTGGCCGTCGTCCACCTCGTCGAGGAGGTTGACCACGCGCAGGAGCGTCGACTTGCCGGAGCCCGACGACCCCACGAGCACGACGCACCGGTGCGCGTCGACGTCGAGGTCGATCCCGTCGAGCACGACCCGGCGCCCGCGCGGGGCCCCCGCGGCGGGGAAGGTCTTGCGGACGCCGCGCAGGGAGAGCAGGTGGTGCGCGCCCGCGTCCTGCGGGATCGCGCCGGACGGCGGGACGGACGCGCTCATCGGATGTCCCCCGCCCCGCTCACGGTCGCGAGCGACCGGCCCCAGCCGCGGCGCGCCTGGTAGGCGTCGACCGCCCGCGTCAACGGGAACGACACGAGGAAGAACAGGATCCCCGCGACGACGTACGGCGTGAAGTTGTAGCTCCCCGTCGTGGCGATCTGCGCCGCGCGGATCGCGTCGACCGCGCCGAGCACCGAGATGAGGCCCGAGTCCTTCTGCAGCGAGACGAGGTTGTTCGCGAGCGGCGCGGTGACGTTGCGGACGGCCTGCGGCAGCACGACGCGGCGGGTCGTCTGCGCACGGGAGAGTCCGAGCGAGCGCGCCGCCGCGA
Organism: Cellulosimicrobium sp. NPDC030954; assembly: GCF_055571305.1. Classification (NCBI taxonomy): domain Bacteria; kingdom Bacillati; phylum Actinomycetota; class Actinomycetes; order Micrococcales; family Promicromonosporaceae; genus Cellulosimicrobium; species Cellulosimicrobium sp. NPDC030954. The sequence continues at coordinate 377,324 of NZ_JBVIFN010000003.1, forward strand.
CCTGCGACGGGTGCACCGACTCGATGCCCGCGCGGAACACCTCGGCGAGGTACGCGGTGTACGTGAGGACGATCGCGAGCGCCCCGAGGAACGCGCCCGACGTCGGCAGCCACTCCAGCCGCAGCGCGGGCAGCCCGAAGCCCACGATCAGCAGGACGAGCAGGAGGGGCACGCCCCGGAACAGGTCGACGTAGGCGGTCGCGAACGCGCGCAGCGGGAACAGCGCCGGGATCCGGCTCGTGCGCGCGATCGCCAGGCCGAGACCGAGCAGCGTGCCGACGACGCCCGCCACGACCCACACGCGCAGGTTGAGCCACAGCCCCTCGAGGATCGCGGGCAGCGACTCCCACGCCATGGCCGGGTCGAAGAACGCGGTCCGCGCGCGCTCCCAGCCGGGCGCGTTGACGACGACGAGCACGACCGCTGCCACGACGAGCACCGTGCTCGCGAGCGCGACGAGGAGCGACCGCCGCCGCTGGGCGCGCCGGAACGCCGCGCGGTCGAGCGCGAGCGGCGACGGCGTCCACGCGACTCCCGGGCCGCCGTCCGGCGTCCCGGCCCGCCCGGGCAGGCGCGCGTCGTCGGGCACGGTCACGGCCGGGTCACTCGAGGACGGGGATGTCGTCCGACTTGAGCCACGTCGTGCGCAGCTCGGCGAGCGTGCCGTCGGCCTCGAGCTCGTCGACCGCCTGGGTCACGCAGCCGGTCAGCGCCGAGTCCAGGTCGAGCACGAGCCCGTACTGCTCGACGACGCCCTGGTCCGGCAGCGTGCCGATGACCACGGAGTCGGGGAAGTACTCGGTCGACGCGGCGACGCCCTGGTCGACGTCCATGACCATCGCGTCGATCGTCCCGGACTGCAGCGCCTGCATGCCGTCGCCCGCCGCGTTGTACGGCGAGATGTCCGCGTCCTCGCCCCACGCGGCCTCCGCGAGCGTGAGGCTCGTCTGCGCGGCCGTCACGCCGATGCGCGCGCCGTCGAGCTCGGCGAGCGTCGTCGCGCCGGCGTACGGGCCGTCCTCCATGACGATGACGCCCTGGCGCGTCGTCAGGTACGGGCTGGAGAAGTCGACGGCCTGCTTGCGCTCGTCGGTGATCGAGGTCTGGTAGGCGGCGACGTCGAACGGCTTCACCGCCGGGCTGATGATCTGCTCGAACGTCACGGTCTCCCAGACCACGTCGTCGGCCGCGTAGCCGAGGCGGTCCGCGACCGCGTAGATGAGCGCCGACTCGAAGCCCTCGCCCGAGTCGTGCTCGCCGACGTACCACGGCGCGTACGCCTCGCCCGCGCCGACGGTCAGCACGCCGTCGGTGAGCGTCGGGAGCGCGCCGGGCTCGCACTGCGCGGCGTCGCCCGACGCGCTGCCGCTCGGGCTCGCGGCGTCGCCGCCGTCGGAGCCTCCCGAGGAACAGGCCGTCAGCGCGAGCGCGGCGACCGCCGTGACGGCGGTGAGGACGGCGGGACGGGGACGCAGACGGCGCATGGTGACCTTCCGGGTGTCGGGCGCCCGCGGGAGTGGTGGGCACCGGCCACTGACGATAACGCCGGGCCGTGGGCCGTGGCTTCCCTCGGCCGCTCCTCGGCGGGGTGGGTCGCGTCACAGGGCGGCCCGCTCGATCGTGCGATGACGCCCGTAGCACTACTGCGCGGGCGCGACGTACTCGTGCTGCAGGTCGCTCACCCGGGCGATGTGGTCGAAGTCGTGGTCGGCGGCGAGCACCGTCGCGTCGTTGACGATCGCGTAGGCCGCGACGAGGATGTCGACCGCCCCGGCGGAGCGGACGAGCCCGGAGGTCCAGAGCGCAGCCTGGATGTCGAGGACGAGCGACTCGTCGGGCGCGTGCTCGAGCGGAAACCCGAGAGAGATCTGCTCGCGGTAGAACGCGTGCTCGTCGGGCGTCCGCGCGCTGTGGCAGAACTCGAGGGCCTGCGGCGGGCACGTGACGAACAGGTCGGCGGGGGCACGCTCGACGCGACGCAGGCGCGCGGTGACGGCCGCGTCACCGCGGGCGAGCCTGGCCCACACGGAGTTGTCGACGAGGTAGTCGGTCACGATGCTCCGTCGCTGCGGACGACGGGAGCGTCGAGCCCTTCCGGAAGGTCGGAGAGCCCGGCGATACCGTCGATCATCGCGCCCTTCTGCTTCGAAGCGATGAGTCGGCGCAGCGCAAGGTCGAGGACGGCGCGGTTCGACCGCTCTCCGGTGAGCTCGCGGGCACGCTCGATCAGGCGAGGGTCGAGATCGACACTGGTCATGGCCATGTGAACTCCTCCATCGACGGATATATGGATCATCATATGTCGCGTCGAGCCGGTGTCACAGGACACGACCTGCCGCCCGACCTCGGTGGCGCGGCCGCGCCGCGACCGGCCACTGGCCCCACTGCGCCAGGGCCACGCCAGCTCCGGACTGGAAGCGTGGCGGGGCGACGACGCGTGGTGGTGACCACGGCCGGAGGCGAGAGCGACAGACCGCCAGCACCTCGCTTCACGGAAAAGGCGAAGGGCCCGTGGTCGGCATTTCTGCTGACCACGGGCCCTTCATTTTGTAGCGGGGGCAGGATTTGAACCTGCGACCTCTGGGTTATGAGCCCAGCGAGCTACCGAGCTGCTCCACCCCGCGTCGGTGATCACTACTCTACGTGAGGTTCCGGACCAGGCCAAATCGGGTGGACGAGACGTGGGTCACGCCAGGACCTCGACCCCGAACGCGAACTCGCGCACGGTCCCCGGCTCCAGCCGGACGTCCGCCGCGCAGTCGGGGCGGTTGAACGCGTCGGTCAGGGTCTCGACGGGCTCGACCGCGACGGCCGCCCGCTCGCGCCGTGCCAGGCCGTCGCCCGTGTACACGTGGACGAACCCACGGTCCTGCCACACGGCGAGCCCCTGCCCCGTGGCGGGGTCGCGCACGAGGGTCCGGGCGCGACCGTCGGCGTCGGCGCGCAGGGCGCCGAACGCGTGGTCGAGGCGGACGTCCGCGAGCACGACCGGGCCGAGGCCGTCGACCGCGGCGAACGCCTCGGTCCCCGCGAGCGGGAGCCGCCCGGCGTCGGCCACGACGGCGCACGCGGCCGGGACGGTGAGCTCGAGCCGGTCGATCGTCCCGTGGCCGGGGACGCGCAGGTAGGGGTGCCAGCCCAGGGCGACGGGCGCAGCCGTCGCCCCGACGTTGCGGGCCCGCATCGTGACGTCCAGCGAGCCCGCGCCGAGGACGTACTCGACCTCGAGCGCGAGCGCGAACGGGTACCCGACGTGCGCGTCGGGGGCCACCGTCGCCGCCAGCCGGACCGACGTCGGACGCGCGGCCCCCGGCTCGGCGGGGCTCGTCGGCCCCTCGACCCGCTCGACGACCGTCCAGTCGAGCGTGCGGGCGAAGCCGTGCATCGTGACGGGCTCCCACGGCAGGACGGGCGGCACCTGGTGCCGGGCTCCGTCGAACACGTACTCCCCGCCGGAGAGGCGGTTGACGAAGGGGGCCATGAGGGCCGACCGCGCGGCGTCGTGCGCGGCGACCTCGGCCTCGTCGGCATACCCGTCGACCAGGTCCTCGAGGCGCACGACCCCGTCCGCCCCGCGCCACGGCGCGCGCCACGCGAGCACGGCGGCACCGCGCAGCGCCACGACCAGCTCGGCCCCGGACGGGTGGTGCAGGCGCACCGCGGGGACGGCCGCAGCCTCGTCACCCGCCGCGCTGAAAGCGTTGCTGCAAACCGTTGCAGAAGTCACGAGGAGCGATCCTCCCGGTCGGCGCACGAAAAGACAACTCCGGCACGACGACGGGCGGGCCGGGACCCCCGAAGGTGTCCCGACCCGCCCGTCGTGCGTCGCGCCGGCGCGAGGGCCTCGTCAGCCCGCCGACGACTCGGTGTCGAGCGACTGCTCCGCGGCGAGCGCCGCCTCGAGCGCCTGCTGCAGCCGGTCCTGCGCCTCGCCGTACGCGGCGAAGTCGCCCTCCGCGAGCGCCGCCTGACCGTCCTCGATGGCCTGCTGCGCCTGGCGCAGCGCCTGGTCGAGCTCGGCGCGCGCACCGCCGTCGACCGTGCCGCCGTCGGCCGGCGGCGCCGGCTCCTCGGTCGCGGGAGGCTCCGTGCCCGGGTCGGTCGTCCCCGGGTCGGCGCTCTCGCCGTCGGCCGGCTGGTCCGGGACCTCGGTCTCGACCCCGCCGTCGGCGTCTCCCGCGTTCGCACCCGAGTCGCCGCCGAACACCTGGTCCAGCGCCTCGTCGAGCGTGTCGGCGAACCCGATCTCGTCGCCGAAGGACACGAGGACCTTGCGCAGCAGCGGGAACCGCGTGCCCTCGGTCGACTGCACGTAGACCGGCTGGACGTACAGCAGACCGCCGCCCACGGGGAGCGTGAGGAGGTTGCCGTTGATGACCGTCGAGTCACCGCGCCGCAGCGCCAGCAGGCCGTCGGCGGCCGTCGGGTCGGTGTTGAAGTTGTTCTGCACCTGGCCCGGTCCGGGCACCGTCGCGTTGCGCGGCAGCTCGAGGAGACGCAGCGTGCCGTAGTCCTCCGACCGCACCCCCGCCTCGTTGCCCGGCTCGGCGTCCACCGCGAGGAAGCCCGTGAGGATGTTGCGGTCCGAGCCACCACCCGGGATGTACGTCGACATGAGCGAGAACGTCGGGGCGTCCTGGCTCGGCATCTGGAGCGTGAGGTAGTACGGCGGCTGCAGCGGCTTGACCTGGCCGCTCGCCGTCGGGTCCTCCGGGCTGCGCCAGAAGTCCTGGCCCGAGAAGAACTCGTTGGCGTCGTCCACGTGGTAGCTCGCGAGCAGCGTGCGCTGCACCTTGAACAGGTCCTCGGGGTAGCGCAGGTGGCTCATGAGGTCGCCGGAGATCTCCGAGATCGGCTGGACCGAGGTCGGGAAGACCTGGGTCCACGCCTGGAGCACCGGGTCCTCCGCATCCCACGCGTACAGGTCGACGGACCCGTCGTACGCGTCCACGGTCGCCTTGACCGAGTTGCGGATGTAGTTCACCTGCTGCGGCGCGAGCGCCTCCACGGAGTTCGCCGCGACGAGCGAGTCGCGCGTGGAGTCCTCGAGCGACTCGGACGTCGAGTACGGGTACGCGTTCGACGTCGTGTAGCCGTCCACGATCCACTTGACCCGGCCGTCCACGACCGCCGGGTACACGCGCCCGTCGAGCGTGAGGTACGGGGCGACCTTCGCGACACGGTCGCGCGGGCTGCGGTCGTAGAGGATCTGCGACTCCTCCGTGACGCGGTCGGAGAACAGGATCTGCTCGGAGCCGAACTTCAGCGCGTACAGCACCTTGTTCATGAACGACCCGACGCTCGGGCCCGCCTCGATGTCCTGCGTCGGGAAGGTGTTGTTGACCTGGCCGCCCTCGTCGTCGACGGGGTAGTCGAGCTCCCACGCGTCGCGGCCCTCGGGGGCACCGACGATCGAGTACTGCGGCGCCTCCGGCGAGAAGTAGATGCGCGGCTCGTAGCCGCCCGCGTCGGTGAACGCGCCCGTCGACGGGATCGAGCCCTCGTAGAACGCGGGGCGGCCGTCGGGGCCGATCTGGTTGCCGTACGCGGCGACGACGCCGAAGCCGTGCGTGTACACCGTGTGGTCGTTGACCCAGTTGCGCTGGTCGGCGCCCAGGCCGTCCTGGTTGAGCTCGCGCACCGCGATGACCGTGTCGCGGCTCTCGTCGTCGATCGTGTACCGGTCGACCGACAGCGAGCTCGAGAACTGGTAGTACTGCTTGTTCTGCTGGAGCTGGCTGAACGACGGGCTGACGATCTCCGGGTCGAGCAGGCGGATCGACGCCGTGGTGTCGGCGTCCTCGCGCAGCGCGCCCGCCTCCGCCTCGGTCTTCGCGTTGTACTGCTCGGTCTCGACCTGGTCGATCCCGTACGCAGCCTTGGTCGCGTCGATGTTGCGCTGGATGTACTCCTCCTCGAAGTCCTGCGCGTTCGGCGTGACCTGGAAGCGCTGGACGACGCTCGGGTAGATGCCGCCGATGGCGATGGCCGACACGACCATCAGACCGACGCCGATCGCCGGGAGGCGCCAGTTGCCCCGCACCGCGGTCACGACGAACAGCGCCGCGACGAACAGGGCGACGACCGTGAGGATCGCCTTCGAGGGGATCACCGCGTGCACGTCCGCGTACGACGCACCGTCGAACTTGGCGCCGCCCGAGGTGAGGATCGAGTACCGGTCGAGCCAGTAGTTGGCCCCGATGAGGACCAGGAGGAGCGCGGCGGTCACCGAGAGCTGGACGCGCGCGGCCGTCGTCGTGCGCGGGCCCGCGTCGGAGCCGCCGCCGATGCGCAGCCCGCCGTACAGGTAGTGCGTCGCGACCGCCGCGATGCCCGCGATGATGACGACCGCCATGAGGAAGCTCACGACGAACCGGAGCGCGGGCAGCGTGAAGACGTAGAACGACAGGTCGATGCCCCACTGCGGGTCCGTCGTGCCGAACGGCACCGAGTTCAGCGCCAGCAGGACGGTCTGCCACTGCGACGCCGCCGCCGCGCCGGCGAAGAAGCCGACGAGCGCGGGCGCGACGATCATGACGACCTTGCGCAGCGGCTCGATCGCCTCGCGGTACTGGTCGAGCGTCGCCTGCTCGGGCGTCGAGGGCGCGTAGATCGGCCGCGACCGGTACGCGATCGAGAACGACAGGAAGACGAGACCGCCCATCACGAGGAACCCGCCGACGAAGAGGGCGATGCGCGCGCCCCACTGCGTCCACAGGACGTTCGCGAAGTCGAGCTGCCGGAACCACAGCACCTCGGTCCAGAACTGGGCGAGCAGGAGCAGGAGGACCACGAGGGCGCCGACGACGGCGATCGCGATCCCGATCGGGCTCCGGCGCCGGGCGGGCCGCCCCCCGGAGGACGGCCGGCGGGGCGCTGCGGCGAATGACACGGTGGGTATACCTCTTCGGTCGTGGCTCGGGCGTGCACCGGGGTCAACGCCCGGTCCTCCCCCAAGGTTCCCACGGTCCGCGGCCCCGTGGGGCACGGCACGGTCGGTGGCCGCCGTCCACCGCCCGTCGGCGCGCGATGGGGGACGATGGGGGCATGCCCCAGCCTGACGACGCAGCCCCCTCCGCCCTCCCCGCACCCGGCCCCGACCCGGTCGCGCCCGGCGGCCCGACGCCGCAGCACGCCCTCGCGCTCGCCGTCCACGAGATCGAGGTGCACGCGGCGGACGCCGGCTGGGACGCCTCGCCGCGGCTCTTCGCGCTCGTCGCGACGGCCGGCGCGCTCGCGGCGGACCCGACGCTCGCGGACCGCCTGCCGCCCGACGTCGTCGCCGCGGCCACCGCGGACCCGCACCACCTGCTCTCGATCGAGCAGGAGGGCTTCGCCGTGAACGGCGACCTCGAGGACGGGCTCGCGCGCGTGGCCTGGCCCGCGACGGTCGACGGCGCCGCGCTCGTCGTCGAGCGGATCGTCCTGCCCCCGGCCGCCGAGGAGGGCGTGCCCGAGGACCCGGACGCGGCGCTCGCCTACCTCACGTCGCACCCGGACCGGCAGGACGTGCGCCTCGCCGTCGGGGTGCTGCGGGACGGTCCGGCCTGGTGCGCCGTCCGGTCGCGCGCGCACGACTCGGCCACGGACGTCGCGGGCGGCCCCGACCTCGTCCCGGGCCTCGTCACCGCGCTGCGCGCGACGCTCGAGGACTGACGCGAGCGGTCGTCGTCAACGCGCCTCGCACGTCGCGAGCGAGTCGCCCTCGCCCGCGCCGATCGCCTCCATGGCCGCGCGGGCGTCGGCCAGCGTCGAGACCGCCGCGACGTGCAGGCCGTCGGGCACGTTGCCCACGACCTCCGGGCAGTTGGCCTGCGGCGCGAGGAACCACGTCGCGCCGTCGCGCAGGGCGCCGTACAGCTTCTGCTGGATGCCGCCGATCGGCCCGACGTCGCCCTCGACGCTCATGGTGCCGGTCCCCGCGATGACGACGCCGTTCGCCTCGTCCTCGGGCGTGAGCTGGTCGACGATGCCGAGCGCGAACATCGTCCCGGCGCTCGGGCCGCCGATGTCCTCGATCTGGATCGACACGTCGACGGGGAAGTCGAACGTCGGGTCGATGAACACGCCGAGCAGCGCGGTGTCGCCGCCGTCGGTCGTCGTCACCGTGAGGTCGGTCTCCGCGCCGTCGCGCAGGACGCCGAGCGTCACGTCGGCGCCCGGGTCGACGGCGGCCAGCCCGTCGATGAGGTCCTGGTACGTCGGGACCGGTGCGCCGTCGAGCGCGACGATGACGTCGCCCGGCTCGACGACCCCGTCCGACCCGCTGTCCGGGACCGCCGCCTCGACCGTGAGCGTCGCCGGCACCTCGTACCCGAGCTCGGTGAGCGCCGCGACCGTCGCGTTCTCCTGCGAGGAGATCATCTCGGCCTGCCCCTGCTGCTCCGTCTCCTCCTTGGTGCGCCCGGTCGGGAAGACCTCCTCGACGGGGCGCACGCTGCGCGACCGGTCGAACCAGCCCTGCACGACCTGGCCGAGGTTCACCGGATAACCGGGGCCGCCCGCGACGGAGACCGTCGTCAGGCGCAGCTCCCCCGTCGAGTCGAACGTCTCGGCACCCGTGATGGAGATGAGCGGCGTGCCGTCCTGCTCGCCGAGCGTGTCCTCCGTGGGCCCTGGCGACCGCACCGCGTAGGGCGCGGGCAGGATCGCGAGGCCCGCGACGAGCAGCGTCGTCGCGAGCAGGGAGATGCCGAACGTCAGGGACCGCCGGGTCACCGGCGGCGGGACGTGCTCGTCCTCCGTGAGGAGGGCGTCGAAGGAGGGGGCGTCGCTCACCGGGACATCATCCCCGAGGATGCTGGGATCTCCCTGCCGACCGCGCCCGCGCGCCGCAGGGGCCCCCGACCGCGGCCCGACGGCGGACGGTCAGGGACGGCGCGACCGCGCCTGCCGCCAGACCGCCGCGGTCCCCAGGACCGCGACCGCCGCGCCCGCGGCGCCGAGGGCCGCCGCGTCACGACCTCCGAACCGGAGCCCCGCGACGCCCACCCGGCCGCGCACCTCCGCGAGCAGCACCTCCAGCGCCGCCGCGCCCGACCAGGCCGGCGACCACCCGGCGTCGTGCAGGCGCCCGGCCGCGACCGACCAGGGGTGCACGACGAACGCGAGGTCGCTCGCCGGCGACGGCAGCACCCCCACCCGGTGCAGCCGCTCCGCGGCGCCGAACGCGGTCGCGGGCGGGAGCTGCACCGTGCGCAGCCCGGCCGCGGCCGCCACCGTCTCGGAGTCCAGCGCGTCGGGCAGCCCGTCCCGCAGCGGGCCGGCCGTCAGCCCGCCGACGAGGCCGCCGTCGAGCGCGACGCGGACCGCCGCGACGACGTCCTCGACGTGCACGAGGTGCCACGTGCGCTCCCCGCCGCGGACCGTGAGCAGGCGCGGGGCCTCGAAGTGCCGCGTCAGGAGCGTGTCGATCCCCGGCCCGACGACGACGGTCGGCCGCACGAGCCCCAACGGCACCCCGCCCAGCGCCTCGCGCAGCGCGTCCTCGAACGCGGCCACGTCCCCCGCGAAGCCGGGCCCGTCGTCGACGGCGACCGGGTCGTCGTCCTCGATCACCGCCCGGCCGGGCGCGGCCCCGTGCACCGCGGCCGACGTCACGGCGACGACGTGCTCGATCCCCGCGGAGACCGCGGCCTCGCCCGCGCGCCGCCCGAGGAGCGCCAGCCGGGCGCGCTGCTCGGCGTCGGTCTTCGCGCGCGGCGCCCCGAACTCCCCCGCCGGGGCGACCACGACGAGCCGGCGTGCGCCGGCGGGCCACCCCTCGGCGTCCACGGGCGACGCGTCCGCCGCGCCCAGCCCGCGACGCACCGCGCCGGCGACCTGCCCGACGCCGACGACCACGACGGGGTCTCCCGGCGGCCTCACGGGCTCGGACCGGGGGGCCTCCCCCGGGTCGCCCGGGGGCTGCCCCCCGGCGGGGACCGCGTCGCTGCGCCGTGAGCGAACCCGGCCCTCGGACATGGCCCAGCCCCCGTTCTCGGCGGTCGATCGTGGTTACGGTGATCACCGACGCTACCGTGAGGAGTCGCGATGAGCAGCCTTCCCCCCGACCGCACGCCCGGACCGGGCGACGACGACACGCCCTTCGACCCGCGGTTCGAGGAGCTGCTCCGCTCGATGCTCGGACCCGACGCGGACGAGGCGCTGCGCGAGCTGCGCGCCCGCGGCCTCGACCCCCAGGCGCTCGCCGCCGGGGGCGCGGCGGACCCCCAGCTGTTCCAGCACGTCCTCGCGCAGGTCCAGCGCCTGCTGTCGACGCCGAGCGACGGCCCGGTGAACACGGACGTCTCGCACGACGTCGCGCGCCAGGTCGCCGTGGCCGAGGGCGACCCCTCCGTCACGGCGGCGCAGCAGCGCGCCGTGACGGAGTCGCTGTCCGTCGCCGAGCTGTGGCTCGACGCCGTCACCGACCTCCCGCCGTCCGGCGGACGCGCCCAGGCCTGGAGCCGGTCCGAGTGGGTCGAGCACACGCTCCCCGCGTGGAACGAGCTCGTCGCGCCCGTCGCGGCGTCCGTCGCCGACGCGCTCGCGACGGTCCTGCGCGACCAGCTCCCGGAGGGACTCGGCGACGACCCGTCGGCGCTGCCCGGCGTCGGCTTCACGCTCCCGGGCCAGGTGCCCGGGCTCCCCGCCGGCGCGCTCGGGATGCCGGGCGACCCCGCGGCGCTCATGCAGCGCCTCGGTGCAGCCGTCTTCGGCATGCAGGTGGGCCAGGCGGCGGGGACGCTGTCGCGCGAGGTCTTCGGGGCCACCGACGTCGGGCTGCCGCTGCTCGACCAGCCCGGGACGGTCCTCCTGCCGACGAACGTCGAGGCGTTCGCCGCGGGGCTGGACGCCCCCGCGGACGAGGTCCGCCTGTTCCTCGCGCTCCGCGAGGCGGCCCACGCGCGCCTCTTCACGCACGTCTCGTGGCTGCGCGGCCACCTGCGCAGCCTGGTCGACGCGTACGCGCGCGGCATCACCATCGACCTGTCCGCGCTCGAGTCGCAGCTCTCCGACGTCGACCTCACCGACACGGACGCCCTCCAGCGCGCCCTGTCCGGCGGCGTCTTCGGGCTCCAGAACACGCCCGAGCAGCAGGCCACCCTCCTGCGGCTCGAGACGACGCTCGCGCTCGTCGAGGGCTGGGTCGACGAGGTGACGGCCGCCGCTGCCCTCCCCCACCTGCCGCACGCGGTCCCGCTGCGCGAGATGCTGCGACGCCGGCGCGCGGCGGGCGGCCCCGCCGAGCACACGTTCGCGACCCTGGTCGGCCTGGAGCTGCGCCCCCGGCGCTCGCGCGACGCGGCGGCCCTGTGGGCGCTCATCGCCGCGCAGTCCGGGGCGAGCGCGCGCGACGGCGTCTGGGACCACCCCGACCTCCTGCCCGACGCGACGGACCTCGACGACCCCGCGGGCTACGAGAGCCGGCGGGCCGTCACCCGCATCGAGGAGGCCGACGTCGACCGCGCGCTCGAGGAGATCTTCCGCGCCGCCGAGGGGACGGGCGGCGCCCAGCCCTCGACCGGCACGGCGGACGACGCGACGACGGACGACGCGACCGACGACGGGCCGACCGACGCGGGCGGCGGCACGCGCTGAGCCTCGGCGCCGTCCGTCAGGAGGCGCCCGACGACCCTCCGGCCGCGAGCCCGGCATCCTCCCCGGGGGCGTCGGACTCGTCGCCACCGGGCTCGAGCTCCGCGTCCCGCGCGAACGAGAAGCCCTCCAGGAAGCCGCGCGCCCGGTCGGTCCGCGGGTACGACTCGAGCAGCTTCCAGAACCCCGGGCCGTGGCCGGCGTGGAGCAGGTGCGCGAGCTCGTGCAGCAGCACGTAGTCGAGCACCCACGAGGGCATCCCCCGCACGCGGGTCGAGATACGGATCGTCCCGTCGATGAGGGTGCACGACCCCCACCGCCGGTCCTGGTTCCCGGACCAGCGCACGCTCGTCGGGCGCGCGCGGCCGTCGAGGTACTTCTCGGACAGCTCGACGGCGCGACGCTCGAGCTCGTCGTCGGAGGGGCGTCGCCGCCGCTCGGAGTCGGCCAGGCGGTCGAGCATGCGCTGGACCCACTCCCGCTCCTGCGCGCGGGTGAAGCGCGCCGGGATCGCGACGATGGTGCGCTCGCCGTCGCGGTAGGCGCTCACCGTGCTCTTGCGTCGGCGGCTGCGCCGAACCTCCACGATCGTCTCCCGGACCACGCTCAGACCGTAGTGGTTCTCGCCACGAAAAGGCAGGGGCCCACGCCGCGCGGCGCGGATTTCCGCGCCGACGGGTCGGGCAGACGTCGCGAGCAGCTGTGCTCCCGGTCAAGGAACCGCCTCGGAACCGCCGTCGAGGTCTTCCTGTGGACAACTCGGGTCGGGGGTCGCTCCCGTGCCACGCTGACCGGCGGGCGGCCGACCGCGCCGCCGGCCCCACGACCCGCGGAGGACACGTGCAGCGACGACGCGTGCTACGGCCCGAGGCCCCGCTGCTGCGGCGCGCCCCGGGCGAGGTGCAGGTCGGCACCGACCCACGGTGGTCGGTCCGGCTCGCCGGGCTCGAGCCCGGCGAGGAGGAGTGGCTGCGCGCGCTCGCGTCGCCAGCCGCCCGGCAGGGCGACGGGCACGAGGCCGGGCCGCCCGCGCCGCCCGCCCGCCGGGCCGCGCTCGTCCGGCTCCTCGAGGATGCGCACCTGCTCGTCCCTGCCCGCCGGCGACGGCCCGTCTCGCCCGCCCCGGCGAACGGCGCGGCGGACGTGGGCGTGCTCTCGGCGCTGCGGCCCGACGGCGCGGGTCACCGGGTCCTCGCGTCCCGCGCCCGCGCGACCGTCGCCGTCGTCGGGCTGGGACGGGTCGGTGCCGCGCTCGCCGTGCACCTCGCGACGGCCGGGGTCGGCACGGTCGTCCTGGAGGACCACGGCACGGTCCTCGCCACGGACGTCGGGGTGGGCGCGTACCGGCTGCGCGACGTCGGGACGCCCCGCGAGACCGCGGTGCGGCGGCTCGTCGAGGACGTGGCGCCCGGGGTCGTGGTCACCGCGGGCACCGGCGCGGGCGCGCGCCCGGGCACGGGTGCAGGTGTCCTGGCGGACGACCGGGCGGCCGGAGCACCGGGCCGGGTGCCGGACGTCGTGGTCGTGGTCGAGCACGGCGCGGCGGACCCGGAACGGGTCGGGCGGCTCGTGGGAGAGGGGGTGGCGCACCTGTCGGTCGTGGTGCGCGAGGCCGACGTCGTCGTCGGACCGTTCGTCCGGCCGGGGCTCGACCCGTGCCTGACGTGCGTGGACCTGCACCACGCCGATGCCGACCCGTGCTGGCCGCAGCTCGCGCGGCAGCTGCGCGAGCGGGGCGTGCGCTCGGCCGAGGAGTCGTCGCTCGCGGCGTCGGCGGCCGCGGTCGCGCTCGGTCAGGTCCTGGCAGCCCTGGACGGGCTGGTGCCCCGCGCAGCCACGGCCTGCATCGAGATCCCTGCTCCCGATGCGGTGCCGCGGCTGCGCGAGACGGGTCGCCACCCGCGCTGCGGGTGCGACGAGCTGGCGCGCACGCCCCCGGACGGGGCGTCGCTCACCATGTCAGGCCGCCGTCGAGGCGCCGACTGACGCCCCGGCCTCGACGCGCGACGCCTCCTGCGCCTGGCGCTCCGCCTCGCGGGCGAGCACCTCGGCCTTGCTCGGGCGGCCGCGGCCGCGCTTGCGCGCGACGACGACGCCGTCCACGAAGACCTCGCCGCCCCAGACGCCCCAGGGCTCGCGGCGCTCGATCGCGCCGGCGAGGCAGCCCTCGACGAGGGGGCACGTGCGGCACAGGGCCTTGGCCTCCTCGACCTCGGCGGACCGCTCGGCGAACCAGAGCTCCGGGTCGTTGGTGCGGCAGGGCAGCAGGCCCGCGAGCAGACGGTCGAACTCCGCGGAGTCCTGCTCGCCGAGCGGCGTGGCCAGCGGTTGGTGGGGGACCCAGGGGCCGGATCCGCCCTGGGCAGTGATGTTGTCGAGCAGCGCGGTGAGCCGCACGATGTCCTCCAGTGATGTCCTGTCGTGGGTGTGAACGTCGTCGTCACAGGACCTGAGGACAGCGGTCCCCGTCCGTAGGAAGGACGGGAGAGACCGGTGATCCTCATCGGCAGACGTGCTCTGGAGAACACGAAGGCCACGGGTCCGAGACGGACTCCGCGGCCTGGAAGGTTCTGGTCGGTCAGACCAGAGGTGTCCTGGAGGCGGAGTCGGGAGCGGGGCGGGTGACGAAGGTGCCGCCGCGGTGCGCGGCTGCACGCGGACGGAGCCCTCCTGGCGTGCCCGTGTAGACGGACGCGTTATCCAGCAGGTTCGCCATGGCGATCTGGTTCTTCATCAGCTTTCCCACCCCCTCTCTCCGTTCGAGGCCCGCCTCCCGGCGCGCCCCTCTCCATCAGGACTCGTCGACCATATGTCGCGCGTCGCAGGACGCACAACTTATTTACGAGAGTTTCTTCGACGAGTTTTCCCGGCCCTCCTCGCGGCCCAGGAACGGCTCGTCGTCACCGCTCCGCGCGGCCCACGATCTCCAGGATCGTCGCGCCGTACCGCTCGATCTTCGCCGGCCCGAGCCCGTTGATGCGGGCCAGGGCGGCGGTGCTGGTGGGCCGGGACTCCGCGATCGCCGCGAGCGCCGAGTCCACCAGCACGGTGAACGCGGGTTTGTCCGTCTCCTGCGCGACCTGGCGTCGCCACTCGCGCAGGTTCTCGAACAGCTCGCGGTCGTACTCCCCGGTGAGCCGCAGCTTCGCCTGCCCGGAGCGCGGACGACGCGTGCCGTGGGCGCCCGGCTCGTCGGGCCACAGCCCGTCGAGGAACCGGGTCCGGCGCCGCGTCGCGCGACCGCCGGGGTTCCGCGACCGGGCGAAGGACAGCTCCAGGTGCTCGCGGGCACGGGTGATGCCCACGTAGAGCAGCCGCCGTTCCTCCGCGATCGCCTCGTCCGTCTCGGCGAGGGAGATCGGCATGAGTCCCTCGCTCGTGCCCGCGAGGAACACCGCGTCCCACTCGAGGCCCTTGGCCGCGTGGAGCGACGCGAGCGTCACGCCCTCCACCGTCGGTGCGTGCTGTGCGGCGGCGCGCTCGTCGAGCTCGGCCACGAACGTCGCGACCGTCGGTGCCGGCCCCTCGGCCGCCTCCGCGAGCGCCGCGACGTCGTCGGCGAGCGCGACGAGCGCCTGCGTGGACTCCCACCGCTCGCGCGCCGCCCCCCGCGCGGCGGGAGGTGCCGGGGCCCACCCGGCGGCGGCGAGGACGTCCCGCACCGTCTCGGGCATCGCGACGTCGGGATCGGCCGACCGGGCCGCCCCGCGCAGGAGCACGATCGCGTCGCGCACCTCCTTGCGCTGGAAGAAGCGCTCGCCGCCCCGGACCAGGTAGCCGATCCCCGCGTCCGCGAGCGCCGACTCGAACGCCTCCGACTGCGCGTTGGTCCGGTACAGGACCGCGATCTCGCTCGCGCGCGTCCCCGCGGCGAGGAGCCGTGAGATCCGCTGCGCGATGCCGGCGGCCTCCGCCTCGTCGTCGTCGTACGTGGTGAACGCGACCGGCGGGCCGGCGGGCCGCTGGGCGACGAGCTCGAGCGCCTGGTGCGCGCCGCCCGCGCGCCCGGCGCGCGCGAGGAGCTGGTTCGCGAGGTTCACGACCTGCGGCGTCGAGCGGTAGTCGCGCACGAGCCGGATGACCTGGGCGTCCGGGTGCGTGCGCGAGAACGTGAGGAGGTGGTGCGGCGTCGCGCCCGTGAACGAGTAGATCGTCTGCGACGGGTCCCCGACGACGCACAGCTCCTCGCGTCCCCCGAGCCACTGGTCGAGGACGAACTGCTGGAGCGGCGAGACGTCCTGGTACTCGTCGACGACGAAGTGCCGGTACTGACGGCGCACCTCGTCCGCGACCCCGCCCTGCGTCGAGAGCATGTCGCCGAGCATGAGGAGCACGTCCTCGAAGTCGATGACGGAGCGCTCGGTCTTCACGTCCTCGTACGCCGTGATGAGGCGCGCGACCGTCTGGTGGTCGTACCCGGCGGGGGGCTCGCGGTCGATCGCCTCGCACGCCCGGACGTAGTCGTCCGCGGTGACGAGCGAGACCTTGGCCCACTCGACCTCGGACGACAGGTCGCGCACGGCGACGCGGTCGACGCCGACGCCGAGCCTGCGCGCCGACTCGGCGATGACCGGGGCCTTGTGCTCGAGGATGCGCGGCGGCGCCCCGCCGACGACCTGGGGCCAGAAGTAGCCGAGCTGCCGCAGCGCCGCGGCGTGGAACGTCCGCGCCTGGACGCCCGTCGCGCCGAGCTCGCGCAGCCGCGTGCGCATCTCTCCCGCGGCCCGCGCGGTGAACGTCACGGCGAGCACGCTCGTCGGGGCGTAGACGCCGGTGCGGACGCCGTAGGCGATGCGGTGCGTGATCGCCCGCGTCTTGCCGGTCCCCGCGCCCGCGAGCACGCAGACCGGGCCGCGCAGCGCGACCGCGACGTCGCGCTGGTCGGGGTCGAGCGCGTCGAGGATCTCGTCGGCGGTGCGCAGGGACGGCGGGCGTGAGACCGGTGGCGTGGACATCACCCGCGATTCTCGCAGGCGTCGCCGACACGCGGGAGCCGGCTCGCTCGGACGCCGGCCGGACGCTTGCCGGGGCCCGGGGCGGCCTCACGGCGGGAACAGCGCGCGGGCCGCCGGTGTTACCGTCACGACCGATCGCCCGCGGCACGCGCCGCCCGGACCAGCACCTGGAGAGCCCTCGATGAGCACCGCCCCGACCCTTCCCGACCCCGGCTCGATCGTCATGTACTCGACGAGCTGGTGCGGGTACTGCCGCCGCCTGAAGACGCAGCTCGACTCCGAGGGCATCGGCTACACCGAGGTGAACATCGAGGAGACGCCCGGCACGGCGGAGTTCGTGGAGTCGGTGAACGGCGGCAACCAGACGGTCCCGACCGTCGTCTTCCCCGACGGCTCGGCCGCCACCAACCCGTCGCTCGCGGAGGTCAAGGAGCGCCTCGCCGCCTGACCCCACCCCGTTGTGGGCATGAGATGGGCCCGGTTCGGACGTCCGGACCGGGCCCTTTTCATGCCCACAACGGCTGGGGCGCTCAGGCGTCGGGGAGGCGGTCGCCGAACCAGTCCTCGACCAGCGAGCGCGCGATCGACGCGCGGCCCGGGAGCAGCACCTCCTCCGCGCGCACCGCGGCGGCGAGCTCGGCGCGCGTGAACCACCGCGCGTCGGTGAGCTCGACGCCGTCGACGTGCAGGTCGGTCGTCAGCGCCCGGGCGGCGAACCCGAGCATGAGCGACGCCGGGAACGGCCAGGGCTGGCTCCCGCGGTAGGCGACCTCGCCGACGACGACGCCCGCCTCCTCCGCGACCTCCCGTCGCACCGCGCTCTCGAGCGACTCGCCGGGCTCGACGTACCCGGCGAGCGTCGAGAAGCGCCGCTCGGGCCAGTGCGCCGCGTGGCCCAGCAGCAGCCGCTCGTCGTCGCCCTCCCCGTGCACGACCGTCATGATGACGGCCGGGTCCGTGCGCGGGTACAGCTCCACGCCCTGCGCCACGCAGCGCCGCGTCCACCCGCCGTTCTCGACCGTCGTCCGGCCGCCGCAGCGCGGGCACCGGGTGTGGTTCGCGTGCCACGCCGCGAGCGCGACCGCCTCCGTCGCGAGACCCGCGAGCGGCGCGCCGAGCCCGCCGACGAGCTCGCGCAGCCCCGACCACGACCGCTCGCGCGCGAGCACGGCGAACGGGTCGGAGGCGTCGACGCCCTCGATGTCGACCTCCTCCGCGTCGGCGTCGTCGGGCAGGACGAGCGCCAGGTATGTCGTGCCGTCCCCCTCGCCGAGGAAGAGCCAGCGCGCCTGGTCCTCGTCGGCGGCGGCACCGACGTCGGCCAGGTCTGCCGGGTCGAGCAGCGCGACGCCGTCCGTCGGTCCCGGGCCGGCGAGCGCGAGGCGGCCCCGGTGGACGAGCACGACGCGCGTCGAGGCCTCGCCGCGCAGCACGCGCACGAGGTCCGGCTCGCCGCGGCGGTGGGCCGCGCGGTCCAGGACCGCGCCGTCGAGCGGGAGCGGGAGGTCGCGGAGGGTCGTCACGGGCAGCGTGCCCGACGACGGCGGGGTGGCGGGGGTGGTCACCCTCCGACCGTAGGCCACGCGACCGGCGTGGGTGCCCCGGGCGGCGGGCGGGGAGCGACTACCGTGGTCGGGTGCCTCGCTCTCCGCTGACCCTCGCCGCGCTCGCGACCGCCGCCGTGCCGGGTCTCGACGCCCGCAGCGCGCTGGCCGTCGAGGACCCTGGCGACTACGACACCGCCGTCGTGACCGACGCCGACGGCGCCCGGTGGACCGTGCGCGCCCCGCGCAGCCTCCAGGCCGGGGCCGCCCTCGAGGCGGAGGCGGAGCTGCTCACCTCGCTCCAGCTCTACGCCGACACCGGCGTGCTGTCCTTCTCGGTGCCCCGCATCAGCGGGACCGCGCTCCTGCCGGAGGGTGGTCGCGCGATCGTGCACCCGGCGCTCGACGGGACGACGCTCGACGTCGACGCGCTGCGCCCCGGACCCGGGCTCGCCGCCGACCTCGGTCGCGTCCTCGCGTCGATCCACGAGCTGCCCCGCACGATCGTCGACGACGCGGGGCTGCCCGGGTACGACGTCGAGGAGTACCGCGCCCGGCGGATGGCGGAGCTCGACGAGGCTGCCGCGACCGGCAAGGTGCCGACGACCCTCCTGCGCCGTTGGGAGACGGCGCTCGAGGACGTGTCGCTGTGGCGGTTCCAGCCGGTCGTCGTGCACGGGGACCTCGGCCCGGAGCAGGTCCTCGTCGCGCGCGGCCGCGTCGTCGCCGTGACGGACTGGGCGAGCGCGCGCGTCGCGGACCCCGCGGACGACCTCGCGTGGCTGCTCGTCTCCGCGCCGCCCGAGGCGATCGACTCGATCATGGAGGCGTACCAGCTGCGCCGCACCGAGCTCACCGACAAGAACCTCGTGGACCGCGCGCTCCTCGTCGGCGAGCTCGCGCTCGCCCGCTGGCTCCTGCACGGCGTCCGGCACGGGCTCGACGACGTCGTCGCCGACGCGCTGGACATGCTCGCCGACCTCGACGACGCCACGCAGGACACCGACGACTGACGCGTCGTCCTGGCGCTGGTCGGCCCCGGCCGGACCACGCCCACGTCCGCGCGGGCCGGTCCCACCGGTCAGCCCGCCAGCAGCGCCTCGATCTCCGCCTCGCCCAGGAGCCGGCGCGGGCGCACCGTCTCGTCGGACGCGACGTAGTAGAACGCGGCGTTCACCTTCTCCAGCGGCAGCCCTGTCCACCGCGACCACGCGAGCCGGTAGACGGCGAGCTGCACCTCGCGCACGCTGCGCGCGGCGGCGTCCGACGGTGCCCGTCCCGTCTTCCAGTCGACGACCACGACGGCGTCGCGCGCCCCGCCGGCGTGCTCCGGCCGTTCGGGGAACACCGCGTCGATGCGCGAGCGCAGCACCGTGCCGCCGACCGGGGTCTCGACGTCGACCTCGACCGCGACCGGGGTCCGGCTCGCCCACTCCGACGCGAGGAACGTCCGCTGCAGGGTCTCGAGGTCCGCGTCCGGGTCCAGGTCGTCGTCGTCCGCGCCGGGGAGGTCCTCGACGTCCAGGAGCGACGACGTCGTGAAGTAGCGCTCGGCCCACAGGTGGAACCGCGTGCCGCGGCGCGCGTGCACCGTGGGCTCGACCGGGACCGGGCGCCGCAGGTGCAGCGCGTACTCGTCGCGGTCGGCCGCGAGCCGCACGAGGCTCGACGCCGAGACGTGCGCGGGCAGCTCGACCTCCCGGCCCGAGCGCTCGGCCCGCTCCGCGAGCAGGACCCGGGCGAGCGCGACGAGGTCGCGCCCCTCGGCGTCGACGAGCACGCCCGCAGGCGCGGTGAGCCCCGCGGGACCGCTCCCGCCCGCGCGGACGAAGGCTGCGCGCTCGACCGCGGCCGCGGT
The DNA here is from genome assembly GCF_055571305.1 of Cellulosimicrobium sp. NPDC030954. NCBI lineage: Bacteria > Bacillati > Actinomycetota > Actinomycetes > Micrococcales > Promicromonosporaceae > Cellulosimicrobium > Cellulosimicrobium sp. NPDC030954. Next base: position 397,261 of record NZ_JBVIFN010000003.1, read on the forward strand.
GTCGCGCAGGAGGGCGCGGGCCGACCCGTCGGGGGCGTCGTCGGGCGCGGGCCACTCCCCCGTGACCTCGACGTCCTCCAGAGGGTTCGTGTCGTCGGGCCCGGGCGGGGCCGACCACCCGTCCGCCGCCACGACCCCGGACTCCACGAGCTCGAGGAGGAACGGCGAGAGCACGCGCGGGCGGGAGCCCGTCTGCCACCACGAGGCCATGAGGTACAGCTCGCGGCGCGCCCGGGTGAACGCGACGTAGGCGAGCCGGCGCTCCTCCGCGAGCTGGTGCTCGCCGCTCGCCGCGCGGAACTCGTCGCGCCGCACCACGAGCTCCTTGGTGTCGGACGCGAGGTCGAAGCGGAACTCCGGGAGGTCGGCGGCGTCGCCGCGCAGCGGGTACGGGAGCTGGCTCACGTCGGTGAGCCAGCCGCTGTCCGCGCGCACCCCCGAGGACGACTGCGCCGTCGTCGGGAACACGCCGTCGACGAGCCCCGGGACGACGACGACGTCCCACTCGAGCCCCTTCGCGGCGTGCGCGGTGATGACCTGCACGGCGTCCGGGTCGGGCTCGCGCACCGGCAGGTCCAGCCCGTTCTCGCGCGTCGACGCGACCCCGAGCCACGCCAGGAACGCACCCAGCGTCACGACGTCCGCCGTCTGGGTGAACGTCGCGGCCACGTCGCGGAACGCGTCGAGGTGCTCCCGCGCGCGGTCGCTCACGGCCTCCGGGTCCGCGAGCCGGCGCGACGCGAGCAGCGCCTCGTTCGTCACGGCCTCGACGTCGAGACCGAGCGCGCGCTCCGCCTCGACGACGAGCTCCGGCAGCGACAGGTACGTGAGCCCGCGCAGCGCGCGCAGGGTGCGGGCCAGCGCCGACAGGCGGGCGTGACCCTGCGGCGTGAGCGTGCGGCCGTCGGCGGCGGGCTCGCCCGGTTCCGGAAGGTCGTCGAGGGCGTCGACGATCGAGCGGTGGTCGGCCACGTCGCCCTCCACGACCACGAGCTCGGCACCGTCCGTCGGTCCCACCGCGCGACGGCGCGACCCGAGCGCGCCCTCGTGCCGCGCGAGGTCCGCGGCGCGGCTGCCCAGGGCGTGCAGGTCCGCCGACCCGAGGTTGAGCCGGGGACCCGTGAGGAGGCGGACGAGCGCGTCGCCGCGCGACGGGTCGTGCACCGCCTCGAGGAGCGCGACGACGTCGACGACCTCCGGCGTCGTCAGGAGACCGCCGAGGCCCACGACCTCCACCGGCAGGCCGCGGCGCCGCAGCGCCACCTCGACCGCGGCGAACTGGCTGCGCTTGCGGCACAGGACCGCGGCCGTGACGCGCCCACCGGGGGCGCTCGCCGGTCGCCAGCGCGCGGCGACGAGCTCCGCGACGGCCCCGGCCTCCTCCTCGGCGGTGGCCGCGACGTGCGCGGACACCGCGCCCGGCCCCGCGCCCGGGCGCAGCGCGAGCGCGGGCACCTCGACCCGGTCGCGGCCGCCCGCCCCCGCCGCCCGCAGCGGGCCCGCGGTGACGTTGGCCGCGGCCAGCACCGCGGCGTCGTTGCGCCACGACGTCGACAGGAAGCGCACCGCCGACCGGTCGCCCGTCGAGCGCGGAAACCGCTCGGGGAACCGCGCGAGGCCGCCCGCGCTCGCGCCGCGCCACCCGTAGATCGACTGGTGCGGGTCGCCGACGGCCGTCACGGGGTGCCCGCCGCCGAACAGGCCCGCGAGGAGCTCGACCTGCGCGTGCGACGTGTCCTGGTACTCGTCGAGCAGGACGACGCGGAACCGGGCGCGCTCCGTCTCCCCCACGACCGGGACCTCGCGCGCGAGCCGGGCCGCGAGCGCCACCTGGTCGCCGAAGTCAAGGGAGTCCGTGGCGCGCTTGCGGCGCCGGTACTCCGCGACGACGTCGAGCAGCCGGACGCGCTCGGCGACGTCGCCGACGAGCTTCTCGACCTCCTTGGTCCGGGCCTTCTGCCGCGGACCGAGCGGGAGCGCGTCGAGCTGCTCGACGATGCCGGCGAGGCGGTCGCGGGCGTCGGCGGGCTCGAGGAGGTGCTCGCCGAGCGCGCCCGACAGCCCGAGCACCGCCGCGACGACCGTGCTCAGCGCGCGGTCCGTGCCGAGGTCGTCGTCCCAGCCCTCCACGACCTCCGACGCGAGCTGCCACTGCTGCGCCTCGCCCAGCAGCCGCGCCCCGGGCTCGACGCCGACGCGCAGACCGTGGTCGCCGACGAGCGACGCGGCGTAGGCGTTGTAGGTGGCGACCGTCGGGCGGTCGAGCAGCGACAGGGCGGACGACGCGCCGCCGCGGGCGCGGGCGAGCTGCGCGAGCCGCACCTGGACGCGCTCGGACAGCTCGCCCGCGGCCTTGCGCGTGAAGGTCAGGCCGAGCACCGCGTCCGGCGCGACGAGCTCGTTCGCGATGAGCCAGACGACGCGCGCCGCCATGGTCTCCGTCTTGCCCGAGCCCGCCCCGGCGACGACGAGCGTCGGCTCGAGCGGCGCCTCGATCACCTCGACCTGCTCCGGCGTCGGGCGGGGCCGGCCCAGCAGGTCCGCGATGCGGGTCGCGGACAGCGTCGGACGGGGCGGCTCGACGGTGCCCGCCCCGGGCGCCGTCGCCTCGACCGCGACCCCGTCGGCCGCGACCAGCCGGACCGACCCACGCGTCGCGTCCGGTTCCGGGAGCTCGAACAGCTCGCTGCTCACGCCACGACCCTCCTGCCCTCGGGCTGCACGGGGCACGCGCGCCGCACCGGGCACATCTCGCACAGCCCGTTCTGGCGGGCCGTGAACGTCGCCGCCGACATCGTGCCGGCAGCCTCCTCCACGAGGTCGCGCGCCCAGCTCGAGCCGTCCGGCGCCGGGTCGAGCGCGGGCTGCGGGACGACGGCGGGGCCGACGTGCGTGCTGCCCACGTAGACGAGCTGCGCCCCCGCGCTCCGGGTCCCCTCGGGCACGTCGAGCGCACCTGCCTCGACCGCGAGCTGGTACGCGCCGAGCTGCGGGTGCTCGGCACCCTCGGCCTTGGTCGCGGTGCGCCGTCCGGTCTTGAGGTCGACGACGCGGACCTTGCCCTCGCCCGCGTCCTCGACCCGGTCGATCGTCCCGCGCAGGCGCGCCCGCCCGACGGTGACGTCGAACGTCGGCTCGACGAGCAGCGGCTCGCCCGCCTGCGCCACGTAGGCCGCGAGCTTCTCCATCATGCGGTCCGCACGACGGCGGAGCTGGCGCGTCGGCCAGCCCTCGGGCAGCGCGAGCTCGGCCCAGCGGCGGTCGAGCTCCGCGCGCAGCTCGGCGAGCGACCCCGACGGGTGGGACTCCGCGATCGAGTGCACGAGCGTGCCGAGGCTCTGGTGCGTCGCGTCCGGCGCGGTGCCGCCCGCGGCCTCGAGCGACCAGCGCAGCGGGCAGGTCGAGACGGTCTCGACCTTCGACGGCGACACCGTCACCATCTCCTCCGCGCCCCGCAGGGATGCGGTGCTCGACACCCCGGCGACCCCGTACCAGGTCTCGGGCCGCGCCTCCGCGACGCCGAGCTCGCCCAGGTCGGCCAGGAGCGTCGCCGCGGCGACCGCCCTCGCGTCCGGCGCCGCCCCGTGGCCGTCGTCCGGCTCGTGGCCGTGGCCGTCCTGCCGCGGAGCGGTCCACGGGTCACCTGCGGGCGGGCGCGCCTCGCGCGCCGCCGCCTCGACGAGGACGCCACGGGCGGCGGCGACGAGCCCGCGCAGGTCGAGCGGGGCCCCGACGCGCACGTGCCGCCGCCCCTCCGGGTCGGCGCCCGGGCCCGGGGACGGTCCGCCCGCCGCGGCGGGGCCCGGCGACCCGTCGTCCGGCCCGTGGCCGTCCGGGCCCTCGTCCGGACCGTCCGGACCGGCCGGCGGGACGACGAGGTCGCAGAACACCGACGGCGCCTCCTCCGCGTCCTGGACCGCCGTCACCACGAGCCGCCGGGTCGCGCGCGACGTCGCGACGACGAACGCGCGCAGCTCGTCCGCGAGCACCTGGGCCCGCGCCTGGGAGCCCACGCCGTGCGCGTCGTGCGCGCGGCCCGCGAGGAGCTCGACGAGCGCCTGCGACCCGAGCAGCGAGTCGCGCAGGCGCAGGTCGGGCCAGACGCCGTCCTGCACGCCCGCGACCACGACGACGTCCCACTCGCGCCCCGCGGCACCCGCGGGCGTCAGGGCCGCCACGGCGTCGGCGCCGCTCGCGCTCGCCGCGAGCGAGTCGGCCGGCAGGTCCTGCGACGCGAGGTACTCGACGAACGCCTCGGCCGGCGCCCCGGGCATGCGGTCGACGAACGTCTCCGCCGCGCGGAACAGGGCGAGCACCGCGTCGAGGTCACGGTCCGCACGCGCCCCGGCCGGGCCGCCGTCGAGCGCCGCCGACCGCCACCGCTCCGCGAGCCCGGTCGCCGCCCACACCGCCCACAGCACGGTCTGCGCCGTCGCACCGGGCTCGGCCGCTGCCGCCCGCCCCGCCGCGAGCGCCCGCGCGACCGCGACCGGCCCCCGGCGGACGGTCGGGGGCAGCGTCGCCGCGCGCGCCGGGTCCTGGAGCAGCTCGACGAGCAGCGCGTCGGACGAGCGCCCGCCCCCGCCCTCGAGCTCCTCGGCCCGCAGCGCGCGCCGCAGCCGCCGGAGCGCGACGACGTCGAGCGCGCCGACGGGCGAGGTGAGCAGGGCCGCCGCGGTGAACGGGTCCAGCGCCTCGGCGTCGTCCGGGTCCGCGACGCACACGCGGACCGCGGCGAGCAGCGGCGCGACGGCCGGCTCGTCGCGCAGCGGGACGTCGGAGCCGAGCAGCGTGACCGGCACCGAGGCGGCGACGAGCTCGCGGCGCAGCGCCGCGAGGCGTGTCCCGGTACGGGCGACGACCGCCATCCGGTGCCAGGGGGTGCCGTGCAGCAGGTGCTCGGCCCGCAGCTCGCGGGCCACGAACGCGGCCTCCTGCGCGACCGCGGAGAGCACGACGACCTGGACGGGCGCGGCGGCCCCGGGCTCGCCGCCCGAGCCGCTCCCCCGGGGCGCGTCCACCGGACCGGGCGCGTCCTGCGCGCCCGCGTCGACCGGTACGCCCCGGGGCGCTGCACCGCGGTGCACCGCGCCCGCGACGGTGCCGACCTGCGCCGCGACCCGGCGCGTCACGTCCCGCAGCGCGGCGTCCTGCCGCCACGCCGTGCCGAGCACGGCCACGCGCGCCCCGAGCTCGCCGCGCCGGGCACCGTCCCGGCGGACGGGCGCCGAGGCACGGCCGACGAGGCCCGGGCTCGCCCCGCGGAAGGTCTGCACCGCCGCGTCGGGGTCGCCGAGCAGCACGAGCCGTGCGCCGTCGTCGTGCAGCACGTGCAGGAGACGCGCGGTCGCGACCGTCGCCTCCTGGTAGTCGTCGACGACGACGAGGTCCCAGCGCGGCCGGGCGGCGTCGGGCACCTCGTCGTCCCACGCGAGCAGCGCCTCGGCCGCCTCGTCGACCACGATCGCCGGGTCGAACCGGGCGCCCGCGTCCGGCGTCCCCGAGCGCAGCGCGGTCACGTCGAGGTACTCCGCGAAGAGCTGGGCGCCCAGCGACCACTCCGGCCGCTCGTAGCGGTCGCCCAGCGCGGCCAGGTCGGCGGGCGTCAGGCCGCGCTCGGCCGCGCGCATGAGGAGGTCGCGGAGCTCCTGGCGCAGGCCCCGGAGCCCGAGCGCCTCCTCGGGCAGGCCGGGCGGCAGGACCAGGGGCGAGCCCAGGTGCGCGAGGTCGCCCTCCAGGTGGCCCTCCAGCAGCTCGGAGAGCACGAGGTCCTGCTCCGGGCCGGAGATGAGCGTCGGGACGGGCTCCCCCAGCGCGGCCGCGCGCTCGCGCAGGACCGCGAAGGCCGCCGAGGCCGCGGTGCGCACCATCGGCGCCCCGACGGTGCGGCGGGCGCGGGCCGACAGACGGTCGCGGAGCGACGCGGCCGCACGGCGCGACGCGGCGAGGAGCAGGACGCGCTCGGGGGCGAGGCCGTCGGCGAGCGCCGCGAGCACGACCTCCTGCGCGACGAGGGTCTTCCCCGTGCCCGGCGCCCCGACGACGAGCGTCGCGCCCGGCCCGGCCGCCGCGGCGAGCGCGGCGCGCTGGGAGTCGTCGAGCGTGACGTCGGCCTCGTGGTCGCGAGGCCGCGCGACGAGGCGAGGGGCGGTCGTCCGGGGCACGGACCCGATCCCATCACGCGCCACCCACACCGTCGGCATCGCCAACGGCGCGGCGCGACTACGGCACCGGCCACCCGTTGGTCAGGCAGCCCTGGGCCGAGATCGACTGCTGCACCATCACCGGCGCGACGGCGCCCGGGGCCGGGCAGTCCTCGTGGCCGTGCCCGAGGACGTGACCCACCTCGTGGTTCACGAGGTACTGGCGGTACGTCGCGACGTCGTCGCCGAAGTCGGGGGCGCCGAGCACCCAGCGCTCGAAGTTGAGCACCGCGACGCCGGACACGGAGTTGCCGCACGAGTACTTCCCCTCGGTCGCGAGGGGTGCGCACATCCGGTCGGTCGTCGCGGGGCTCGCGAGCACGACGCGGATCGACGCGTCGTCGGACGCCGTCCGGGAGAACGTCACCCCGTCGGGGCCGGACCACCCGCGCGGGTCGTTGAGCGTCGCGAGCACGGCCGTCGCGAGGACCTCGCCGTCCACGGGAAGGCCCTGCTCGACCTCGACCCGCACCGACCGGACGGTGCCCGCCCCCGGCGCCGGGGCCTCCCCCGGGACGACGTCGAGCGCACCCCCGAGGTCGGGCGCGACGACGACGTCGCCCACGAGCCCCGAGCCGGGCTCGGCGACCGGGACCGCGGGCGGCGGCGTGGGCTCCGGCACGGGGTCCGCGGCCGGAGCCGTCGGCGCGTCCGCGGGAGCGAGCGGCGCGACCACGTCCGGGCGCGGTGCGACGAGCTCGCGCAGCTCCGGGGCCCGCACGACGTCGCCCGCGCGCTCCGCGCCGGACCGGCTCGCCGCGTCGGGCTCGTCGCGGACCGGAGCGGGCGGGTCCTCGCGGTCCGCCGTGACCGGGACGGTCATGCCCGCGACGTCCCACACCTCCGCCGTCGCGGCGCCGCCGCCGAAGCCGACGACGAGGCAGGCGGCGACCGCCGCCCCGTGCCGCAGACCCCGCGAGGAGCGCTTCGCGCGAGCTGTCGACGGGCGGTTCGGGGGGGTATGTCTGTCGGGCACCCGCCCATCGTCCCACTCCTCGCGACGCCCGGTCGACAGCGGCCTCCGTTTCCGTATCCTCCCCCCATGACCGGAGCCAGCGAGGGACGCACGCGCGGCACGGCCGGGCCGCCCGTCGCCGCGCGCACCCGGATGCCCCGGGACGAGCGGCGCACGCAGCTCCTGACGATCGCCGAGGAGCTCTTCGCCTCCCACGGCTACCACCACATCTCGATGGACGACATCGCGGACCGCGCCGGGGTCGGCAAGCCCGTGCTCTACCGGCACTTCCCCTCGAAGCTGGACCTCTACCTCGCGCTCATCGACGACCAGGGCGACCGCCTCGTCCGCTCCGTCCACGTCACGCTCGACCCGTTCCGCGAGCCGGCCCCCGGGATCTCCGCGGGCGACGTCGACGCGCTCGCGGTCGACGGGCTCGCCGTCATCGAGGGCATCGTCCGGGCGTACGTCGCCTACGCGCGCACCGCCGGTCGGTCCGCGGCCCTGCTCTTCGAGTCGGACGTGATGCGCGACCCGGTGGTGCGGGCGCGCGTGCTCGCCCCTGACGCCCGCATCGCGGGGGCGTTCGCCGACGTGCTCGTCCGGATCACCGACCTCGACGCGGACGAGGCGCTCGTCGTCTCGCGGACGTGCACGGCCGTGGGCCGGGCGGCGGCGACCGAGGCCGTGCGGCCGGACGGGACCGCCTCGGCCGACGACGTCACCCGGCTCGTCCCGCGCCTCGTCTGGCGCGGCGTGCACGGGATGCTGCGCCGTCCGCGGGCCGGGACCCCGGGCGCGGCGGGGACGGCGTCGGCCGACGTCGTCCTCGGACCGGACGCGGACGCGGCGCTCGACGGGTCGACCGCGGGAATCTGACTACTATCGAACGCGTTGTCGCCGGTGGGACGCCCACGGGCGACCCGAGACCCGTCGTCGCTGCGCCTGGCGCAGCCGCTGTGAGGAGATGTACGTGGAAGTCACGATCGGTGTGCAGAACCTGGCCCGTGAGCTCGTCGTCGACACCGACCTGTCCGCCGACGCCGTGGCGACCGCCGTCGCCGACGCCCTCGGCGGTGCCCCCGCCCTCGAGCTCACCGACTCGCGCGGTCGCCGCGTGATCGTCCCGACGGCGTCGCTCGGCTACGTCGAGATCGGCACCGAGGAGCAGCGCAAGGTCGGCTTCGGCTCGCTCTGACCGCCACGACCTGACCGTCACGACGCCGCCGTCGCGCCCCCGGGCGCGGCGGCGGCTTCGTCATGCCGCCAGGCCCAGGCGGTCCATGCGCCGGGAGTGCTCCGCCGTCAGGCGCGAGAAGACCCACGACTGCGTCGCGGGCGCCGGGCCGCCCGCCGCGGCGTCGGCCGTCGCGTCCACGCCCGCCGCGACGAGCCGGGCGAGGGCGGGCCGCTCGGACAGGACGACGCCGACGACGCCCAGCGCCTCGCCGACAAGGCGTCGACCCCACAGCGCGAGGCGGGACGCGAGCACCGGGTCCGCCGCGGCGGCGTCCGCGATGACGGGGGCGTAGCGCTGCGACGGCGTGTCCTGCGTGAGGGCGTCGACGACGACCGCGCGCGAGCGCTCGTCGAGGCCCTGGGCCGCGAGCAGGCAGAAGTCGTCCGCGACGCCCTGCCCCACGTACCCCTTGAGGATCCCCTCCCACCAGGTGCTCGGGCGGGTGCGGGCGTCGAAGTCGTCGAAGAGGCCGTCGAACGCCGTCATGCAGTCGGCCGGGTCCCCGCCCAGCTCGTCCACGCGGACGAGGACGCGCTCCTGCCGGTCGAGCATCGCCGCCGCGAGCCGGGACAGGGCCTGGCGCTGGCGCAGCGTGGGCGCGTGCGCGGCGTCGCCCGCGAGCCGGCCGAAGCTCGCGAGCTCGGTGTAGGCGACGAGGCCGAGCAGCTCGACCGCGTCCGCGTGGTCCGCCGTGGGCAGGGTCAGGGGGCTCGCGTGCTCGGCGTCGCTCATCGGGCCAGGATAGTTCTCCGATATCATGGCCGACGTACATCGGTTGCCCGGTCGTCCAGACCTCACGCTCGTCACGCGAACGACGACGGCACGGCACGGTCCGCAGCGCGGGCCGGGCCACGACATCCCACGATCGGCTGCCGGCCACGAGGTGCGTACGACCGCGACCGGGAGCCTCCCGGGACCGGGCCCCGTCGGGCCCGCCGACGGTCGCGCGTGCCCGAACGAGACAGAGGCACCAGTGACCACCACAGACGCCACCAGCACCGACGCGACCCCGGACGTGAGCGCCGACGCGACGACCGTCGCCGCGAGCGTCCACGCGGACAACACCACCTTCGCCGACTTCGGCGTGCGCCAGGAGATCGTCGACGCGCTCTCCGACGCGGGGATCGTCCAGCCCTTCCCCATCCAGGCGATGACGCTGCCCGTCGCCATGTCCGGGCACGACATCATCGGCCAGGCCAAGACCGGTACCGGCAAGACGTTCGGCTTCGGCGTGCCGCTGCTGCACCGCGTGGTCGCCCCGGGCGAGCCCGGGTTCGACGAGCTGCCGTCGCCCGGCAAGCCCCAGGCCCTCGTGGTCGTGCCGACGCGCGAGCTCGCGGTGCAGGTCGCGAACGACCTCGGCACCGCCTCGAAGCGTCGTTCCGTGCGCATCGTGCAGCTCTACGGCGGCCGCGCGTACGAGCCGCAGGTCGAGGCGCTGACGCGCGGCGTCGAGGTCGTCGTCGGCACCCCGGGCCGCATGATCGACCTGATGAACCAGGGCCACCTCAACCTCACGCGGGCCGCGATCGTGGTCCTCGACGAGGCGGACGAGATGCTCGACCTGGGCTTCCTGCCCGACGTCGAGAAGATCCTGGCCCGCACGCCCGCGCAGCGCCACACGATGCTGTTCTCGGCGACCATGCCGGGTGCCGTCGTGTCGATGGCGCGCCGCTACATGAAGCAGCCGACGCACATCCGCGCGAACGACCCCGACGACGGCGGCCAGACGGTCAAGAACATCGAGCAGGTCGTCTACCGCGCGCACGCGCTGGACAAGGTCGAGATGCTCGCGCGCATCCTCCAGGCCGACGGCCGCGGCCGCACGATCGTGTTCGCCCGCACCAAGCGCACCGCGGCGAAGGTCGCCGACGAGCTCGTCGACCGCGGCTTCGCCGCCGGCTCGATCCACGGCGACCTCGGCCAGGGCGCGCGCGAGCAGGCGCTGCGCGCGTTCCGCAACGGCAAGATCGACGTGCTCGTCGCGACGGACGTCGCGGCGCGCGGCATCGACGTCGAGGACGTCACGCACGTCGTGAACTACCAGTGCCCCGAGGACGAGAAGACGTACCTGCACCGCACGGGCCGCACGGGCCGCGCGGGCAACAAGGGCACCGCGGTGACGTTCGTCGACTGGGACGACATCCCGCGCTGGTCGCTCATCGACAAGGCGCTCGGCCTCGGCATCCCCGAGCCGGTCGAGACGTACTCGAGCTCGCCGCACCTGTACACCGACCTGCACATCCCCGAGGGCACCAAGGGCCGCCTCCCCAAGGACCGGCGCACGCTCGCCGGGCTCGACGCGGAGGAGATCGAGGACCTCGGCGAGACCGGCAAGCGGCACACGCCGGCCGGCGGGTCGCGGGGTCGCCAGGGCGGCCGGTCGGACGGCGGTCGCAGCCGGGGCGAGCAGGGTGACCGCGGTCGCTCGGGCGGCCGGGGCCGTTCCGGCGGGCGTCGCGCGGAGGGCGAGCGCGCGGGCGGTCGTCCCGAGGGCGAGCAGACCGACGCCGCGGGCGCGCCGTCCGAGAACGCGCCGTCCGAGGGCGGCGAGCGCCGTCGTCGGTCCCGCAACCGTCGCCGCACGCGCGGCGGCCGCCCCGTCGAGCAGGGCGGCGCCGAGGCGACCCAGCCCGCCGAGTAGCCCACCGGGCACCCGCGGCGCCCCGTCTCAGGGCCCGACGACGAACCCCGGGTCGCTCCCCACGGTCACCACGCCGTGGGGAGCGGCCCGGGGTTCGTCGCGTCGAGTCGGTGCAGGTCGGCGCCGGTCAGTGCACGTGCGCGTCGCGGCCTGCGAACCACACCGCGACGCCCTGGACGGCGGCCGCCGCGACGAGCAGGAAGAGCGGCAGCGTCCACGCGCCCGTGGCGTCGTGCGCGAGCCCGAGACCGAGCGGTCCGGTCGCCGCGAGCAGGTACCCGGCGCTCTGCGCCATGCCGGAGAGCTCGGACGTGTGGGCGGCGTCGCGCGCCCGGAGCGCCATGAGAGTGAGCGCGAGGCTGATGCCGCCGCCCTGGCCGAGACCCACCAGCACGACCCAGAGCGCGGCGGCGCCGGGCGCGAGCGCGAGCCCGAGCAGCCCGGACCCGACGAGCGCGACGAGGACGACCCCGATGCCGCGCTGCCGGCGCATGCGCCCGGCGAGGACCGGGGTCACGAACGACCCGAGGATGCCCGCGAGGTTGCACAGCGCGAGGAGCCAGCCGCCCGCCTCCGGCGTCCGGCCGAGCGCGACCATGATCTCCGGGAGCCACGCGTTGACGGCGTAGAAGGACAGCGACTGCATGCCCATGACGACCGTGACCGCCCAGGCGAGCGGGCTCCGCCACACCGTGGAGCGCGCGACCCCGGCCCCCGCGCCGAACGCCGTCGCTCCGGCCGGGTCGGGCCGCAGCGCGCGCGGGACCCACACGAGCACGCCGAGGACGGCGAGCACGCCCCACGTCGCGAGCGCGCCGCGCCAGTCGAGACCGGCCGCGGTCGCGACCGGGATCGTCAGGCCCGCGGCGAGCGCGGCGCCGCCCGACAGCGCCATGGAGTACAGCCCCGTCATGAGGCCGATGCGGTCGGCGAAGTCGCGCTTGATGAGCGCGGGGAGCAGGACGTTCCCGAGGCCGATCGCGCACCCGGCGACGACGGTCCCGGCGAACAGGCCCCAGGTCTCGGGGACCAGCCGGAGCGCGAAGCCGACGCACAGCGCGACGAGGCTCACGAAGAGCGCGCGCTCGAGGCCCCACCGCCGCGCGAGCACGGGCGCGAGCGGCGCGAGGAGGCCGAAGCACAGGACGGGGAGCGTCGTGAGCACGCCGGCCGCCGTCGCGCTGAGCCCCAGGTCGGCGCGGATCTCGCCGAGCACCGGCGAGATCGAGACGACGGCGGGGCGCAGGTTCAGCGACGCGAGGACGATCGCGACGACCGCCCCCACCCCCAGCGGTCGGCGCAGCCCGCTCACGCGTCGGCCTCCGTCGCCCCGGCGTGCTCGGCGGCGGCCTCGACGAGGTGCGCGCGCACGACGTCGATCGTCGCGGCCACCGCGTCCTCGGCCGCGTCGGCGTCGCCGGCCCGGATCGCGGCCACGACCTCCTCGTGGCCGGGGACGTCGCGGTGGTGCACTCGCCGGTCCCCCGAGGGGAAGGTCCGGACGAGCGCGTGGTCGAGGCCGTCGTAGAGGTCCGCGAGCAGCGGGTTGCGGGCGGCGCGCACGACCTCGGCGTGGAACGCGACGTCGGCGGCCTGGAACGTGTCCTCGTCGGCACCGCGGGCCGCGGTCTGAGCCGCGAGCGCGGCGTCGAGCCGGGCGAGCGCGTCCGCGTCGTGCCGGACGGCCGCCGCGCGCGCGGCTCCGCGCTCGAGGATCCCGCGCACGTCGAGCACGTGGAAGGCGTCGGTGGTCCGCGCCCGGCGGGCCAGGGCCGCGTCGAGGCCGTCGGCCGCGCGGACGTAGGTGCCGTCGCCGCGCCGGGGCTCGAGGATCCCGGCGTGCTCGAGGGCCCGCACGGCCTCGCGCACGGTGTTGCGCCCGACGCCGAGCTCGGCCACGAGCTCGGGCTCGGGCGGGATGCGGGTGCCGACGGGCCACTCGCCGCGCGCGACGCGCTCGCTGAGCCGCTCGACGACGAGCTCGGACACCTTGCGGGGAGGGACGATCGGCCGGTTCACCGAAAGAACCTAACATCCCCTGTTTGGACGCGGCGACGGAGTCGCGCGGTACGGGGTCTCTCGTACGGGGATTGACCAGCACGCGCCGCTGGGAGGACCTTGCGCGAGACCGCTCCTCGACGACGAAAGCGAGACCCACCATGGCCCCCACCACCCCACGACGCCGACGGCTGAGCAGGCTGCTCGCGCTCGTCGCCTCGGGTCTCGTCGTCGAGCACGAAGGGCGCGGCGTCCGAGACCTCGACCGACGCCGGGAGGGGGACGAGCCCGAGGTTCTGGACGGTGGCCGTCGTGGCGGGCGGGGAGGTGCAGCCGGCGAGGCTCGCACATCCACCCGCCGCGACCAGGATGACGGCAGCGATCCTGCGCCGCGCCGAGCGTCCGGCCGTGCCTGCCCGTGGATTCATGAGGACCCCTGCCGAACTCGTCGCGCGAACGGCCTCGTCCACGCCGCTGCCGACCCTAGCGCGCCGCCGACGGCGACCGCGAAGCCTCTCGACAGCGCGGCGCCAGCCCGGGGAGCACCTCGCGCGCCGCGGCAGGGCTCGCGGGCCGGCGCGGCCTCAGGCGGCCTGGACGAACTGCGTGACGGCGTCGGCCACGAGCTGGACCGCGATGGCGGCGAGCAGCAGACCGGCGATGCGCGTCACGAGGATGGTCCCGGAGTCGCCGAGCACGCGGTTGATGACGTTCGCGAAGCGCATGGAGAGCCAGAGGCACACGTGCACCGCGACGACGCCCGCGACGATCGCGACCCACTCCGCGACGCCGCCCCCGCGCTCCCCCGCGCGCTGCACGAAGACCATGGTCGCGACGATCGCGCCGGGGCCGGCGAGGAGCGGCGTGCCGAGGGGCACGAGCGCGACGTTGACACCCTTGTTGCCCGACGGCTGCGGTTCCTCCATCTTGCCCGTGAGCAGCTCCATCGCGACGAGGAGCAGCAGCAGGCCGCCCGCGGTCTGCAGCGCGGGCAGCGAGATGTGCATGTAGCTGAGGATCTGCTGGCCGAACGCCGCGAACGCGACGATCACGCCGAACGCGACGAGGATCGCGGTGCGCGCCGCCTGGTTGCGCTGCTTGGCACCCATCGCGCTCGTCAGGCCCAGGAACACCGGCACGGTGCCGGGCGGGTCCATGATGACGAACAGGGTGACGAAGACCTCCGTGAAGAGCCGGACGTCGAAGACCTCGCTCATCGTCCGATCATCGGATCACGTCCAACTGTCCCAGCTCCTCGATCTGCTCCAGCACGGTCGGTGCTGTCGTGTTCTCCCCGAGCCGGTTCGGTTTGCCGGCCCCGTGGTAGTCGCTCGACCCGGTGACGAACAGGCCCAGGGTGCGGGCCAGGTCCTCGAGCCGTGCGCGCTGACGCTCGTCGTGGTCGCGGTGGAACACCTCGAGCCCGGCGAGCCCCGCCGCGGTCATCTCCTCGATCACCGCGTCGGACACGACGCGGCCTCGGCCGTCCGCGCCCGGGTGGGCGAAGACGGGCACACCCCCCGCGGCACGGATCCCCCGCACGGCCGCGACGGCGTCGGGCGCGTAGTGGGGCACGTAGTACGGGGTGTCGGTGGCGAGGATCGTCGCGAACGCCGCCGAGCGGTCGGGCGAGAGCCCTGCGGCGACGAGCGCGTCCGCGATGTGCGGCCGCCCGATCGTCGTGCCCTCGACGGTCTGCGCGAGCACATCATCCCACGTGATCGGGTAGTCCTCGGCGATCAGGTCGACCATCCTCCGCGCCCGGCTCGTGCGCGCGTCGCGCGTGCGGTCGAGCTCCGCGAGGAGCGCCGCGTGCGCCGGGTCGTGCAGGTAGGAGAGCAGGTGCACGCTGATGCCGCCCGAGCGGGCCGAGATCTCCGCGCCGCGCACGAGCACGACGCCGTGGCGCAGCGCGGCGTCCGTCGCCTGCGCCCAGCCGGCGGTCGTGTCGTGGTCCGTGAGCGCGACGACGTCGAGCCCGGCCGCGGCCGCGGCCTCGACGACCTCTCCCGGCGCGTCCGTGCCGTCCGACGCGGTCGAGTGGGTGTGGAGGTCGATGCGCACGGGACCCAGGATAGTGACGGGACACCCGGTCGGCGGCACGGGACCCGCACACGATGTCCACACGGGGCGCCGCCCCTCCCCACGGCCGTCCCAGGCTGGGGTGCCACAGTCGGGAGCGATGACCCCCACGACGCACGCCCCCGCCCCCTCCCCCGTCGCCCTCCGCACCCCGCCCGGCCACCGCACCGACGCGTCCGCCGACGGCTCGGAGCGCCAGCCCGCCGTCGTCTTCGTGCACGGCATGCGCACGTCCGGCGCGATCTGGGACCGCCAGGTGGCGCACGTGCGCGCGCTGGGGCACGACGCCGTCGCCGTGGACCTGCCCGCGCACGGCGTCCGCGCGCACGAGCGGTTCACGCTCGACCGGTCCTTCGAGGTGATCGACGAGGCCGCCGCCGCGTTCGGCCCCGGCCGCCGGGTCGTCCTGGTCGGGCTCTCGCTCGGCGGCTACACGTCGCTCGCCTGGGCGGCCCGCCGCCCGGCGAACCTCGCGGGGGTGGTCGCCGCGGCGTGCACGTCCGACCCCAAGGGCAAGCCCGTCGCGCTCTACCGCGACGTCGCGCGCCTCGTCGTGGCGGGCGGGGGCGCCGTCGGGCGCGGAGCCCGCTGGGCGGCGCGCACGAGCGCGAGCGCATGGGGCACGATCGCCCGGGGCGGGCGCTCGCTCCCGGGCGGCGCGGCGTCGTCGTACGCGCTCGCCGGCCCGGCCGACGCGGGCACGCGGCCCCCGGCCGCGCCGGGCTGGCACGTCGTCACCGACGCGCTGACCCAGCTCGCGGGCCGCTCGTGGCTCGCCCACGTGCGCGACGTCGACGTGCCGGTCTGGCTCGTCAACGGCGCCCGCGACCACATGCGCCTCGACGAGCAGCGCTACCTCGCGGCCGCCGCGGACGCCGCGCTCGTCGTCGTGCCGCGCGCCGGCCACGACGTCAACAGCGAGGCCCCCGAGGCCTTCAACCGCGTGCTCGGGCGCGCGCTCGCGGACTTCGGCCGCGTGCGCGGTGCGAGACTGGGGGCATGACCGACGCCACCCCCGTCACGCCCGAGCCCACGTCCGAGACGCCCGACCAGACCCCCGAGAACGCCGGCGACGGCCAGGACCTGGCCGCGCGCGGCAGCAACCGCTCCCAGCGCCCCGACTCCGACGCGTTCAAGGCCTTCATCACGAGCGGCTGGGCGCCGCGCGCGGAGCTCGACGTCGAGCCCCTGCCCGCCGCTCCCTTCACCGTCGCGCGCCGCGCCGCGCTGTCCTCCCGGTTCCCGGGCGTGCGCCTCGTGGTGCCCGCCGGTCCGCTGAAGACGCGCTCGAACGACACCGACTACCGGTTCCGCCCGCACTCGGCGTTCGCGCACCTGACGGGCTACGGCACCGACCAGGAGCCCGACGCCGTCCTCGTCCTGCACCCGGTCGAGCCCGGCACCGGCGACGGCGGCTCCGGCCATCACGCGGTGCTGTACGTGCGCCCGCTCGCCGCGCGCGACACGGAGGAGTTCTACGCCGACTCGCGCTACGGCGAGTTCTGGGTGGGCGCGCGCCCGTCGCTCGACGACGTCGCCACCGCGACGGGCGTCGAGGCACGGCACGTCGACGAGCTGCGCGACGCGCTCGCCAAGGACGTCGGCCCGGGCGGGGTGACGCTGCTCGTCGTCGCGGGCGCCGACGAGGCGGTGGAGGCGCTCGTGGAGGCGATCCGCGCCGAGGCCGGGGTCGACGACGTCGAGGCGGCCGCTGCCGACCAGCAGCTCTCGGAGGCCGAGTGGCTCGCCCGCGCGGAGGCCGCCTACCGGCGCACGGACGCCGCGCTCGTCGAGGCCGTCTCCGAGCTGCGGCTCGTCAAGGACGCGCACGAGGTCGAGCAGATGCGCGAGGCCGTCGCGGCGACGATCGCGGGCTTCGAGGAGGTCGTGCGGAACCTTCCGCGCGCGGTCGAGCACCGCCGCGGCGAGCGCGTCATCGAGACCACGTTCGACGCGCACGCGCGCCTCGAGGGCAACACTGTCGGCTACGAGACGATCGCCGCGGCGGGCGAGCACGCGACGACGCTGCACTGGATCCGCAACGACGGCGTCGTGCGCACCGGCGAGCTCGTGCTGCTCGACGCGGGCGTCGAGGTCGACTCGCTCTACACGGCGGACGTCACGCGCACGCTGCCCGTGGACGGCGAGTACACCGACGTCCAGCGTCGCGTCTACCAGGCGGTGCTCGACGCCGCGGACGCCGCGTTTGCCGTCGCCGTGCCGGGCGCGCGCTTCCGCGACGTGCACGCCGCCGCCATGGAGGTCGTCGCCGCGCGCCTGGAGGAGTGGGGGCTGCTCCCCGTGAGCGCGGCCGAGTCGCTCTCGCCCGAGGGCCAGCAGCACCGCCGCTGGATGGTGCACGGCACGAGCCACCACCTCGGCCTGGACGTGCACGACTGCGCGCAGGCGCGCCGCGAGCTCTACCTGGACGGGATCCTGGAGCCCGGCATGGTCTTCACGATCGAGCCCGGCCTGTACTTCAAGGCGGACGACCTGGCGGTCCCGGAGGAGTACCGCGGGATCGGCGTCCGCATCGAGGACGACGTGCTCGTGACCGCCGACGGCAACGAGAACCTCTCGGCCGCGCTCCCCCGCCGCCCCGAGGACGTCGAGGCCTGGATGGCGCGACTGCGCGGCTGAGTCGCGGCCGCCCTCGCCGTCAGGCGGGACGCTCGGGCTGGTCCGGCTGCTGCGCGCCGGGGGCGGGCTGCGCGTCGGGCTGCGCGTCGGCCGGCTGGTCCGACGTCGGGCGCATGGCGCCGTAGCGCGGCTCCCCCGTCGGCGTGGTCCAGCGGGGGTCGGGCGTCCGGGCGGGCGGCGCGACCGGGGGCGTGGGCGCGGGGGCGGCGCCCGACGGCGGCTCGGGCGCCGGGGCGGTCGGCGTGGGAGCGGCGGGGGGCGGGGTCGCCCCGGGCGTGCCCCACGTCGGGTTCGCCGGGGCGGCCGGCGCGCGGACCCCGCCCGCGCCCTCCGGCATCCGCGCCAGGAGCTGGCGCGCGTCGCCCGCGCGCTCGGGCGCGCAGAGGATCCCGTACGACGAGGCGACGATCTGGCTCTGCGACGTGAAGTCCCGCTTGCCCTGGGTGAGCGCGTACGACAGCACGGAGAAGAGCAGGCCGAACCCGGCGCCGATCGCGATGGCCGTGAGGACGAAGCCGCCCTGCCCGGAGAACATGAACAGCAGCAGGCCGACGAAGAGCCCGAACCACGCGCCGGACGCCGCTCCCGCGATCGCGACGCGCCCGTACGTGAGCCGGCCCGTCACGCGCTCGACCATCTTGAGGTCCGTGCCGACGATCGTCACGAGCTCGACCGCGAACTTGTTGTCGGAGAGGAAGTCGACCGCCTTCTGCGCCTCGAGGTAGGTCGCGTACGACGCGATCTCCTCACCACGGGGCGGGGTGGGGACACGGGGGACGGCACCCGGGCGTGACATGCTCATTCGCCCAGTCTGTCCTACTCGTGCGGACCGCGCGAGGGCCGCGTCCCCGCGCGTCCGCCGTTCCGTGCCGCCGGGCGACGCCACAGGTCGGAAGGAACGCGCGGCGACCGGGGCGCGTGCGTAGGCTGGCCGCGTGAGCGCAGCCACCACCGTCTTCGTCGCGCGCCTGGCCGGGACCAGCGTGTTCGACCCCATCGGCGACCAGGTCGGACGGGTGCGGGACGTCGTCGTGCTCATCCGCCCCAAGGGCGCACCCCGCGCCGTGGGCCTCGTCGTCGAGGTCCCCGGCAGGCGCCGGGTCTTCCTCCCTCTCACGCGCGTCACGAGCATCGACGCGGGCCAGGTCATCTCGACGGGCCTGGTGAACATGCGGCGGTTCGAGCAGCGCGCGATGGAGACGCTCGCCGTCGGCGAGCTCCTGGAGCGCACGGTCGAGCTCGTCGACGGGTCGGGCTCGGCGACGATCGAGGACCTCGCGATCGAGCGGCAGCGCACCGGCGACTGGCTCGTCACCAAGCTGTACGTGCGGCGCCGCGCGCAGCACAAGGGCACGCTCGGCCTGCGCCGGCGGGGCGACGCGATCGTCGTGGACGTGGGGGCGGTCACCGGCCTGGCGGGCAGCACGGAGGCGCAGGGCGCGGCCATGCTCCTGGCCGCCTACGACGACCTCAAGCCCGCCGACCTCGCGGACGTCATCCACGACCTGGGCGACACGCGCCGGCTCGAGGTCGCGGGCGCGCTCGACAACGAGCGCCTCGCCGACGTCCTGGAGGAGCTGCCCGAGGACGACCAGGTCGCGATCCTCTCCGGCCTCGACACCGACCGCGCCGCCGACGTCCTGGAGGCGATGCAGCCCGACGACGCGGCCGACCTGCTGCACGAGCTCCCCGAGGCGCAGGCGGCCCAGCTCCTCGAGCTCATGGAGCCGGAGGAGGCTCGCGACGTGCGACGCCTCCTCGCCTACGCGGAGGACACGGCGGGCGGCCTCATGACCTCCGAGCCGGTCGTGCTCGGCCCGGAGACGACCATCGCCACCGCGCTCGCGCAGATCCGGCGCAAGGACCTCGCCCCCGCGCTCGCGTCGATGGTGTTCGTCGCACGCCCCCCGCTCGAGACGCCGACGGGCCGGTTCCTCGGGGTCGCGCACTTCCAGCGGCTGCTGCGCGAGCCCCCGCACGCCGCCGTCGGCTCGGTGCTCGACTCCGACGTCGAGGGCGTCGCGCCCGACGCCCCGCTCGGGCGCGTCACGCGCATCCTCGCGACCTACGACCTCCTGTGCGTCCCCGTGCTCGACGCGGAGAAGCGCCTGCTCGGCGCGATCAGCGTCGACGACGTGCTCGACCACATGCTGCCGGACGACTGGCGCGAGAGCGACGACGACGTGGACACGGAGCACGCGCGCGCCGCGCTCGCGCCCGGGTCTCTGCCGCGCCCCGCGGCCCGTGGCGGCGCGACGGGGGTGACCCGTGGCTGACCGCCTCGACACGCCGAAGAGCGCGCGCCGCTCCCTCATCCCGCGGGTCAAGGTCGACCAGGACGCGGTCGGGCGCGCGACCGAGGGCATCGCCCGGTTCCTCGGCACGCCCCGGTTCCTCGTCTACCTCACCGTGTTCTGCGCGGTGTGGATCATCTGGAACTCGTGGGGCCCGGAGGGCCTGCGGTTCGACTCCGCGGAGTTCGGGTTCACCGCGCTCACCCTCATGCTCTCGCTCCAGGCGTCGTACGCCGCGCCGCTCATCCTGCTCGCGCAGAACCGCCAGGACGACCGCGACCGCGTCACCGCCGAGCAGGACCGGCAGCGCGCGGAGCGCAACCTCGCCGACACCGAGTACCTCGCGCGCGAGATGGCCGCCCTGCGCATCGCGCTGAGCGAGGTGGCGACGCGCGACTTCGTCCGCTCGGAGATCCGCAACCTGCTGGAGGAGCTGGAGGAGAAGTCGGCGCGCCAGCCCGACGACGAACCCTCCGACCGCTGACGCGAGATCGACCCGCCCGTCGCCAGATCGACCTCCCGAGGGTCGATCTCGGCCGCTCGGGTCGATCTCGGAGCCGTTACTGCGTGCCCTCGGCCGCGATGCGGCGCAGTCGCTCGGCGAGCGCCGGGTCGCCCTCGACGGTCAGGCCGTCGGCCGGGCCGCGGCCCCACAGCCACAGGTCGAGCGCCCACGCGGGGCCGGAGACCTGCGTCGTGGTCGAGCCCGGCAGGTCGACGAGCTGGGCGACGTCGAGGTCGTACGCGGTGCCGGACTCCGGTCCCGTCCCGGTGAAGCGACCGAAGGCGAGCTCCCAGCTCCGGGGCCGCTCCCCGAACCCGTCCACGACGACCGACACCGTCGCGCCGTCGGGCGTGAACACGCCCCAGCCGGGCACGCCGTCGACCATGACCGACAGCACCTCGTCCACGCCGTCCACCGCGACGTCCGGGTCGGCGGGGGTCACGTCGCGTCCGGCCGTGAGCTCGGCGTCGGCCCGGTGGATCAGCGCCTCGTGCGCCTGCCTGCGCACGACCCAGCCGACGTGCCGCCCGTCGTCGTGCCACGACCAGCACGGCTCGTCGGGGTCGCGACCCGTGAGGGCGGCGACGAGCCGGCTCGTCGAGCGCTGCAGCAGCGCGGGCAGCTCCGCGTCCGACGACGGCCGCGCGAGCGGGGTGACGTCGTCGCCGTCGAGGCCGTGCCCGGGGGACGGCCCGACGACGCGCGCCCAGAAGTCCTGCACCTCCGCGAGGTGGTAGAGCAGGTCCGCGCCGGTCCACTCGGGGCACGACGGCACGCGCGCGTCCGGGGGCGCGCTGCGCACGGCGTCGCCGAACAGCTCGCTGTCCCGTGCGAGGGAGGCCAGGGCGTCCATCCGTGCACCGTAGACCCGTTCGACGCACCACGGCGTGCGATGCGCCTCACGCCCGTGCCGGGACCTAGGTCCCGGCGGACCGCGCCGCGGGCGCGCCTACGATGGGTCCATGCCCGACCCTGTTGCAGACCCGCTCGAGCACGCCGTCCGGCAGGCCCTCACCACGGTCCTCGACCCGGAGATCCGCCGCCCCGTCACGGACCTCGGCATGATCCGCTCGGTCGCGGTCGCGCCCGGTGCGCCGGGCGCGGTCGTGACGGTGGGCGTGGACCTCACGGTCGCGACGTGCCCCATGCGCGACACCCTCTCGCGCGACGTCGCCGCCGCGGTCCGCGCGGTCGACGGCGTCGCGGACGTGCACGTGGACCTGGGCGTCATGAGCGCGGAGCAGCGCGCGGAGCTGCGCACGATGCTGCGCGGCGGCGTGGGCGAGCCCGAGATCCCCTTCGCGAAGCCGGGGTCGCTGACCAAGGTCTACGCGATCGCGTCCGGCAAGGGCGGCGTGGGCAAATCGTCCGTCACGGCGAACCTCGCGGTCGCGCTCGCGGCGCAGGGCCTGGAGGTCGGCGTCGTCGACGCGGACATCTACGGGTTCTCGATCCCGCGCATGCTGGGCGTCGACCGGCAGCCCACGCGGGTCGACAACATGCTCCTGCCGCCGATCGCGCACGGCGTGAAGGTCGTCTCGATCGGCATGTTCGTCCCGCCCGGCCAGCCGGTCGTGTGGCGGGGACCCATGCTGCACCGCGCGCTCCAGCAGTTCCTCGCGGACGTCTTCTGGGGCGACCTCGACGTGCTGCTGCTCGACCTGCCGCCCGGGACGGGCGACATCGCGATCTCCGTGGCGCAGCTCCTGCCGGGCAGCGAGATCGTCGTGGTCACGACGCCGCAGGTCGCGGCCGCCGAGGTCGCGGAGCGCGCGGGGTCGGTCGCCACGCAGACGCAGCAGGGCGTGGTCGGCGTCGTCGAGAACATGTCGTGGCTCGAGCAGCCCGACGGGTCGCGCCTGGAGGTCTTCGGCTCCGGCGGGGGCGAGCGCGTCGCGGCGAACCTGTCCCGCGCCACGGGGACCGACGTCCCGCTCCTGGGCCAGGTCCCGCTCGACGTGTCGCTGCGCGAGGCGGGCGACGGCGGCACCCCCGTGGTCCTCGCCGACCCCGGTTCGCCCGCGGCCGTCGCGCTGCACGACGTCGCGCTCGGGCTCGCGCGGAGGCCGCGCGGCCTCGCGGGACGCTCGCTCGGGGTCACGGTCGTCTGACGCCTCCCAGCCGGGGCCCCGGGCGCCGCGTGCCGGGGCGTCCGACCGGGGCGCCCGGGGCCGTGCCGGGCACCCGCCACGTCCTCCCGCAGGACCCCTGTCTTTTCTCCGCGCCACGGTATAGTCTCGCCCGCATCTCGTCAGGGGGACGGCCGTCGGGCCGGTGAGGGGGATCATTCCGTGGCGTCGTCGCCGCTCTGCCCTGCCCTCATACGCCTCGACACGCCCTCGTGCACTCCCGGTCGCCCTCTCAGGGCACGCTTCGCCCGTTACCGGGCGGTGACCTCCGGGTGGAGAGATCGCGACGGAACTCCTCCCCAGGGATGACGACACCCCCGTTCCGCACGCCCTAGCCTCGGGCCGGGCGTCCACGCCGCCCGCCGCCAGCAGCACCCGCTCGCCGACCGTCACCGTCGTCCCGCCACCGTCGCCCAGGAGCCCGCACGTGGGTATCACCCGCCGGATCGTCTTCCCCGCCCTCCGCATCGTCGTCTGGGGGGTCATCGCCGCCGCGCTCGCCGTGATCGCCTTCCGGTCGGCGCCCGAGCCACCCGCCGACCCGGCCGCGCCCTCCGCGGAGCTCGTCGAGCCGCGCGTCGCCGTGACCACGGGCGACGTCACCAACACCGTCACCCTGACCGGGCAGATCGTCGCCGACCCGGCCGCGCCGCAGAAGGTCACGCAGCGCGGCGTCGTGACGGCGGTGCACGCCAAGCCCGGCGACGTCGTCGAGGCCGGTGCGCCCCTGCTCGAGGTGACACTCACGGAGCCGCAGGAGCCGGTGACGAAGACCGACCCCGAGACCGGCGAGGTCACGGTCACCGAGCGTCGGCCGAAGGTGACGAAGGAGACCGTGACGGCCACCACCGCCGGCACGGTCGCCACGTTCACGGCCCTGAAGGACCAGGAGGTCGCCGTCGGTGAGGACTTCGCGTCGGTCTCCCCCGGGACGCTCTCCGTCACGGGCAGCATGGTCGCCGAGCAGCAGTTCCGCCTGCTCCAGATCCCGACCGAGGCGACGGTCACCGTCACCGGGGGGCCCGCGCCGTTCACCTGCACGAACCTGCGCATGGGCACCGCCGCGGCTCCCGCCGGGACGCCCGAGGAGGGCGCGAGCGACCCCGCCGCGGGTACGACCTCGGCGAGCGTCACGTGCGCCGTCCCGGGCGACGTCACCGTCTTCGCCGGGCTCGCCGCCGAGCTCGAGATCACCGCCGGCTCGGTCGAGGGCGCCCTCGTCGTGCCCGTGACGGCGGTGCTCGGCCGGGTCGAGCAGGGCAAGGTGTGGGTCGTCGGCACCGACGGCGAGCCCGAGGAGCGCGCGGTCACGCTCGGCATCACCGACGGCAGCGTCGTCCAGGTCACCGAGGGCCTCGCCGAGGGCGACGAGGTCCTGGAGTTCGTGCCCGGCCAGGACGTCGTGCCGGTCCTCGACCCGATGACCGGCGAGGTGATCGGGGGATGAGCCTCCTGGAGCTGCGCGGGGTCGCCCGCTCCGTCCTCCTCCCCGACGACCGCGAGCTGGAGATCCTGCGCGGCATCGACCTGACCGTCGACGCCGGCGAGCACGTCTCGATCGTCGGGCGGTCGGGCACCGGCAAGTCCACCCTGCTCAACATCCTCGGGCTCCTCGACACCCCGACCGGCGGCGAGTACCTGCTCGACGGCGTCCCCATCGGCCGGCTCTCCGGACGCGCCCGGGCGCGTCGCCGCGGGACGGACTTCGGGTTCGTCTTCCAGCAGTTCAACCTCCTCCAGGGCCGCACGGCGCTCGAGAACGTCGTCGCCCCGCTGCTGTACGCGCGCGGCCGGCAGTTCTGGCAGCGCAGGACGCTGGCCGCGGAGATGCTCGACCGCGTCGGCCTCGGCGACCGCCTCGACACCCGCCCGGAGAAGCTCTCGGGCGGCGAGCAGCAGCGCGTCGCCATCGCCCGCGCGCTCGTGCGCGTGCCCCGCGTGATCCTCGCCGACGAGCCCACGGGCGCGCTCGACGTCGACACGGGCAGCGAGGTGATGGACCTGCTCGACACGATCGCGCGCGAGAACGGGTCGGCCCTCATCGCCATCACGCACGACCTCGCGGTCGCGTCGCGCGCAGCCCGCCAGTTCCGGCTCGCCGACGGCGTGCTCACCCCGATCGCCATCAGCGCGCGCAGCGCCGGGTCGCTCGCGGCGCTCGACGCCCCGGGCGCGCGCCCCGGGACCGAGGACGCCGCAGGCCCCTACGGGCCCGGGGCGGACGGCGTCGCCGCGCCCGCGCTGGAGGCCGGCGACGACCAGGCGGAGCACGTCGCCCGCCCGCTGGTCGCCTCGCGCGGCTCCGTCCCGCGGGCAGGGGACGCGGCGTGACCGGGGTCGTCGGCGCCGTCCTCGAGGCGTGGGACGAGCTGCGGGTCCACAAGGTCCGCGTCCTGCTCGCGCTCGTCGGCGTCGCGGTCGCGGTCTGCGCGATCACGGCGATCTCCGCGGCCGGCGAGATGCTGCGCCAGGTCTCCGCCGAGCAGAACGACCGCTGGGGCGGTCGCGCCGCCACCCTCCAGGTGTCGGCCTGGCCGACCGGCGAGGGCGGGAGCGTCATGCCCGCGCCCGAGGAGTACGAGCGGGTGTTCGACGAGGTCGTCGAGCGCTACGCGATCGGCTACTCGTCGATGCTGCGCGACGCGCCCGCGCCCGTCCGCTTCCCCGACGGCACGCGCGAGGTGTACACGACCGGCGTCGAGGCCGACTGGGCCACGATGCACCGCTTCGAGGTGACGTCGGGCCGGTGGTTCACCGATGCCGACGCCGACCGCCTCGCGCCCGCGCTCGTCGTCAACCAGGCGTTCCTCGACGCGCTCGGCGGTGTGACCGTGGCCGAGCACCCGACCGTCACGATCGGGGGCGACAACCCGGTGGTCGCGACCGTCGTCGGGGCGTTCCCCGACGACTGGCCGCAGGCCGAACCGCAGGCCTACGTCCTCGTGGACGCCCAGTCGGCCTGGGTCACCCCGGAGTCCCTGGAGATGACCGGCCCGCCACGGCTCGAGCTGTGGGTCCCCGACGAGCTCGCCGACGGGCTCGTCGAGGCGATCCAGCGCGACGTCGCCGGGGCTCTCAGCGGCACGCAGGCCGAGGTCTACCGGTCGGACTCGGCGAGCTACGGCGTCGTCGACGGCGCGATCCGCTGGGTCGTGCTCGGCGTCAGCGTGATCGCGCTCCTGCTCGGCGGCCTCGGCCTCGTCAACATCGCGCTCGTCACCGTGCGGTACCGGATCCGCGAGATCGGGATCCGCCGCAGCTTCGGGGCGAGCTCGGGCCGCGTCTTCTTCTCCGTGATGATGGAGAGCGTCGTCGCGACGACCGTCGCGGGAGTGCTGGGCGTGACCGTCGCGGTCGTCGCGCTGCACAACCTCCCGCTCGACGCGCTCATGGGCTCGGCCGTCCAGGACGCCCCCGGCTTCCCGTTCTCCGCCGCGGTGACCGGGATGCTCGCCGCCGTCGGGATCGGCGCGCTCGCGGGCCTCCTCCCGGCGCTCGTCGCCGTCCGCGTCAAGGTGATCGACGCGATCCGCTACTGACCGACCGTCACGACGACGTCCGTCGTGCTCGACCGCTCCGCCCACAGCCAGGAACACCAGACAGGGGATGCAGGACATGACACGACGACTCACGGCTCGCGCCACCACCACCGCGATGGTGCTGGGGGGTGCGCTCCTGCTCGGGGCGTGCTCGTCGGGCGCCGACCCGTCGACCGCCGAGGCGGACAGCCCGCTGAACGCCTTCTTCGAGGACGTCTACGGGGACTGGGACGAGGAGAAGATGCAGGCGGAGCAGCGGGAGATCGAGGAGGCGACCGCCCGCTGCATGACCGAGCAGGGGTTCGAGTACCAGCCGGTCGACCAGACCGGGATGAGCTTCACGTCCGAGGAGGACGCCGAGCGCGACCCGGAGCAGTACGCGGCGGAGTACGGGTACGGCTTCACCCTCTACGAGGAGCCGTCCGCGGAGGAGCAGGCGGAGATGGACGCCTGGGTCGACCCGAACCAGGAGTACGTGGAGGCCATGTCCGAGTCGGAGCAGAACGCCTACTACGAGGCGCTCTACGGCGACATGGCGAGCATGGAGTACGACGAGGACGAGGAGATGCCGGAGTACGACCCGAGCCAGGCCGGCTGCCAGGGTGCCGCGCAGGAGGAGGTCTACGGCGACCAGAACGCCCTCTGGGAGAGCGAGGAGATGACGGCGTTCAACGAGGCGACGACCCAGCTCTACGAGGACATCGCCGCGGATCCGCGCCTCAAGGAGGTCGACACGGCGTGGGCCGGGTGCATGGCTGACGCGGGCTTCACCGGCTACGCCTCCCCGCAGGAGGCGATGGACGACATGATGGAGCGCTCGAACGCGCTGTGGGAGGGTTCCGACCCGGAGGGACCGAGCGAGGAGACCCTCGAGGCGGCCAAGACCCTCGAGCGGGACACCGCCGTCGCCGACGCTGCCTGCCAGAAGGAGGTCGGCTACCAGGAGGTGCACCTGGACGTCCAGGTCGACCTCGAGACGACCTTCGTCGAGGAGCACCAGGCGGAGCTGGAGACGATCCGCGACCTCATGGCGGAGGCGCAGCGGTGAGCGTGGACGACACCCGGCTCCTCGACCCGGCGACGAAGGACCCCGCGGATCCGGACCCGCAGGACGGTCTCGGGCGCCGTCGGCTCTCGCTGACGGGGCACCGCCTGGTGTGGTTCGTCGCGGGCGTCGCGGTCCTCAGCCTGGTGGCCGGCATCGTGCTCAGCCGGCTCGTCGTCTCGCCGGCGCAGGCGGCCGCCGACGCCGAGCCTCCCGAGGCGGGCCTCATCACCGTGCCCGTGGAGCGGCGGACGCTCGCGAACGACGTGACGCTGCGCGCGGACGCGACGTACGACGACGCGGTGTCGGTGAAGATCGAGACCGGCGACCTGGGTGGTCCCGCGGTCGTCACGGGGCAGGTCCCCGAGGTCGGCGCTGAGCTGGGCGCGGCGGGCGTCGCGCTGGAGATCGCGGGGCGCCCCGTGATCGTGCTCCCGGGCGAGCTCCCGGCGTACCGGTCGCTGCGCGTGGGGGTCTCCGGTCCTGACGTACTCCAGCTCAAGGCGGCGCTCGGTGCCGTGGGCATCGACCCGGGGCGCGCCGACAGCGACCTGTACGACGCCGCGACGGCCACCGCCGTCGAGAAGCTCTACGCGCAGGTCGGCTACCCGGCGCCGTCGGCCGCGGAGGAGGCCGCGCTCGCGCTGTCGAGCGCGCGCGAGGGCGTGCGCGCGGCGGAGGACGCGCTCGAGGGGGCGCGCGCCGCGCTCGCGGCGGCGCAGACCGGGGCGAGCGACGTGGAGAAGCTGCAGGCCGACAACGCAGTCCGTGCCGCGGAGCGCGCGGTGGCGGCGGCGCAGGCCGAGGGCGGCGACGTCGCGGGCGCGCAGGACGAGCTCCGGCTCGCCCAGGCGCAGCGGGCCGAGCTCGACCGCCCGCGCCAGACGGCGGCGGAGAGCGCGGGCGTCGAGTCGGCGCGGCGGCAGCTCGCCGACGCGCAGGAGGCCCTCGAGGAGGCGCGGACCCAGACCCTCACGGCGCTGCCGGCGAGCGAGGTCCTCTTCCTCGCCGGTCTGCCCCGCCGCGTGGACGAGGTGCAGGTCGAGCGGGGCAGCACGATCGAGGGGCCGGTCATGTCCGTGTCCGGGGCGACGCTCGTGCTCGAGGCGTCGGCGGCGGCGTCCGACGCCGAGCTGCTCGAGGTGGGAGCCGCAGCGACGCTCACGCTGCCGGACGACTCCGAGGCGACGGCGACCGTGACGGCCGTCGAGCCCGCGTCGGCCGCGAAGGACGGCGAGGGCGAGGGCGAGGAGAAGAGCGGCGGCGCCGGTCGCTTCACCGTCTCGCTGGCGCCCGACGCCCTCACGCCCGAGCAGGTCACCGCCCTGCAGGGCCAGAACGTGCGCATCCGCGTCCCGGTCAGCTCGACCGGGGGCGAGGTGCTCGCCGTCCCGCTCGCGGCGCTCACCGCGGGGCCGGGGGGCGAGTCGCGCGTCGAGGTCCGGCGCGGGTCGGGCGACGACGCGACGACCGAGCTCGTGGACGTCGAGACGGGGCTCGCGGCGCAGGGGTTCGTCGAGATCGTCTCCGCCGACGGCGAGCTCGACGAGGGCGACCTGGTGGTGGTCGGCGAGTGACCTGGACCGAGCTGGGGCTCCCGGGGACCGACCCCGGCGGCGGCCCCGACGCGGTGGCCCCGGGAGCGCCCGACGGCACGAGGTCGACGGACGCGGCCGCGGACGGTGCCGACGCCGGGAGCGCGCCCGCCGCGGTCGTCGACCTCGTCGACGTGTCGCGCAGCTTCCCGGGCCCGCCCCGGGTGGACGCGCTGCGCGGCGTGAGCCTGCGCGTGGACCCCGGCGAGTACGTGTCGATCATCGGCCCGTCGGGCTCGGGCAAGTCCACGCTGCTCAACATCCTGGGCCTCCTCGACCGCCCGACGTCGGGCGAGTACCTGCTCGACGGCGTCCCGACCGGGAGCGCGTCGGAGTCGGTGCGCTCGGGCCTGCGCGGCGGTCGGATCGGCTTCGTCTTCCAGTCCTTCCACCTGCTGCCGCAGCGCACCGTGCTCGACAACGTCCTGCTCGCGACCCTGTACAGCGGCGTGCCGCGCGGGGAGCGGGAGGAGCGGGCCCGCACGGCGCTCGAACGAGTGCACCTCACGCACCGGACGACGTTCCACCCGACCACCCTCTCCGGCGGCGAGCGCCAGCGGGTCGCGGTCGCCCGGGCGATCGTGGCCGCGCCGCACCTGCTGCTCGCGGACGAGCCCACGGGCAACCTCGACTCGACGAACTCGGCGGAGGTCATGGACCTGTTCGACGAGCTCCACGGGGACGGGCTCACGCTGGCCGTCATCACGCACGACCCGGTCGTCTCCGCGCGCGCCCAGCGGCGCGTGCGGATCGCGGACGGCCGGCTCGAGGAGCTGGACCGGTGAGGGCGCCGTGGGACCGGGTCCGGCACGCCCGTCGACGGGGCGCGGAGCGTCCCGGGCGCGACGTCCGGCTGCGCGTGCGCGGGCGCGACCGCTTCGGCGCGCGCGACCTGTTCTCCGAGGCGGCGCACGGGATCGCCGCGCGGCCCGGCCGGCTCCTGCTCACCGTGCTCGGGACCGTCCTGGGGATCGCGTCCGTCGTCGTGACGGTCGGCCTCGCGCAGACCGCCGCCGGGCAGATCAGCAAGCAGTTCGACGCGGTCGCGGCGACGCAGGTCGTCGTCGAGCCGAAGACGACGACGCTCATGTCGGGCGAGGAGCGCGCCGTCGCGCAGCTTCCGTGGGACGGCCCCGAGCGCGTGCTGCGCCTCGCGGGCGTCGAGGAGGCGGGGGCGGTCGCGGCCGTGGACGTCGCGGGGGCCTCCGTCACGGCGGTGCCCGTCAACGACCCGTCGGTCGCCGCCCAGGCGAGCCCGGACGTCGTCGCCGCGACGCCGGGGCTCCTGGGCGCCGTGCGGGGCGAGGTCGTCACCGGTCGGTTCTTCGACGCCGGGCACGACGCGCGCGCCGACCGCGTCGCGGTCCTCGGTGCCCGGGCGGCCGAGCGGCTCGGGATCAACCGCGTGGACCGCCAGCCGTCGGTCTTCGTGGGCGAGCGGTCGTACACGGTGATGGGGATCGTCGACGACGTGCAGCGCCGTACCGACCTGCTGGACGCCGTGATCCTCCCCGCCGGCACGGCGCGTGCCGACTTCGGGGTCGGCGCCCCGGAGGAGCTGCAGCTGCGGATCGCGACGGGCGCGGGGAGCGTCGTGGCCCGGCAGGCGCCCGTCGCGCTGGACCCCAACGCCCCGGAGGGCTTCGTGGTCAAGGCGCCCACGTCGGGCTCGGCGCTGCGGGAGAACGTCCAGGCGGACGTCAACGCGATCTTCCTCGCGCTCGGCGGCATCGCGCTCCTCGTCGGCGGGGTGGGGATCGCCAACATCACGCTGCTCTCCGTCATGGAGCGGGTCGGCGAGATCGGGCTGCGGCGCGCCCTGGGGGCGACCCGGCGCGACATCGGCGCGCAGTTCGTCGTGGAGTCGGTCGTCGTCGGGCTGCTGGGCGGCCTCGTCGGGGCCGCGCTGGGCGTGATCGCGGTGGTCGTCGTCTCCGTGGTGCAGGAGTGGACGCCGATCCTCGACGTCCGCATGGCCGTCGGGGCGGCGCTCCTCGGCGGCGTGGTCGGCCTCCTCGCCGGCACCTACCCCGCGCTCAAGGCCGCGGCGATCGAGCCGATCGCGGCGCTCCGCGGCGGGACCTGACCGCACGGGTCGCCCGAGTGGTCGCCCGGGTCGCCCGGTCGGGACGAGTGCCTGACCGGGCGTCCCGCCGGGCGATCCGTCGTCGTCAGCCTGCGCGCAAGCAACACGATGTTTGGTCGTGTTTGATCGTGTTGGATTTCTCGGCGATGTGGACAATACTGTTCGCATGCTCGCCTCACAGCGCCAGGAGCGCATCCTCGCGGAGATCCGGGACCACGGCGCGGTCCGCATCGGCGACCTGACCCGAGAGCTCGGGGTGTCGGACATGACGATCCGGCGCGACCTCGTCGAGCTCGCCGACCAGGGCCTCGTCCGCAAGGTCCACGGGGGCGCCGTCGCCCCGCACACGACCGCGCACGAGCCGGGCTTCGCCGCCAAGAGCTCGCGCGAGGCCGCGGAGAAGGAGGCCATCGCGACGGCCGCCGCCCGGCTCATCACCGCGAACGCGTCGGTGGCGCTCAGCGCCGGCACGACGACGCACCTGCTCGCGGCCCGCATCGCCGCGGACCCCGCGCTGCGCCCCCTGACGGTGGTCACGAACTCGCTCCCGGTCGCCGAGATCCTGCACCGGGCGAACGACCCGCGCCTGGAGACGATCCTCACCGGCGGCAGCCGCACCCCGTCCGACGCGCTCGTCGGCCCGCTCGCCGAGTCCGCGCTCGCGGGCCTGCGCGTCGACCTCGCGTTCGTCGGCGCGCACGGCGTGGACCCGGAGATCGGGCTCACGACCCCGAACCTGGACGAGGCCGCGACCAACCGCGCGCTCATCGAGTCCGCGGGGCGCACCGTCGTCCTCGCCGACCACACGAAGTGGCACACGACCGGGCTGCGCGTCTTCGCGACGTTCGCCGACGTGGACGTCCTCATCACCGACGCCGGGCTCGCCGAGGACCAGCGCGCGCGGGTCCAGGACCTCGTCGAGCAGCTCGTCGTCACCTGACGGCGGACCGCAGCCGCCTCCTCCCCCACCGCACCGCGATCGGAACACCGCACGCATGAACCCGCACCTGCGCCGCACCTCGACCCACCTCGCCGACGGCCGCGAGCTCGTCTACTTCGACGACTCGCCCGCGTACGTCTCGGGTGAACGCTCACGTCGGCTCGACGACCCGCGGCCGCTGCCCGACCGGTTCGCCCCGGTGCCCGGCCCCGACGGGACCCCGCGCCCGTACGTCGGCCCCGAGATGCGCCGCGACCCCCTCACGGGCGACTGGGTCCCGCTCGCCGCGCACCGGATGAACCGCACGTTCCTCCCCGCGGCCGACTCGTGCCCGCTGTGCCCCGCGCGCCCCGGCGCCGCGTACTCCGACGGCGAGGTCCCGGACACCGACTACGACGTCGTCGTCTTCGAGAACCGCTTCCCGTCGCTGCAGCGGGTCCCCGGGGTCGAGGACGCCGTCGTCGCGGACGCGCCGCTCCAGCTCCACGCCCCGGCTGCGGGCCGGTGCGAGGTCGTGTGTTTCTCGAGCGACCACCGCACGTCGTTCGGCGCGCTCTCGCCGCAGCGCGTGCGCACGATCATCGACGCGTGGGCCGACCGTACCGCCGCCCTCGGGGCCGAGCCGGGCGTGGAGCAGGTCTTCTGCTTCGAGAACCGGGGCCAGGAGATCGGCGTCACGCTGCACCACCCGCACGGGCAGATCTACGGCTACCCCTACGTCACGCCCCGCACGCGGGCGCTGCTCGACGAGGCGCGCGAGCACCACCGCAGCACGGGCCGAAGCCTGCTGCGCGACGTCCTCGACTCCGAGCTCGCGGACGGGCGCCGCGTCGTGCTCGAGACCGAGCACTGGGTCGCCTACGTGCCGTTCGCGGCGCGCTGGCCCGTCGAGGTCCACCTCGCCCCGCGACGCGACGTGCCCGACCTTCCGGCCCTCACCGACGCCGAGCGCGACGACCTCGCGACCGCCTACCTCGAGCTCCTGCGCCGCCTCGACCGGTTCTTCGAGACGGCCGACGGCGACCCCATCCCGCTCCCCTACATCGCCGCGTGGCACCAGGCGCCGGCGCACGAGGGCCGCTCCGTCGCGGACGGGGGCACGGACGACGTGACGCTCGCCCGGCTGCACCTCCAGGTCTTCTCCGTCCTGCGCGCGCCGGGCAAGCTCAAGTACCTCGCCGGCTCGGAGTCCGGCATGGGCGCGTGGATCAGCGACACGACGCCCGAGCGGATCGCGGCGCGGCTCCAGGAGCTCGCCCCGTCGAGCGCGGCGCGCGGGTGGGTCCGCTCGTGGTCCGACGACGACGGCGCGGCCCGGGCTCGCGCGGTCTTCGCCACCGCGTTCGGGGCCGACGCGGCCGCCCCCCGTGCCGAGACCGCCCGCGAGCACGAGGACGACGTCCACGTCTGGGCGGCGCCCGGCCGCGTCAACCTCATCGGCGAGCACACCGACTACAACGCGGGCCTGTGCCTGCCGATCGCGCTCCCCCACCGCACGTTCGTCGCGCTGCGCCCGCGCACGGACTCGGTCATCCGGCTCGCGTCGGCCCAGGCGCCCGGCGAGACGTGGACGACGACGCTCGACGACGTCGCGCCGGGCACGGTCGCGGGCTGGGGCTCGTACGTCGCGGGCGTCGCCTGGGCCCTGCGGGAGCACCTCGTCGCCCAGGGCGCCGACCCCGGCGCGATCACGGGCTTCGACGCGGCGGTCGACTCGAGCGTCCCGTTCGGCGCCGGGCTCTCCTCGTCGGCCGCGCTCGAGTGCGCGGTCGCGGTCGCGCTCGACGACGTCGCCGGGCTGGGCCTGGCCGCGACCGACGCCGGCCGCGCCGCCCTGGCCGCCGCGAGCGTCCGCGCCGAGAACGAGATCGCGGGCGCGCCGACGGGCGGCATGGACCAGTCCGCGTCCCTGCGCGCGCACGCCGGGCACGCGCTCCTCCTCGACTGCCGGCCCGGGCTCGACCCGGTCGAGTCCGCCGAGCAGGTCCCGTTCGACCTCGACGCCGCGGGCCTCGCCCTGCTCGTCGTCGACACGCGCGCCGAGCACCGGCTCGTCGACGGCCAGTACGCGGCGCGGCGCGCGACGTGCGAGGACGCCGCCCGCACGCTCGGGCTGGGCTCCCTGCGCGAGCTCGCGGACGCCGTCGCCGCGAGCGACGACCCCACCGGCACCCTCGCCGTCGCCCTGGAGAAGCTGGCCGACGGCGTCGCGCGCCGCCGCGTGCGTCACGTCGTCACGGAGATCGGCCGCGTGCGCGATCTCGTCGCGCTCCTGCGCGACGGCCGCCCCGACGCCGTCGGGCCGCTCATGAACGCGTCGCACGCGTCGCTGCGCGACGACTACGAGGTCTCGAGCGTCGAGCTCGACGTCGCCGTGGACGCCGCGCGCGTCGCCGGCGCCCTCGGTGCGCGCATGACCGGCGGCGGGTTCGGCGGCTCCGCGATCGCGCTCGTCCGCGCCGACCAGGTCGAGGCCGTCGCCGACGCCGTCCGCGCGGCGTTCGAGCGTGAGGGCCTCGGCGCCCCCGGCTTCCTCCTCGCGACCCCGTCCGCACCGGCCGAGCGCGTCGCCTGACCCGACACGACCTCACGCACCGCCGAGCACGACATGAGGGTCGCCATGTGCCGCAGGACGACCCTCGTGTCGTGCTCGGCGGGGCCGGGACGTCTCAGAGGTCGTAGGTGACGACGAGCGGGGCGTGGTCGCTCCAGCGCTCGTCGTGCGACGGCGCGCGGTCGACCTCGACCTTGACGGCGCGCTCGGCGAGCGACGGCGTGGCGAGCTGGTAGTCGATGCGCCAGCCCGAGTCGTTGTCGAACGCGCGCCCGCGCCACGACCACCACGTGAACGGGCCGGGGCCCTCGCCGCCGTGGACGCGGCCGAGGTCGACGAGGCCGATCTGGCCGAGCCAGGTGTCGACGTACGCGCGCTCCTCCGGCAGGAAGCCGGCGCTCTTGAGGTTGCCGCGCCAGTTCTTGATGTCGACGTTGTGGTGCGCGATGTTGAGGTCGCCCGCCAGGACCACCTTCTCCCCCGTGGCCGCGAGCTCGCGCAGGCGCGCAGTGACCTTCTCGAGGTAGGCGTACTTCGCGACCATCGTCTCCGGCTGGCTCACGGTGCCGGAGTGGATGTACGCGGAGATCACGGTGAGGCGACCGCCGTCGGGCAGCTCGAGGTCCGCCTCGACCCAGCGGCCCGTGTCGACGGGCGGCTCCGGCTCGCCGGCGCCCAGCCCGACGCGCACCGCCGAGACGGGCAGCCGGGACGCGACGGCGACGCCGGCCCGGCCCTTGATGTCGCACGCCTGGTGCGCGACGTGCCACCCGTCGAGGAAGTCGTTCACGATCGAGTCGGGGGCGCGGACCTCCTGGAGCAGGAGGACGTCGGGCGTCCGGGACGCGATCCAGGCGTCCATCCCGCGGCGGTAGGCGGCACGGATGCCGTTGACGTTGGCGGTGGCGATGGTGAGCAAGTGGGCTCGTCCTCCCTCGATGACGGTCGCGCGCGGCTGCCAGGACGGCCGCGGCACGCCGGCCATCCCATCACACGCCACCGACAGGACGGCTCCCTCTCGTCACGCGGGCGGCGTGGTCTCGCTCACGCTCACGAGGGCGACGCGGGCGGGCCGGAACGCGCCGGCGAGCACCGCCGACACCGCGGCGAGCACGGCGAGGACGACGAACCCGACCCGGAGGTGGTGGGCGGTCGCGAAGACGCCCGTGAGCACGCCGCCGAGCACCGCGCCCGCGTAGGTGAAGACGTTGAGGCGCGCGACCGCACGGTCCGTGACCGTCGCGACGATCCCGGCGGAAGGTTCGACCGGAGCCACGCCCGCGTCCACGTCGACGAGCACGTCCTCGACGACCCGGTCGACCCCGACGGCGTCCTCGACGCGACCGCCCGAGGTCGCGGGCCCGGTGCTCACCGAGCCTGCCGCCACCGCCTCGCGGGCCCGGTCCCCGATCGCCGAGAAGGCGAGGGGCGCGACGACGCCGAGCCCGAGCCCGGTCGCCGCGAGGCCGAGCACCGCGACGGGCCAGGCGGGGGCCGCCGCCACCGCGACGAACCCGAGGGCGCCGAGCGTGCCGCCCAGCCGCACGACACGCACCCGGCCGAGA
This sequence comes from Cellulosimicrobium sp. NPDC030954, assembly GCF_055571305.1. Classification (NCBI taxonomy): domain Bacteria; kingdom Bacillati; phylum Actinomycetota; class Actinomycetes; order Micrococcales; family Promicromonosporaceae; genus Cellulosimicrobium; species Cellulosimicrobium sp. NPDC030954. The sequence continues at coordinate 433,275 of NZ_JBVIFN010000003.1, forward strand.
CGCTCGACGAGGCCGTCGCCGACGAGCCGCTACACGATGAGGGCCGCCTGGTACGCCGCGTACCCCAGGGGTGCGGCGGCGGCGCTCGCCGCGAGGACGTCGCGCAGGAACGTCGCGCTCCAGCTCGACACGGCCGAGTCGGCGACGGGGAACGCGAGCATCCCCGCGCCGAGCAGCGCGATCGTGCCCGCCGCGACCCACGGCACGGTCCCGAGCGCTGCCACGCCGCGGCCGTCGTCCGCGACCCCGACCGCTACCGGGCCCGCCTCGGTCGGCCGCTCGGTGCCCGGAGTCCCGCCCGGGGCCACGGCGCCCGGGACGGTGGTGCCGCCGTCGGGCAGCCGTAGCGCGAGCCAGACGGCGCCCGCGGCCACGAGGAGCGCCACGAGCGGGAGCGCGACCGGCTGGCCGAGCCCGACGAGCGCGCTGCCCGACACGGCGAGCGCGCCGAGCACGCCGCCGGCGGCGTTCGCGGCGAAGAACGACGCGAGCAGGCTGCGCCCGTGCGCGCGCTCGACGTCGATCCCGAGCATGTTCATCGCGGCGTCGACGGCGCCGAGCGCAAGCCCGTAGAGCCCGATCGCCACGAAGAACGCCGGCCACGACGGCGCGAGCCCGACGCCCGCCACCGCGAGCGCCGCGAGCAACAGGCCGCCCACGACCACGGCGCGCGCGCCGCGCAGCGCCGCCACGACGCCGGACAGCGCGCTGCCCAGCCCGGCGAAGACGCAGACGCCCAGCACGACGAGCGTGACGACGTCGTCGCCCATGCCGAGCCGTTCCTTGTACCCGGGGATGCTGGTGAGCACCACGGCGAACCCGAAGCCCTGCACGGCGTACGCCGCCGTCGTCGCGATGCGCGCCCTCGTCACCCGCGCAGACTAGCGCCTGCGAGCCGCCCCGGGAACGCCGCAGGGCGCGGCCGTGGTGATCCACGACCGCGCCCTGGGAGAGGTCAGACGGAGGCGCGCTCCGCCGCGTCGACGACGTTCGCGAGGAGCATCGCGCGCGTCATGGGCCCGACCCCGCCGGGGTTCGGCGAGATCCAGCCCGCGACCTCGGCGACGTCGGGCGCGGCGTCCCCGACGACCCGGCTCTTGCCCGTCTCGGGGTCGACCTCGCGCGAGACGCCGACGTCGATGACGACCGCGCCCGGCTTGACCATGTCGCGCGTGATGATGCCCTGGACGCCCGCCGCCGCGACGACGACGTCGGCGCGGCGCACGAGCTCCGCGAGGTCGGTCGTCCCGGTGTGCGTGAGCGTCACGGTCGCGTTGACGGCCCGGCGCGTGAGCAGCAGGCCGATCGAGCGGCCGACCGTCACGCCGCGGCCCACGACCACGACCTCCTTGCCCGCGAGGGAGATCCCGTGCCGCTCGATGAGCTCGATGATCCCGCGCGGCGTGCACGGGAGCGGCGAGGTCACCTCCTCGTTGACGCGCAGGACGAGGCGCCCGAGGTTGGTCGGGTGCAGTCCGTCGGCGTCCTTGGCCGGGTCGATGAGCTCGAGCACGCGGTTGGTGTCGATGCCCTTCGGGAGCGGGAGCTGCACGATGTACCCCGTGCAGGCCGGGTCCTCGTTGAGGCGGCGGACCGCGGCCTCGATCTCCTCCTGCGTCGCGTCGCCGGGCAGGTCCTCGCGGATCGAGGACAGGCCGACCTCGGCGCAGTCACGGTGCTTGCCCGCGACGTACCACTGCGAGCCCGGGTCGTCACCGACCAGGAGCGTGCCCAGGCCGGGCACGACGCCCTTCCCGGCGAGGACCGCGAGGCGGTCCTTGAGCTCGGCCTTGATGGTGGCGGCGGTCGCCTTGCCGTCGAGGATCTGCGCGGTCACTGGTGGAGGCCCGGGTACAGCGGGAAGTCGGCCGTGAGCTTCTGCACGCGGGCGCGCAGCGTGTCGGCGTCGGCCGCGGCACCCTCGCGCAGGGCGATCGCGATGATGTCGGCGACCTCGGTGAACTCGGCGTCGCCGAAGCCGCGGGTCGCGAGCGCGGGCGTGCCGATGCGCAGGCCGGACGTGACGCGCGGGGGGCGCGGGTCGAACGGCACGGCGTTGCGGTTCACGGTGATGCCGACCTCGTGCAGGAGGTCCTCGGCCTGCTGGCCGTCGAGCGCGGAGTGGCGCAGGTCGACGAGCACGAGGTGCACGTCGGTGCCGCCCGTGAGGACGGAGACGCCGGCCTGGGCCACGTCGGCCTGGGCGAGGCGGTCGGCGATGATGCTCGCGCCGCGCAGCGTGCGCTCCTGGCGGTCGCGGAAGTCGTCCGAGCCCGCGATCTTGAACGACACGGCCTTGGCGGCGACGACGTGCATGAGCGGGCCGCCCTGCTGGCCCGGGAACACGGCGGAGTCGATCTTCTTGGCGTACTCCTCCTTGCTCAGGATGAAGCCGGAGCGCGGGCCGCCGATCGTCTTGTGGACCGTGGAGGAGACGACGTCGGCGTACGGCACCGGGGACGGGTGCAGGCCCGCGGCCACGAGGCCCGCGAAGTGCGCCATGTCCACCCAGAGCTTCGCGCCGACCTCGTCGGCGATCTCGCGGAACGCCGCGAAGTCGAGGTGACGGGGGTACGCGGACCAGCCGCCGATGATGACGTCGGGACGCGTCTCGAGGGCCTGCTTGCGCACCTCGTCCATCTCGATGCGGTACGACTGCGGGTCCACGCCGTACGCCGCGACGTCGTAGAGCTTGCCGGAGAAGTTGATCTTCATGCCGTGCGTGAGGTGGCCGCCGTGCGCCAGCTCGAGGCCGAGGATCTTGTCGCCCTTGTTGATGAGCGCGTGGAGGACGGCTGCGTTGGCCGTGGCGCCCGAGTGCGGCTGGACGTTGGCGTGCTCGGCGCCGAACAGCTCCTTGGCGCGCGCGATCGCGAGGTTCTCCGCGATGTCGACCTGCTCGCAGCCGCCGTAGTAGCGGCGGCCCGGGTAGCCCTCGGCGTACTTGTTGGTGAGCACGGAGCCCTGCGCCTGCAGGACGGCGCGGGGCACGAAGTTCTCGGACGCGATCATCTCGAGGGTGTCGCGCTGGCGCGCGAGCTCCCCGTCGAGGACGGCCGCGATCTCGGGGTCGAGCTCGGCGAGCGGGGTGTCGAGGACGTTGTCGGCTGGCTGGGCGCTCATGGCGTCTCCTCCGCGGGTGCTTGGCAGTGTGTCGTCGGTGGTCACGTTCCCGGCTCGCCGGGTACGCCCCACCAGGGGGTGACCCGGGGCCCAGGCGAACGACCCGTCGTCTGCACAGCGTGTCGCTCCCCGGTGGTGATCCACCCTGCCCGGGCGGAGATCCACCGGGCGGCGCCAGTCGCGACGCGTCGATCCTAGCGCACGGCCCGCGGGCGAGCCCCGGGCTCTCGCCCGTCGCCCGCTACTCCTGCCCGACGGCGTCGGACTCGTTGCGCGCCTCGGCCTCGCCGAGGATGCGGCGCAGGTAGGTGTAGGTGAGGTCGCCGGCGGCCTTGTCGTACTGCTCCTCGTACCCGTGCTTGGTGTACATCGCGAGGTTCTGCTTGGAGTCCTTGCCCGTGAAGACCCAGATCTCCGTGGTCTGCTCCGGGAGGTACGGCAGCACCTCGAAGAGCATCTGCGTACCGATGCCGCGGCCCTGCATGTCCGGCGCGACCGCGAGCCGCCCGAGCGTCGCCTTGCTGTCCTCGATCTCGACGCGGACCGAGCCGACCAGGCGCGGGCCGAGCCACGCCCCGATCGTCACGACGTCCTCGCGCGCGAGGTCCTCGCGCAGCTCGTGGAGGGTCTGGGTCAGCGGGGGGATGTTGGGGTCCTGGTAGAGCTGCGCCTCGGTGACGAACGCCGCCCGCCGCAGGGTCAGGAGCTCACCGGCCTCCGCGTCGTCGACGAGGCGGGTCGTGATCTGCGCGTCGTTCATGGGGACATGGTGTCAGACATCGCACGGCGCGACCGCGCGTGCCCGGATGATGTCCGGCCGAACGGCGGCCTCCTCGCCGCCGAGACGCGGCTACCCTCTGAGGGGTGTCCACGACAGATCCCCGTGGCGCCGACGTCCCCGACACCTCGGCGCTCCGCACCGCGCAGCCCCCGACCGGCGACCCCACGCACTGGGTCCTCACGCTCTCGTGCCCGGACGGGCCGGGGATCGTCCACGCCGTCGCCGGCGCGCTCGCCCGGCTCGGGGGCAACATCACGGAGTCGCAGCAGTTCGGCGACCCGCTCTCGGGGCTGTTCTTCATGCGCGTGCAGGTCGAGGCCGCCGCGGAGCGCGCCGAGATCGAGCGCGCGGTCGAGGAGGTCGCGGCGCGGTTTGCGATGACGTGGCAGCTCGACGCCGTCGGGCGTCGCGTCCGCACGCTGCTCATGGTCTCCAAGGCGCCGCACTGCCTCGTCGACCTGCTCTACCGCGAGCGCTCGCAGGGCATGCCCATCGAGGTCGTCGGCGTCGTCGGCAACCACCGCGACCTCGAGGACATCGCGACGTTCTACGGCAAGCCGTTCCACCACGTCCCCGTGACCCGGGACACCAAGGCCGACGCCGAGGCGCGCCTGCGCGGGCTCGTGACGGAGCTCGACGTCGAGCTCGTCGTCCTCGCGCGCTACATGCAGATCCTCTCGGACGAGCTGTGCCGCGAGATGCCGGGGCGCATCATCAACATCCACCACTCGTTCCTGCCGAGCTTCAAGGGCGCCCGCCCGTACGCGCAGGCGCACGACCGGGGCGTCAAGCTCATCGGTGCGACGTCGCACTACGTGACGGGCGACCTCGACGAGGGCCCGATCATCGAGCAGGACGTCGAGCGCGTCGACCACTCGCGCCGGGTCGAGGACCTCGTCGCGATCGGCGAGGACGTCGAGCGCCAGACGCTGGCGCGCGCGGTGCGCTGGCACGCGGAGCACCGCGTGCTCCTGGACGGGCACCGCACCGTCGTCTTCCGCTGAGCCGTCGCCGCCCCGGGCTCCCCGGCGACCGGCACCGCTCCCCTGCACGACGGCGGCCCCTGCCACGTCCGAGGACGTGACGGGGGCCGTCGCGCGGCGGCGTGCCGGTACGCCGCCGTCTCCCGGTCGCTCAGAGCGAACGGGTCACTTGGTGAGCTCCTCGAGGGTGGGGTCACCCGCGTAGACCTCGGCCGCGTTCTCCTGCGTGACGATGATCGGCTCGAGGAGGAAGGCCGGGACGACCTTGACGCCGTTGTCGTAGGACTCGGTGTCGTTGATCTCCGGCTCCTCGCCCGCCTGGAGCGCCTTCACCGCGTTGATCGACTCCTCGACGAGCTTGCGCGTGTCCTTGTAGATCGTCGAGTACTGCTCGCCCGCGACGATCGACTTGACCGACTCGACCTCGGAGTCCTGACCGGTGATGACCGGGGTCTCCTTGCCGGCCTGCTTGGCCGACGTGAGCGCCGCGCGAGCGAGGGTGTCGTTCGGCGACAGGACGCCGTCGAGCTCCTTGTCGGAGTAGCTGCCCGAGAGCACGGTGTCCATGCGCTTCTGCGCGTTCTCGGCCTTCCAGCCCTGCGTCGAGACCTGCTCGAACGAGGTCTGGCCGGACGGGATGACGAGCGTGCCGTCCTCGATCTTCGGGTCGAGCACGCTCATGGCGCCCTCGAAGAACGGCGTCGAGTTCGCGTCGTCGGACGAGCCGGCGATGAGCTCGATGTTGTACGGGCCCTCGCCCTTGCGCTCGGCCAGGCCCTGGAGCAGCGCCTCGCCCTGGAGGACGCCGACCTGGAAGTTGTCGAACGCGATGTACTCGTCGACGGCGTCCGTGTTCTTCACGAGACGGTCGTAGGCGATCACGGTCGCGCCGTTGTCCTTGGCGTTCTTGAGCTGGCTGCCGAGCTGCGACCCGTCGACGGCGCCGACGATGATGACCTTCGCGCCCTGCTCGACCATGGCGTCGATCTGGCTCTGCTGCTCCGAGACGCCGCCGTTGGCGAACTGGACGATCGGCTTGAAGCCGGCCTCGGTCAGGCCGTCGTTGAACAGCTGCTCGGCGAGCACCCAGTTCTCCGACGTCTTCTGCGGGAGCGCCACGCCGATGGTCGCGCCCTCCTCGAAGCCGGCCGCCGCGGACTCGCCGCCACCGGACGTCTCTCCGCCACCCGACTCGCCCCCGCGGTCGGAGGAGCAGCCGCTGAGCACGAGCGCGCTCGCGGCGGTGAGCGCCAGGAGCGTCGTGGTGAGCTTCTTCATGGGTACCACTTTCTTGTCGGGCATCCGTCGTCGGATGCGGTCAGGGTGTCGTGCGGTGGGTGGGACGTGAGAGGTGCTCGGGTCAGCCCTTGGCGGCGGTGGCCCCGGCCTCGACGGGGACCTCGGCCTGGAGGTCGTCGGCGCCCGTGACGGCGCCCGTGCCCTTGTCGCGCCGCGACGGGAAGATCAGCGCGATGATCGACGGGCGACCCTGCACCTTGTTGTAGACGTCGAACGCCACGGCGGCGAGGAGCACGAGGCCCTTGATGATTTGGGTCAGGTCGGAACCGACGCCCATGAGCTGGAGGCCGTTGTTGAGGACGGCCATGACCAGACCACCGATCACGGACCCGACGACCGTGCCGACACCGCCGGAGACGGCGGCGCCGCCGATGAAGACGGCCGCGATCGCGTCGAGCTCCCACATGTTGCCGTCGAAGGGGCCCGACGCCGTCGAGCGGCCGATGAAGATCATCCCGGCCAGCGACGCGAGGATCGACATGTTCATCATGACGAAGAAGTTGGTGCGCTTGATGTTCACGCCGGACAGCGCCGCCGCGGCGCGGTTGCCGCCCACCGCGTAGACGTGGCGACCGGTGATGGTCCGCGACGCCACGAACTGGTAGACGACGACGAGGAGCACCAGGACGAGCGCGGGCACCGGGAACGACGTGCCGACACGGCCCGACCCGTAGAGGTACGTGAGGTAGGCGATGACGGCGCTGAAGAGGACGACGCGCGTCACGGCGACCGAGGTCGGGACCGGCTCGGCGCCGAGCTTGCGGGCGCTCGCGCGGCGGCGGAGCTCGGACCACACGACGAACGCGATCGCGACGATCCCGAGCAGCAGCGTCGAGTTGTTGAGGCCCGTGTTCGGACCCCACTCGGGCAGGTAGCCGCCGCCGAGCGTCTGGAGCTCCTGCGGGACGGGGACGGTGTTCGAGTCACCGATGAACTGGTTGAGGCCGCGGAAGAGCATCATGCCGGCGAGGGTCGTGATGAACCCGGGGATGCCGACGTAGGCGACCCAGAAGCCCTGCCACGCGCCGATGACCGCCCCGACGCTCAGTCCGAGCAGGATGCCGAGCCACCAGGGGATGCCCCAGTCGCGGATCGCGAGGGCCACGATGATGCCGGTCACCGCGGCCACCGACCCGACGGACAGGTCGATGTGGCCCGCGATGATCACGAGGACCATGCCGATGGCGAGGATGAGGATGTAGGAGTTGCCGTTGAGCAGGTTCTGCGCGTTGCTCGGCGTGAGGACCCGCCCGCCCGTGGCGACCTGGAAGAAGATGATCAGGGCGAGGAGCGCGAAGAGCATGCCGAACTGGCGCGCTCCCCCGCTCAGCAGCTGCTTGATGGACGACATCGTCGGTGGTTCCTTCTCGGTTGCGATGCGGTGGCTGGGTGGGGGCGCGCTCAGGCGGCGGCGTCGGAGGGTGCGTCGCCGGGCGTGCCGGTCATGAGGCGCATGAGCCCCTCCTGGGTCGCCTCCGACCCGGGGACCTCGCCCGTGATCCGCCCCTCGAAGACGGTGTAGATGCGGTCGCACAGACCGAGGAGCTCGGGCAGCTCGGACGAGATGACCACCACGCCGCGGCCCGCGTCGGCGAGCTTCTGGACGAGGCCGTAGATCTCGTACTTGGCGCCCACGTCGATGCCGCGCGTCGGCTCGTCGAGGATGAGGAGCTCCGGCTCGGTATACATCCACTTGGCGAGCAGGACCTTCTGCTGGTTGCCGCCCGACAGCTTGGAGACGCCCTCGTGCACGCTCGGCGCCTTGATGGAGAACGCCTTGCGGTACGACTCGGCCGCGACGAACGCCGCGTCCCGGTCGATGACGCCCGCCTTCGCGATGCGCGGCAGGTTGGCCGCCTGGATGGTGCCGAGGATCGTGTCGAGCAGGTTCAGCCCCAGCGCCTTGCGGTCCTCGGGGACGTAGGCGATCCGGTTCTCGATCGCCGAGAGCACCGTGGGCAGGGACACCTCGCGGCCGTCGATGCGCACGACGCCGGACTTGTAGCGCCCGTACGACCGCCCGAAGAGGGACCGCGCGAGCTCGGTGCGGCCGGCGCCCATGATCCCGGCGAAGCCGACGATCTCGCCGCGGCGGACGTGGAACGTCGAGCCCTTGCACACGTAGCGGCCCGGCACCTCGGGGTGCTCGACGGTCCAGCCCTCGACCTCGAAGAACGTCTCGCCGATGGAGGGCGTGTGCTCAGGGAAGCGCGACTCGAGCGAGCGGCCGACCATCCCGCGGATGATCCGGTCCTCGTCGACCTCGTCGCCCTGGACGTCGAGGGTCTCGATCGAGCGGCCGTCGCGGATGATCGTGATCGAGTCGGCGATCTCCTCGATCTCGTTGAGCTTGTGGGAGATCATGATGCTCGTCAGGCCCTTGGACCGCAGGCCGCGGAGCAGGTCGAGCAGGTGCTCGGAGTCCTCCTCGTTGAGCGCCGACGTGGGCTCGTCGAGGATGAGCAGGCGCACGTCCTTGGCGAGCGCGCGGGCGATCTCGACGAGCTGCTGCTTGCCGACGCCGATGCTCTTGATCTGGGCGTCGGGCGACTCCTGGAGGCCGACGCGCGCCATGAGCTCCTCGGCGCGCCGACGGGCCGCGCCCCAGTCGATGCCGAACGCACCCTTGACCTCGTTCCCGAGGAAGATGTTCTCGGTGATCGAGAGCTCGGGGATCAGCGCGAGCTCCTGGTGGATGATGACGATCCCCGCGTGCTCGCTCGACCGGATGTCCTTGAACTGGACCTCCATACCGTCGTAGTAGATGTCGCCCGAGTACGTCCCGTGCGGGTACACGCCCGACAGCACCTTCATGAGCGTCGACTTGCCGGCGCCGTTCTCGCCGCAGATCGCGTGGATCTCTCCGGCCCGCACCCGCAGGTTCACGTCGTCGAGGGCGCGCACGCCCGGGAACTCCTTGGTGATGCCTCGCATCTCGAGGATCACGCGCTCGTCCGTCATCGGACCTCCTCCTGCCGAGGACAGCTCGCCGGGCACCTGTGCCCCGCGGACCCGGACACCCTCAGCGCCGTCCGAGCGGGCCTGACGTTATGCCGGTCACGTTCTTGGCGTCAACTCCTGAACGCAAGGATCCGGAGAACTGTGACCAAACAGCGACCTTGGTCCCACGGCGACCGGCAGAACGGCCGTTGATGTGAGCGTAAACAGAGGGAGAACGCTCCCACGCGGTCAGGAACTGAAGACGTGAGAGCGCTCTATGCGACAGGGAGGGTTTCCCCGCGGGACGGCAGCCGGCGGTCGCGGTGGCAGAGGCGATCGCAGTCGCAGTGGCGACCGCTGTCGCGGTGGCGGTCGCGGCCGTGGTGGCGAGCGCGGTGGTGGTGGCGGTCGGGTGGAGCGAGACGGCCGCGGGCCTACCGCGGCGGGAGGGAGAGCTTGAAGCCCTCGTGCGACTGCTCGTACCCGAGCGCGCGGTAGAACCGGTGCGCGTCGGTCCGCTGCTTGTCGGACGTGAGCTGGGCGAGCGCGCAGCCGCGCGCGACGCCCCACGCGTGCGCCCACGCCATCATGGTGCGACCGACTCCCTGCCCCCGCAGCCGCCGGTCGACCCGGACCGCCTCGACGAGGAGCCGCGACGCTCCGCGTCGCGAGATCCCCGGGACCACGGTGAGCTGCATCGTGCCGACGACCTCGCCGTCGAGCTCGACCACGACCAGCTCGTTGTTCGGGTCGGCGTCGATCGCGGCGAACGCCGCCTCGTGCGCGGGGCCGACCTCCCCCGTCCGGGCCCGGGCGATGGCGTCGTCCGCGATGAGCGCGACCACGCGCGGCAGGTCCGCGGCGACGGCCGTGCGGAACGCGAGGCCCGGCGTCGGCCCGACGGCGGGCGGGGACGAGGTGGTCACGGCCAGCGACCGTAGCACCTCGCCTGCCGAGGTAGAGCCATGGTCAGCCGAGGTAGAGCCGGGTCTGCCGAGGTAGAGCCCTGGTGATGACCAGGGCTCTACCTCGGCGAACCAGGGCTCTACCTCGGCGGTCGGGTCAGGAGCAGGTGAGCTCCTCGTGGGCGACGGTGAAGGTCGAGGTGACCTCCTCGCCGTCGACCACCGCGGTGGCCGTGACGACGGCCTCCCCCGCCGCGGCGGTCTTCGCCCGCGTCGCGAACGACTGGTAGGCGTTCTTCCCGGCCGCGACCTTCGAGAACCCCTTCTCGCCGAACGGCGTGGAGAGCGTCAGGTCCACCGGCACGGCGCCGTCGTTGGTCGCGCGGACCGCGACGTACGCCTTGCCCGCGAGGCAGCGCGGCTGGACCTCGACCGAGACGGGCAGCTCGCCGCGCGCCTGCGGCTGGACGAGCACCGCGACGGTGCGCCCCGGGACGGTCACGGTCCCCGTGGCCGCGTCCCAGGTGGTGCCCTGCACGACGGCATCGCTCCCGGTGGCCTGGACCGGCGAGAGCACGTACTCGCGGCCCGCGAGCGCCGCGAGCGGGACCTCGACCTCGTCGGGCGACGCGTTGAACACCGCGAGCAGCCCGTCGAGCGCGGGGTCGACGTCGGCACCGACGGTGTCGTCGACCGACATCGCGACGACGCCCGGGACCTGGTCCGCCCCGGCGCCCGGGAAGGTGACCTTCTCCCGGATGAGGTCCGCGTCGCCGAGCCGGAAGAGCTCGGTCGAGTGCCGCAGCCGCAGGAGGTCCTGCGCCTGCGCCGACGCGGTGGCGATGTCGTCGGGCGACGGCGTGAGCGCCGGGTCCGCGAGGAGCGGGGCCATGAGAGGCCACTTGTCCTCGTTGTCGGCCGCCATCGGCAGGCCCTTGCCGAAGCCGTTGTCCTGCCCGGTCCAGTCGATCGCGTTGAACCAGTCGCCCGAGTCGTAGCTGTTGCGGTCGAGCGACTTGGACCGCAGCAGGTCCGTGCCCGCGTGCCAGAACGACGGCGTCTGGGAGAGCGCGGCGGTCGCGAGCGAGACCGTGTTCATGCGCACGCGCTCGTCCATCGGCGTGTCCGCCGGGAGCTTGAGCGTGAGCAGGTCGAACAGCGTCTCGTTGTCGTGCGCGTCGACGTAGGTCACGACCTCCTCGGGCGAGTCGGCGTAGCCGGCCGGCACCCCGCGGTAGTCGATCTCGTCGCCGCGCTTCTCCTCGCCCGTCGACGTGACGAGCGTGTAGTCGCGCAGGTTGCCCGCGAGGCCGAGGCGCACGAGGTCGGTCTGGTGACCGAGGTCGGTGAGCTCGTCCGCGGACCCGTCGTTGACGGTCCCCGGCTCCCCCGCCCGGGCGGGCTGCCCGTTCGGGTCGGTCGCGAGGCCCGTGCCGAAGCCCTGCGTGAACGTCGACGCGCCGTCGACGGGCGAGCCGCCGTGCACGGCGTCGCGCAGCCGGTCGGAGAAGGTCCCGATGCCCGTGCCGCCGAGCTGGCCCTGCGTGGCCTGCTCGAACAGCGCGTTGCCCGCGACCTCGCCGAAGTCCCAGCCCTCGCCGTACAGGTAGACGGACTTCCCGTCGACGCCGTCCTCGGCGAGCGTGAGCTCGTCGAGCGCGGCCCGGACGTCGAGCATGTTCTGCTTCGAGTGGTGGCCCATGAGGTCGAAGCGGAACCCGTCGACGCGGTAGTCCTTCGCCCACGTGACGACGGAGTCGACCATGAGCTTGCCCGCCATCGCGTGCTCGGTCGCGACGTTCTGGCAGCACGTGCTCGTCTCGACGGAGCCGGTGGTCGGGTTCTGCCGGTGGTAGTAGCCCGGCACGACCTTGTCGAGGACGGACTTCGCGTCCTGCCCGCTCGCGGCGGTGTGGTTGAACACCTGGTCGAGCACGACCTGCAGCCCGGCGTCGTGCAGCGACCCGACCATGGTGCGGAACTCGGCCACGCGCGCGCCGCCGTCCGCGTCCACCGCGTACGACCCCTCCGGCGCGGTGAAGTGCCACGGGTCGTAGCCCCAGTTGAAGCCGTCCTGGCCCTGCACCGCCGCGACGGCGGCCTGCTGCTCGGGCGAGTCGGGCGCGAACCCGGTGAGGTCGCCGGTCGTGGCCTGGGCGGCACGGTCCTCGGGGATCGAGGCGATGTCGAACGTCGGGAGCAGGTGCACCGTGGTGAGGCCCGCGTCCGCGAGCTCCCGCAGGTGCGTCATCCCGGCCGAGTCCTTCTCCGCGAACGCGAGGTAGGTGCCGCGCCGCTCGGCCGGGACCGTCTCGTCGGAGATCGAGAAGTCCCGGACGTGGAGCTCGTAGATCGTCTGGTCCACCGCCCGCTCGACGACCGGGGCGGGCGTGCCCTCCCAGACGCTCGGGCGGAACGCGGGGTCGTCGAGGTCGACGGCGACCGAGTGCGTGGAGTCGAGCGTCAGGCCCACCGAGTACGGGTCGGTGACGACGTTCGTCTCGACCTTCCCCGTGCTCGGGACGTAGACCTGCACCTCGTAGAGGTAGCGCGCGCCCTTCCAGCCGACGGCCGCGCCGCCGAGCTTCTTGTCGGCCGCCTTGCCGTCGAGCGTCCACGTGCCGTCGGGCTGGCGCGCGGCCTCGAACCGGCGCGGGTCGTCGTCGAGCGACGCCCCCGCGGGCCACGCGAGCACCGAGACGGACTTCGCCGTCGGCGCCCACAGCGCGAACGACGCCCACTTGCCGTTGGCGTGCCACGAGACGCCGAGCTCGCGCTCGGCCGCGTCCTGCGCGAACAGGTCGTCGACGACGCCCGGCACCTGGACGCCGGTCGCGGCCGTGAGCGCGCCGCCGTCGGAGCGGGTCACGAGGAGCTGGCCCGTGAGAGCCTCCTCGACCGCCGAGCGGTCCAGCGGCTCGCCGTCGTCGAGCACGCGCAGCGCGGTGTGCCCGGCGAGCGCCGGGAACTCCGCCGCGACGTCGTCGGGCAGGCCCGACGGGTCGACCTGGAGCGTGTACGACGCCGTGCCCTCCGGGGCCTGCACCTCACCGTCGGCGGCGCCCGGGGTGACCGAGAGCCCGCCCTCGGGAGCGGCCCACAGGGTCCACTCGTCGCCCGTGCCGAGGTCGCCCGGCCACGCGACGACGCCCTCGCGCACCCAGTGCGCGGCCTGCTGGCCGGTGCCGGGGAGCGGCGGGTTCGCGACGTCGATCGTCAGGACGTGGGTCGCGAGGTCGTAGGAGAACGTGACGTTCTCGCCGTCGCCCACGGAGAACTGGTAGTTCGCCCCGTCGGGCGCACCGCCCACCCCGTAGTTCTCGGCCCAGCTCAGGCCGTGCGCGACCTTGCCCTCGTACGCGCCGGCCGCGAGGCGGTCGGTCGACCAGGTGTAGGTGCCGTCGCCGTCCGGGTCCTTGAGCCAGGACGCGAGGCAGTCGGGCGCCCACGAGCCGGCGCAGCCCACCTGGTCCTGGAAGGAGCCCGCGAGCGTGACGATCGGCCCCTGCGCGGTGCTCGAGAAGTCCTTGCTCACCGGGTCCCAGTAGAACGTCACGGGGCCGCCCGTCGTCGTGTACGTCGCGTTGCCGCCGTCCTGTACACCACCGACGCCGTAGTTCACGGTCCACGACCCGTTGAGCGCGACCTTGTACTCGTACGTCCCGGCCGGGACGTCGAACGTGCCCGCGTAGACGCCGTCGGCGCGCTTCGTGAGCTTGGCCGCCTCGCACGCCGGGGCCCAGTCGCCCGCGCAGCCCATGGCCGCGTTGTGGCTCCCGGGCACGGTCACGAGGTCGATCTCGGGCTCGGGCTCCTCGCCCACGACCCCGCTCACGTCGACCCCGACGCTCGCGAACGTCGACGCGGCGGCGCGGTCGCCGTCGGCGTCGGTCGTCACGGCGCGGTACTCGACCAGGGTGCCCTCGGCCAGGCCCGCGACGTCGTGGAAGACGCGCGGCGCCGTGTCCTCGGCGGTGCCGAGGGGCTGCCACTCGGCGCTCCCGACCTCGCGCCACGCGAATGACGTCTCGGCCCACGCATCGGCGTCGACCGTGGCCGTCACGGGCGCGACCCCGGTGACCGCTCCCCCGGCGCGCGGCACGGTGACCGCGATCTCGCCCGACGAGTCCGCGCCGACCTCGCGGTCGGCCCGCAGCACGACGGTGCCCGTCGCCGGGACGGTCAGGGTGACGACGCCGTCGACGTCGGCGGTGACGGGCTGGGCCGACTCACCGTAGAGCACCTCGTACGAGGCGCCGGGCGTGAGGGTCGTGAACGTCGCCGTCCGGTCCTCCGCCGCGTTGTTCAGCGCGACGAGGTGCTCGACCTTCTCCGCGCGGTCCACCCGGCTGAAGGCGTATACGCCCGCGCCGTTCTCGACGTAGCGCTCGACCTGGGCGCCGTCGGCCAGCGCCGGGTGCGCCTCGCGCAGCGCGGCGAGCTCGGCGATGTGCGCGTAGAGCGGCGCGTCGGTGCCGAAGCGGTCGACGCTGCCCGCCTGCTCGCCGGTGACGAGAGGCTGGTCGGCATACTCGTCGACCTGCGTCGCGAACAGGGTCTGGCGGGCGTCCTTGTCGCCGCCCGTCCCCGCGAAGCCCTGCTCGTCGCCGTAGTACACGACCGGCTGCCCGCGGGTCAGGTACATGAGGTCGTGCGCGAGCTCGTCGCGCGCGAGCGGGTCGTCGGTGCTCGCGAGCATGTACCCGACGCGCCCCATGTCGTGGTTGCCGAGGAACGTCGGCAGCGCCTGCGCGTTCGTCGTGGGCGTCGTGTACATGTCGTCGCTCGCGAAGAGCGAGGCGAGGCCCTTGGCGCTGTTGCCGCTCGCGAAGCTCGTCGCGGCCGACTGGAACGTGAAGTCGAGCGTCGAGCTCATGTCGGTCTTGCGCACGTAGGGCGAGAGCTTCGCCGCGTCGGCGTCGTACACCTCGCCGAACATGAAGAAGTCGTCCTTGCCCTGCGCGTGCGCGTAGTCGAGGACCTCGGTGGTCCACGTCTCCCAGAACTCGAAGTTCACGTGCTTGACGGTGTCGATGCGGAAGCCGTCGATCCCGAGGTCGATCCAGTCCTGGTAGACGTCGACGAACCCGTCGACCACCGTCGGGTGCTCCGTCATGAGGTCGTCGAGGCCGTCGAAGTCCCCGTACGTCACGGACTCCCCGGTCCACGTCGAGTTGCCGCGGTTGTGGTAGAGCGTCGGGTCGTTGAGCCAGGCCGGGACCTTGAGGTCCTCCTTGCCTGCCGGGACGACCGGCGTGTACGGGAACGACGTCGCGGCGTCTAGCGCCGGGAAGTCGCCGGTGCCCGCGTGGTCCGCCGGGTCGAACACGGTGCCCTCGGCGTCGCGGTACGGCGACGTGGCCTGGTCGACGTACGAGTACTGCTTCTCCTCGTAGTCGATCACGTCGGCCGTGTGGTTCGTGATGATGTCGAAGTAGACCTTGATGCCGCGGTCGTGCGCCTCGTCGATGAGCGCCTCGAGCTCGGCGTTGGTGCCGAGGTGCGGGTCGATCTGCGTGAAGTCGGTGATCCAGTAGCCGTGGTAGCCCGCCGACGCGTCGGCGCCCATCCCCTGGACCGGCTGGTTCTTGAACGACGGCGTGAGCCAGATCGCCGTCGTGCCGAGGCCCTCGACGTAGTCGAGGTTCTGCCGCAGGCCCGCGATGTCGCCGCCCTGGTAGAAGCCCTTGTTCGTCGGGTCGAACCCGGACACGAGCGGGTCGTCGCCGAGCCCCGCGGTGTCGTTCGACGGGTCGCCGTTCGCGAACCGGTCGGTCATGACGAAGTAGAACCGCTCGTCCGACCCTGGCTGTCGCACGGGAGGCACCACGAGGTCGGCGTCCTGCGCCTCGTCGTAGCCGCCCGCGAGCCCGAGCGGCGTGAGCGCGATGCGGTGGGTCGACTCGTCGAACGTGACGCGCACGGTCGCGTCGCCGCCGAGCACGAGGGGCGCGTCGTCCTGTCCGCCGTCGCGCCCGTACGCCTCGTCCCAGGCGTCGTCGTACGCGACCTTGTACTGGTACGTGCCGGCGGGCACCTCGAAGTCGGCGGACCAGACGCCGGCGGCGTCGGTGGGCGCGAGCTCGGTCGCCGCGCACGCGGGGTCCCAGTCGGCGGGGCAGCCGAGCTCGGACTGGAGGTCGCCCACGAGGGCGAGCGTGCGCTCGTCGGCCCCCGCGGCGGGTACCGCGAACGCGGCGAGCGTGACGCCCGCCAGGCCGGAGGTGGCGAGCGCGACGGCGGTGACCGACGCCGTCGTACGGGCCCCGCGCGAGCGGCGGGGCGACGGGTCGGATGGGTGGGGCGACGGGATGCGCGGAACGCGGCGACGTCGCGGCGTGGAGGTCATGAGGACTCCCTCGTCCGGTGGCTGGTGCGGGACCGCACGCGTGAGCGGGCAGGGCCGACAAGACCACGGGCGACGGGACCAGCAGCGGACGACGTCGACCGCGGCTTCCTCAGCGTACGGCTGAGCCGAACTGTACTGCTTGCAGAAACTTGCAGCAAGGTTCGGTAACCGGGGCTCGGCGCACCTCCGCCGCACGGCCCCCGGAGACGCCGAACCCGGGGTCGCTCCTCACGGAACACGTCCGGTGAGGAGCGACCCCGGGTTCGGCGGGGAGCGGGAGGGGAGGTCAGCCCGCCAGGTGACCCCAGCGCGGTGCCAGGTCGCGCCACGGCCCGACCTCCGCGACGCGGCCCTCGTCGAGCACGACGACGCGGTCCGCGCGCGCGAGCGCCGCACGCTTCGACGTCGCGCCGATCACCGTGGTCCCGCGCTCCCGGAGCGAGGTCCACAGCTCGATCTCGGTCGCCGCGTCGAGCGCGCTCGAGACGTCGTCCGCGAGCAGGAGCTCGGCGTCGGTCGCGAGCGCCCGCGCGAGGGCGAGCCGCTGCACCTGACCGCCCGAGAGCCGGACGCCGCGGTGCCCGACCAGCGCCTCGTGCCCCCCGGCCTCGACGACGTCGCGCTCCAGGCGCGCGGCCGCGACCGGGCCGTGCACGTCGCGCTCGTGCCCGAGGCGCACGTTGTCGGCGAACGACCCCGAGAGCACGCGCGGGACCTGCGCCACGTGGGCGACCTGCCCCGGCCGCAGGAACGTCTGGGCGTCGACGACGTCGGTCCCGTTCCACCGGATGTGCCCCGTGTGCTCCATGAGGCCCGACAGCGCCGAGAGCAGGCTCGACTTGCCCGCCCCGACCTGCCCGAGCAGGAGGACCAGCTCACCGCGACGCACCGCGAGGTCGACACCCTGGACGCCGATCGTGCCGTCGTCGTGCAGCGCGGTGACGTCGGCCAGCTCGAGCCGCTCCAGCGGCTGACGCGGGCCCGGGTCGGGCACGGGGGCCTCGCCCGTGAGGAGGTCGACGCCGGGTGGCAGGTCCATGAGGTCCGTGCCCGCGGCGAACCGGCTCGTGGCGCGCTGCCACGAGCGCGTGCCGGGCGCCTCCGTCACGACCGCCCCCGCGACCACGCCGAACCAGCCGAAGCCGGTCACCGCGTTGGCGACCAGGAGCGCCGTCGCGAGGTCCCACGTGCCCGCGAGCAGCCCGGCCCACGCCGCCACGACGCCGAGCTGGATCATGACGAGCGGGACGCCGTCGAGCGCGGCCTGCACCCGGTGCTCGAAGATCGCGGCCCGCACGCGTCCCCCGTCGACGTCGCGCAGGTGCGCGTGCACCTGCGGCGTCCGCGCGGCGAGCTTGACCGTGCGCGCCGAGTCGAGCGCGGAGACGAGGGCACGACCGAACCGGGCGCGCGCCGCGGACGACCGCGTGGCCGACCGGCCGGCGATCGGGCGCCCGAGCGCGGACGCCGCCGCCGACACGACCATCACGGCGAGCAGCACCGCGCCCGCGAGCCACGACCCGCTGAGCAGAGCCGTGACCCCCGCGATGACGAGACCGTTGACGAAGTCGACCCACCGGTCCGCGTACCGGACGAAGCGGTCGGCGTCCATGGCGCGCGCGACCACCTCGCCCGGGGGCGTCGCCGTGAGCCGGTGCTGGCGCGTCTGACCGGCCATGACGGCCATGCGCACGCGCAGCAGCACCTCGATCCACCAGCGAGGGTAGACGTACAGCGCCCAGGCGAGGCACAGCGGCGCGAGCACGAGGAGCACGGCGAGCGGCACGAGCAGCTGCGCCGGGAATCCCTCGTCCAGGTCCTGCACCGCACGGCCCCAGAGGAAGCCCGTGACGGCACCCTGCGCCGAGACGAGGCTCGTCGCCAGGAACAGCAGCGCACCCACGACGCCCCACGCGGGGCGCACGAACAGCGCGTGCAGCACCCCGCGTGCGAGGCTGGGCCCGTCGCCCGGGTCCGCGAGGACCGGCGGTTCGCCCCGCCGTCGACGACCTCCGACGGACTCCGCCGTGCGGTCCGCGTCCGCGTCGTCGGGTGCGCCCGGCACAGCCGGCCCCGGGGGCGCGACGCTCGCGCCGTCGCCGTCGAGCAGGGGCTCGCCCGCACCGGGGTGCGTGCCGTCGGCGCCCGTCGCGGCCTCCTCGGCGACGCTCGCCGCGAGGAGGTCGCGGTACGGGCCCGCGACGCGGGCGAGCGCCGCCCGCTCGCCCTGCTGCACGACCCGGCCGTGGTCGAGGACGGCGAGCAGCCCCGCGCGCTCGATCGTCGTGAGGCGGTGCGCGACGAGCACGCCCGTGCGCCCGGCGAGCAGCCGCTCCGAGGCCGCGACGACGCGCGCCTCCGTGAGGGGGTCCATGCGCGCGGTCGCCTCGTCGAGCACGACGACCTGCACGTCGCGGACGAGCAGCCGCGCGAACGCGACGAGCTGCTCCTCCCCCGCCGAGAGCGACGTCCCGCCCGGGCCGAGCAGCGTGTCGAGGCCGTCGGGGAGCCCCGCGACCCAGTCGTCGAGGCGCAGCTCGCGCACCGCGGCCTCGACGTCGGCGCGCGGCACGTCGGCGAAGAGCGCGACGTTCTCCGCGAGCGTGCCCGCGAGGATCTCGGTGCGCTGCGTCACGACCCCCACCGCGGCGCGCAGCGCCTGCAGGTCCAGGTCGCGGACGTCCACACCGCCCACGAGCACCGCGCCGCGCGGCGGCTCGACCGCGCGCGAGAGCAGCGACGCGAGGGTCGACTTGCCCGAGCCGGTCCGCCCCACGAGCGCGACCGTCTCGCCCGCGGGCACCCGCAGGCTCACGCCGTCGAGCGCGAACGTGCCCTCGGCGTAGGAGAAGTGGAGGTCGCGCAGCTCGATCCCCACGGGCCCGTCGGGCAGCGCCTTCCCGCCCGCAGGCTCGGGCTCGACGGCGAGCATCTGCCGGATGCGGGTGAGCGCCCCGATGCCCTCCTGGATGTCCGGCAGGTGGTGGACCAGGTTGTCCACCTGCCCGACGAACATCGCCGTCACGAGGAACAGGGTGACGAGGCGGTCGACGCCCAGGTCGCCGTCCGCGGCGAGCGCGGCACCCGCGACGGCCACGCCCGCGAGCAGCGACGCGAGGACCAGCCCGGCACGCCGCAGCATGCGCGACTCGATCACGAGCACGGCCTGGAACTTGCGGTGCACCTGGGCCGAGCGCTCGGCGAGGCGCCGCACCGCGAACGACTGGCCGAGGCTCGTGCGCAGGTCGTCCCGCGCCGCGACCGACTCCTCGAACGCCGCGGCGTGGTCCGTCCACGCGGCCTCCTCGATCACCTTGCGGCGCGCGATCTCGCCCAGCATGGGACGCACGATGACCGCCGCGACGGCGCCGAGCACCGGGAAGAGAAACCAGGCCGGCCACCAGGTCAGGCCCGCGACGACCCACATCGGCAGCACGCCGACGACGGTGCGGCCAGCGCCCCAGAGCTGACGGCGCACCAGCGTGCCGACCGCGTGCGTGTCGTCGTCGACGCGGTCGAGCACCTCGCCGACGGCCTGCTCCGTGAGCGTGGCGAGCGGCTGGTGGAGCGCGGCCGTGAGCAGGTCGCCGCGCAGCCGGCCCTCTGCCCGGTCGACGACACCCGCCCACACGACCTGGCCCGCGGTGTCGAGCAGCGCAGCACCGACGACGCACAGCGCGAGGAGCTGGAGCGTCGCCGTCGTCGGGTCGTCCGCGAGCCAGCCCGCGATGACGGTCCCGAGCGCGGCACCGACCGCCCCGAGCGTGAGCGCGACGAGCGCGACGACGGCCAGCGGCCCGCGCAGGCGCCGCCAGTCCAGGCGGCGAGCAGGGTCGACGGGGGCGCGCGACGCACCCGCCGTCGTGGTGGTGTCGGGGACGGTCGGGGGGTTCGGGGGCTGCTCGGTCGGCAGGGTGGCGTCGATCATGGCCCGTCGACCCTACGGTGGCCCACCCCCGCCGACGCAGCGTTTTTTCGACCCGCCAGCCACCCCCGAACGCCCCGCACCGCCGCCCCCGACCCGTCCCGGTCCGCCGCGGTCCCGCGGTCCCCGGACCGCGGGACCGGAGCCCGAGCTCAGACGAGCCCGAGCTGCTCCACGGCCTGCCGCTCCTCCTGGAGCTCCGCGACCGACGCGTCGACGCGCCCCCGCGAGAACTCGGACAGCTCGACGCCCTGGACGATCTCCCACGACCCACCGCGGGACACCACCGGGAACGACGAGATGAGGCCCGTCGGGACCCCGTACGACCCGTCGGACACGACGCCCGCGCTCGTCCAGTCGCCCTCCGGCGTCCCGAGCACCCAGTCGTGCACGTGGTCGATCGCCGCGTTCGCCGCCGACGCCGCCGACGACGCGCCGCGCGCGTCGATGATCGCCGCGCCGCGCTTCGCGACCGTCGGGATGAACGTGCTCTCGAGCCACTCGCGGTCCTCGGCGAGCCGCGCACCCGGGGTCCCCGCGACGTCCGCCTGGAAGATGTCCGGGTACTGCGTCGCCGAGTGGTTGCCCCAGATCGTCACCTTGCGCACCTCCGACACCGGCACGCCCGCCTTCTTGGCCACCTGCGTCAGCGCGCGGTTGTGGTCCAGGCGCGTCATCGCGGTGAAGCGGTCCTTCGGCACGTCCGGCGCGTTCGACGCCGCGATGAGCGCGTTCGTGTTCGCCGGGTTGCCGACGACCAGGACCCGCACGTCGTCGGCCGCGCCCGCGTTGATCGCCTGGCCCTGCGGCTTGAAGATGCCGCCGTTGGCCTCCAGCAGGTCGCCGCGCTCCATGCCCGGGCCGCGCGGGCGCGCGCCCACGAGCAGCGCGACGTTCGTCCCGTCGAACGCCGGGGTCGGGTCGTCGAAGATGTCGATGCCGGCGAGCAGCGGGAAGGCGCAGTCGTCGAGCTCCATCGCGGTGCCCTCGGCGGCCTTGACGCCCTGCGGGATCTCCAGGAGGCGCAGACGCACCGGGGTGTCGGGGCCGAGCATCTGGCCCGACGCGATACGGAAGAGCAGTGCGTAGCCGATCTGACCGGCCGCGCCGGTCACCGTCACGTTCACGGGGGAAGTCATGCGCTCACTCTCCCACAACGCGACCCGCCCGGACGCTCGGGGCGGCACGCCCGCGAGGTGCCGCCGTCGGCTCCCGCGTTCCCGGGGGACGACGACGGCGGCACCCCCTCCGCGAGGGGGCGCCGCCGTCGGGCGTGCGAGACGGGCGGGATCAGCCCAGGCGCGCCTTGAGGTTCTCGTCGAGCGCGGCGAGGAACTCCTCGGTCGTCAGCCACTGCTGGTCCGGGCCGACGAGGAGCGCGAGGTCCTTCGTCATCTGGCCGGCCTCGACGGTCTTGATGACGACGTCCTCGAGCGTCTGCGCGAACTCGGTGACCTCAGGCGTGCCGTCCAGCTTGCCGCGGTGCATGAGGCCGCGGGTCCAGGCGAAGATCGACGCGATCGGGTTGGTCGACGTCGGCTTGCCCTGCTGGTGCTGGCGGTAGTGGCGCGTCACGGTGCCGTGCGCGGCCTCGGCCTCGACGGTCTGGCCGTCCGGGGTCATGAGGACCGACGTCATGAGGCCGAGCGAGCCGAAGCCCTGCGCGACGGTGTCGGACTGGACGTCGCCGTCGTAGTTCTTGCAGGCCCAGACGTAGCCGCCCTCCCACTTCATGGCCGAGGCGACCATGTCGTCGATGAGGCGGTGCTCGTACGTGAGGCCCTTCGCGGCGAACGCCTCGGCGAACTCGGCGTCGAACACCTCCTGGAAGATGTCCTTGAAGGCGCCGTCGTAGGCCTTGAGGATCGTGTTCTTCGTCGAGAGGTACACGGGGTACTCGCGCTGGAGGCCGTACGCGAACGAGGCGCGCGCGAAGTCGCGGATCGACTCGTTGAAGTTGTACATGCCCATCGCGACGCCGCCCTCCTCGGGCATGGTCACGACCTCGAACTTCTGCGGCTCGGAGCCGTCGGCCGGCTCGAACGTCATCGTGATCTTGCCGGGGCCCGGGACCTTGAAGTTCGTCGACTTGTACTGGTCGCCGTGGGCGTGACGGCCGATGATGATCGGCTTGTTCCAGCCCGGCACGAGGCGCGGGATGTTGGAGATGATGATCGGCTCGCGGAAGACGACGCCGCCGAGGATGTTGCGGATCGTGCCGTTGGGCGAGACCCACATCTTCTTGAGGCCGAACTCCTCGACGCGCGCCTCGTCGGGCGTGATCGTCGCGCACTTGACGCCCACGTTGTACTGCTTGATCGCGTGCGCGGCGTCGACGGTGACCTGGTCGTCCGTCGCGTCGCGGTTCTGGATCGACAGGTCGTAGTACTTGAGGTCCACGTCGAGGTACGGGTGGATGAGGCGGTCCTTGATGAACTGCCAGATGATGCGCGTCATCTCGTCGCCGTCGAGCTCGACGACCGGGTTGACGACCTTGATCTTGCCCATGCGCAGATCGCTCCAACTGTCGGGGACTGGTGCCCCCGGGAGCCGGACGGCGACCGTGCGGCCCGTGGGGCCCGGTCCGTCGCACACAGGGGCGTTGCTGACCGCGGTCCAGGGTACTCGACTTCTCGACGTCAAGATACTTTCGCGGTTCCCGGCGGACCGACCGCATCGTGAGACGAGCCGTCCGTTCTCAGGTGGAGCACCGCTGATTTCCACACATCTCCCGGGTGGTGGTGGCAAGATGCCCCCAGATGCCGGAATGGCCGGGCACTCGGTCAGGCATCGTGCCGTCGTCCCGACCGCCTCCCGGTGCCGCACCGTGGCGGTCGGGCCGGGACTGCCCGAAGTACCCACCGAACCAGACAGGATCATCATGTCCCAGGACACCACCGCTCCCGGCGCGCCGGAGGGTCTCGTCGACGCCCCGCGCCCCGCGCCGACGGAGGCCGTCGCCGTCGTCCAGCCCAGCCTCCTCGCGCGTCTCGGCGCCGAGGTCTTCGGCACGTTCTTCCTCGTGCTCGCGATCGTCGGCGTGGCGATGTGGGTGCGGTTCTTCAACGGCAACCTCGTCCTGGCCGTCGCCCTGGCCGGCGGTCTCTCGCTCGTCGCCGCCGTCGCGGCGGTCGGCCACGTGTCCGGCGGGCACTTCAACCCGGCGGTGACCCTCGGTGCCGCGATCGGCGGACGCACTGCGTGGCGCGACGTGCTGCCCTACTGGCTCGCCCAGCTCGTCGGCGCGCTGCTCTCCGGCGTCGTGCTCCTGGCGACGATCCCGCGCGCCACGCTCGACGTGCTCCAGCAGAACCAGCTCCTCGACGAGGCCACCACGGGCGCGCTCTTCCGCGCGACCGCCAACGGCTACGAGTCGCACTCGCCCATCGTCGGCACCTTCGGCGGCGCCGCGCAGCAGCTCGGCCTCGAGGTCACGCTGCCGCTGCTCGGCGCCCTCCTCATCGAGGCGATCGGGACCGCCGTGTTCGTCGGTGTGATCCTCGGCGTGACCGACTCGCGGACCCGCAGCACCGTCGCCCCGATCGCGATCGGCTTCGCGCTCGGCGTCCTGATCCTGGTCGCGGCCCCGTTCACCAACGCGTCGCTCAACCCCGCCCGGTCCACCGTCTCGGCCGTCTTCGGCGGTGACTGGGCGCTCAGCCAGCTCTGGGTCTTCTGGGTGGCGCCGCTCCTCGGCGGTGCCATCGCGGGCCTGTTCTACCGCGCGTTCGCGTTCGCCCCGAAGCAGGACGACCTCCTCGGCGAGGACCAGGTCGTCACGCTGGCGGACGCTCCCGCCGCGGGCGCCGTGCCCGCCGACCCCGCGACCGCGGGTGCGGGCGCTGCCGCTGCGGGCGCCGCCGGCGTGGGCGCGGCGGCCGCCGTGATCGAGGAGGAGGTCGTCGTCACGGACGAGAACGGTGACGTCGTCGCCGTCGAGGAGGTCGTCGAGGTCGTCGAGGCGGACGAGCCCGAGGCCCCGACGGCGGACGGCACCCCCGGCACGGGCGAGGCCCCCAAGGCCTGACGTCCCGCACGCCCGACGGGCCCGGACCGCGACCGCGGTCCGGGCCCGTCGTCGTCTGCCGACGCAGGGTTCAGATCTCGCCCTGGTCGAGGGTCAGCGCGAGGAACGCCATGACGACGGCGGGCGCGAGGAAGAAGAAGACGTCCAGCCCGCGCGAGCGCACGGTGATCCCCACGGGACCCGGGCCCGGGACGGCCGCACGGCACACCCCGGCCACGGCGAGCAGCCCGGCGAGCGTGAAGCAGCCGGCACGCGCGCCGACGAGCACCGCGACGAGCGTCGAGACCGCGACGCCCGCGAGCACGAGCCACATCGCCGGCTGGCGCGACGGAGCGAGGCTCGCGGGGGGTTCCGGGACCGGCGGCTGGGTCTCGTCGTCGGGTCGCGCCCCCGCGGGGGGCTCCCCGTCTCCCGGCTCGTCGTCGACGTGGTGCCACGCCGGCACGAGCGTGGCCGGCGGCCGGTGCCGCGTCCCCCCGTCCGCGGTGACGTCGGTCACGCTGCTGCACCTTCCACGTCCGGAAGCCTACCGTCGTGGCCTAGCGTGACGTGCATGTCGTCCGCCGAGCCGCCGGTCCTCCCGCCACCCACCGCGCACCGCGCGTCCCCTCCCGCGGCGGACCCGGGGCCGCCCGCGTCGGTCGTGGTCGTGGGCGCGGGACTGGCCGGCGCCCAGACCGTCGGCGCGCTGCGGCGTCGGGGGTTCGCGGGGCGCGTGACGCTCCTCGGGGCGGAGGGCGTGGGCCCCTACGACCGGCCGCCGCTGTCGAAGGAGCTCCTGAGCCGCCCGAGCCCTGCGTGGCTCGCCGAGGACCTCGGCGTGGACGTCGAGACCCTTGCCGACGAGGTGCGCCTCGCCGACCCGGCGGTACGGCTGGAGCGTCGCTCGGCGCCCGAGGGCGGCGCGTGGGAGCTCACGACCCGGTCGGGCGAACGCCGCACCGCGGACGCCGTCGTGCTCGCGGTCGGCTCCACGCCCGTGCGGCCCGACGGCTGGAAGCACGCCCGCCTCCTGCACACCGTCCGGGACGCCGAGGCCCTCCGCGACGCGCTGCGGCCGGGGCTCCGCCTCGTGATCGTCGGCGCGGGCTGGATCGGCGCCGAGCTGGCAGGGGTCGCGGCGGGCGCGGGCGCGCGCGTCACGGTCCTCGAGGCGGCGTCGGCACCGCTGCGGCGCCAGCTCGGACCGGCCGTCGGCGCGCACCTCGCGCCCTGGTACGCGGCCGTCGGCGCCGAGCTCGTGACCGGCGCCGCGGTGGCGGAGGTCCGGCCCGACGGCGTCCGGCTCACCGACGGGCACGAGCTGCCGGCCGACCTCGTGCTGGCCGCCGTGGGCGCCCGCCCCGCGACGGACTGGCTCGACGGGGCCGTCCCGCGCGACGTGCGCGGCAGCGTCCCCGTGGACGCCACCGGCGCCGTGCCCGGGCTGGACGGGCTCTGGGCCGTCGGCGACTGCGCGACGCGCGAGCACCCACTGCTCGGCGCGGTGCCCGGCGGCCATTGGTCCGCCGCCCTCCACGACCCGGACGCGACCGTCGCCGCGCTGCTCGGCGACGAGCCCGACGGCCCCGGGCACGCCCCCTACGTGTTCTCCCAGCAGCTGGGGCACGACCTCGCCCTGTTCGGCGTGCCCGCCGAGGGCGACGACGTCCTGTTCCGGGGCGACCCGTCCGGCGGCACCGGCGGCCACGAGGGCTGGGCCGCGTTCTACCTCGCCCCGGGAGCGGCCCCCGACTCCCCCTCGGACGGCGGCACGACGGCGGACGGCGGCCCGGAGCGCCGGGTCACCGAGGTCCGGGCGGTCCTCCTGGTCGACTCGCCGCGCGACGTCGGCCCGGTCCGCAAGGCGATGAACCGCACCGGGCACCTCCTCGTCGACCTCGACGTCGCGCTCGACCCGGCCCGCCGCCTCCGCGACGCCCTGGTCTGACGCCCGGTGCGCGACGGCCCCGCCGGTCCGGAGACCGGCGGGGCCGTCGAGCAGGGCTGGGTCAGTGCGCGAAGTGGCGCGTGCCCGTGAAGTACATCGTCACGCCCGCCGCCTGCGCGGCCTCGATCACCTCGGCGTCGCGGATCGAGCCTCCCGGCGCGACGACGGCGCGCACGCCCGCGTCGAGCAGGATCTGCAGGCCGTCGGCGAAGGGGAAGAACGCGTCGGACGCCGCGACGGCGCCGCGCGCGCGCTCCTCGCCGTCGGCGAGGGTGTTGGCGCGCTCGACCGCGAGGCGGCACGAGTCGACGCGGTTGACCTGCCCCATCCCGACGCCGACGGCCGCCCCGTCGCGCGCGAGGAGGATCGCGTTCGACTTCGCGGCGCGGATCGCGCGCCACGCGAACGCGAGGTCGGCGAGCGTCGCGTCGTCGGCGGCCTCGCCCGTCACGAGAGCCCAGTGCTGCGGGTCGTCGCCGCCGGTGACGGTCCCGTCGGCGTCCGTGACGACGGCGTCGACCCGGTCGGTGCTCTGCACGAGCAGCCCGCCGCTCACGGGGCGAGTCTCGACGGTCGTCGTCGGCGGGGCGTCGACGACGAGGAGGCGGATGTTCTTCTTGGCCCGGAGGATCTCCAGCGCCTCCGGCTCGAAGCCGGGCGCGACGACGACCTCGGTGAACACGGGCGCGATCTGCTCCGCGGCGGCCCGGGTGACGACGCCGTTGGCCGCGATGACGCCGCCGTAGGCCGAGACGGGGTCGGTCGCGTGGGCGCGAGCGTGCGCCTCGGCGATGTCGGTGCCCACCGCGATGCCGCACGGGTTGGCGTGCTTGATGATCGCGACGGCGGGCGCGTCGTGGTCGTGCGCGGCGCGCCACGCGGCGTCGGCGTCGACGTAGTTGTTGTAGCTCATCGCCTTGCCGTGCAGCTGCGTCGCCTGGGCGAGGCCGCTCGCGCCGTGGCCGTGGGTGTAGAGCGCGGCGCGCTGGTGGGGGTTCTCGCCGTAGCGCAGCACGTCGGAACGGTCCCACGTGGCGCCGATCCACGCAGGGAACCCGGTGCTCACGGTCTCGCCGTCCGTCTCGATCGCGTCCGTCGGCGCCACGACGTTACCCATCCACGACGCGACGGCGACGTCGTACGTCGCGGTGTGCACGAACGCGGCGGCCGCGAGCGCCTTGCGCTGGGCGTAGGTGAAGCCGCCCGCCTGCACGGCCGCGACGACGTCGTCGTACCGCGCCGGGTCGACGACCACGGCGACGCTCGGGTGGTTCTTCGCGGCCGCGCGGACCATCGAGGGACCGCCGATGTCGATCTGCTCGACGACCTCGTCCGGCCCGGCGCCCGACGCGACGGTCGCGGCGAACGGGTAGAGGTTGACGACGACGAGCTCGAACGGCGCGATGCCGAGCTCGTCGAGCTGCGCGAGGTGGTCGGCCTTGCGCGAGTCCGCGAGGATCCCGGCGTGCACGCGCGGGTGCAGGGTCTTGACCCGGCCCTCGAGGCACTCGGGGAACCCGGTGAGGTCCTCGACCTTCGTCACGGGAACGCCCGCGCCGGCGATCGTCGACGCGGTGGAGCCGGTGGAGACCAGCTCCACGCCTGCCGCGTGGAGCGCGGTGGCGAGCTCGACGAGGCCCGTCTTGTCGTAGACGCTCAGGAGCGCGCGCCGCACGGGGCGCTGCGCGTCGTCGGCGAGCTGGACGTCGGGGGCGGAAGGCACGTGCGGGGCCGGGTGGGACATGACGAGGGGCTCCTCTGGGTCGCGGTCGCC
This sequence comes from Cellulosimicrobium sp. NPDC030954, assembly GCF_055571305.1. Classification (NCBI taxonomy): domain Bacteria; kingdom Bacillati; phylum Actinomycetota; class Actinomycetes; order Micrococcales; family Promicromonosporaceae; genus Cellulosimicrobium; species Cellulosimicrobium sp. NPDC030954. Next base: position 461,311 of record NZ_JBVIFN010000003.1, read on the forward strand.
GCGTCGACGGACGCCGACGCGAGGCAGAACCCAGGCGCCCAGGCGGTCGACGCTCCAGCAGGTAGATCCGGCCGCTCCCCGGTGGTCGTTCCCACCCTCGCCAGTCGCGTCCGCCGCCCAGTCTACCGGCCCGTCCCGACCGGGCCGGGCTCCTCCGGCACGACGCCCGAGGCGGCGAGTGCGGCCGCGTCGCCGGCCCAGGTGTCGGGCGTGCCGACCTGCCAGAGCGACCGGACGGTGCTGAGGACGGCGACGGTGACGACGAGGAGTCCCGCGAGCGCCACGAGCGCGGTGCCGAGCCCGAACCGGTCGAGGAGCCCGCTGCCGACGAGCGGGACGAGGGGCCCGGCGGCGAGGCCGGTGAGGCCCAGGACGGACGAGAGCCGTCCCTGGAGCTGCGCCGGGGTGATCGCGGCCGCGTAGCCGGACAGGCACGCGTTCGCCGCGGGGACCAGCAGGAGCGCGGGCGGGAGCAGGACGACGTACCCGACGTACGTGTGCAGCGCCGCCATCGCGGCGGCGCCCGCCGCCAGCGTGGCGAGCGCGGCGACCACGAGGGTCCCCGCCCGGACGCGGGCGACGAGCCGCGGCGCGAGGACCGCACCGGCGAGGACGCCCACGCCGACCGCGAGGTCGACGAGGCCGATGAGGACGGGCGCGGTGCCGGTGCGCACCAGCTCGAGGTTGATCCCGACCATGAGCCCGCCGAACGCGACGTTGATGACGACGAACAGGCCGAGCAGCGCGCGGAACAGCGGCACGGACCACACGAACCGCAGACCCTCGCGCAGCGCCTCCGCGGGGCGGGTCGCGCGGGCCGCGGCGACGTCGCCGTTGAGCGGCTCGCGCACGAACCACGTGCAGACGGCGGTGGCCAGGTGCCCGACCGCGGCCCCGGCGAGCGGTACGGCGTGCGCGACGGCGTACAGCACCCCGCCGAGCGGCCCGGCCAGGAGGCTCGCGACGGCGTCGCGGCCCTGCACGGCCGCGAGCGCCGTCGGCAGCTGCGGCACGGGCACGACCGAGCGGAACGCCCCGCTCGTGGCCGGGTCGACGAGCGCCCCCACCACCGAGGCCCCGAAGAGCACGGCCGCGAGGTGCCAGGCGGTGAGCGACCCGAGTCCCGCGGCGAGCGCGACGGTCGCCCACAGCGCCGCGCCGACGCTCGCGGCGACCGTGATGAGCCGGCGCCGGTCGACCCGGTCCGCCACGACCCCGGCCGGCAGCGTCGCGAGGAGCGCCCCGAGCTGGCCGACGGCGGCGACGACGCCCGCCTGCACGACCGATCCCGTGATCCCGTAGGCGACGAGCGGCACCGCGAAGAGCGCGACGCCCGCGCCGAGCGACTCCGCCGTCATCCCCGTCATGAGCAGCATGTACGACCTGTTGCGCAGGAGCGACGACGGGACGGCACCGTCGGGGGCGGCGACCGGTGAGAAGACGTCCGGCGCTTCGGCGTCCGGGACGGCGGGGTCGGAGGCAGCCGCCGTCGGCGACGGGCCGGTGGGCGGGTGGTCCTCGACCGAGGTGGCCGACGGGTTCGTCATGGCACGAACCTAGTTGCGCAACCTCCATTGCGCAATAGTCGTTGCGCACTTGCTGTGCACGCCTCAGGCTGTGCGGCCCTGGGCGTTGCTAGCCTCGGCCTGTGCTCGAGACCTTCCGCGTCCAGGACCCCGCGGCGCTGCGGGCCATCGCGCACCCGCTGCGCCAGCGCATCCTCATGGAGCTGGCCGTCCTCGGGCACGCGCGCGCCGCCGACCTCGCCCAGGCCACCGGCGAGCCCGCGAACTCCGTGAGCTTCCACCTCCGGGTGCTCGCCAAGGCCGGGATGATCACCGAGGCCCCCGAGCACGCGCGCGACCGCCGGGACCGGGTGTGGAAGAACGTGGCCCAGAGCTACGCGGTAGAGCCCGGGACGCCCGACGCGGTGCGCCACGTGGTGCGCCCGGCGCTGGCCTGGGCCGAGGAGACCTTCCGCCGCGGGAGCGCCACCGGTCCGCGCGACGACCGGATCCTCGCCCTCAGCACGCTCGTGCTCACGGCCGAGCAGGCGGCCGCGATGTCCCAGGAGATCGCGGAGCTGCTCGAGCGCTGGACCGCGCGCTCGCTCGAGGAGGGGCGGTCGGCGCCGCAGGAGCGCCGCGAGACCTACCAGGCCCTCGCCGTGCTCGCGCCGCGCGACCTCCCGCCCGCGGACGACGCCACCGGCGACGACACGGAGAACCCCGGCGCCTAGCCCAGCAGCGCCCGGCGACCGTCGACGCGCAGGCCCTCGCGCGCGGCGCGACCGACCGTCTCGACGAGCAGCGCGCGCTCCGCGACCTTGATGCGCTCGTGGAGCGACGACTCGTCGTCGCCGTCCTCGACCGGGACGGCGACCTGGGCGATGATCGGGCCGGTGTCCACGCCGTCGTCGACCACGTGGACGGTGCAGCCGGTGACCCGGACGCCGTACGCGAGCGCGTCCCGGACGCCGTGCGCGCCCGGGAACGACGGCAGGAGCGCGGGGTGCGTGTTGATCGTGCGGCCCGCGAAGCGCCCGACGAACGCCGGGCCGAGGACGCGCATGAACCCGGCGAGCACCACGAGGTCCGGCCGGAAGACGTCGACCGCCTGCGCGACCGCCTCGTTCCAGGCGGCCCGGTCGTCGAAGTCCCCCGGAGCCACGACGACGGCGGCGATCCCGGCCTCGCGCGCGAGGTCGAGACCGCCCGCGTCGGCCTTGTCCGACACGACGCCCACGACGCGCGCCCCGTAGGCGGCGTCGTCGTGCGCGGCGAGGATCGCGGCGAGGTTGCTGCCGGCGCCCGAGACGAGGACGACGACGCGGGCGGCGGAGGTGGACTCGACGGTGTGGCCGGACGGCGTCTGCACGGTGCTCCTGCGGGGTTCGGGGTGGCTCAGGGGTGGCTCACGGGTGGCTCGGGGATGGCTCGCGGTGCCTCAGGGTGGCGCGAGCGCCGGGCTCGGCGGGCGGAGCGGGCACCCTCCCGGGCACCCGGTCCCCGATGGGAGAATGTACCGCGAGCCGCCCGACCGACCGAGGAGCTGCCCGTGGGCAACCCGTACGCACCGCCCCGTCCCGACGCGCCGCAGCAGCCTCGTCCCGAGTCGCCGCAGCCGCCGGAGGGGGGCGCGCGTCCGGGCGCGCCGGTGCCGCCGGGCACCACAGGCCCGGGCGTGCCGCTCCCGCCTCCTCCTCCGCCCGGCCGGCCGGACCTGCCGACGTCCGGGGGCGGCCGTCCTCCGGCACCGCCCGAGCCCCCCGAGCCGGACCCGGAGCTCGCGCGGCAGGCGACGCGGCGCGTGCTGCACTTCGGCCTGCTCCTGCTGGCCGTCATCGTCGTGAGCACGATGCCGTTCCCGTGGCAGGCCGTGAGCCTCGCGCTCGCGCTCGGGGCGATCGTCGTGGGCGTCCGCGCGCTCGTGGCCGTGTGGCGGGCGCGGGTGCGCGGCGCGCTCGTCCCGGCGCTGGGCATCGGGGTCGGGCTCTCCGCGATGCTCGCGCTCCAGATGGTCTCGACGCTCGTCACGTGGGACGTCGCGCTGGCGCACCAGCAGTGCCTCGACGGCGCGATCACCGTCTCGGCGGAGAAGCGCTGCGACGTCGAGCGCACCCACGCGCTCGAGGAGAAGTTCGCGCGCTGGTTCCCCACGCCCGCACCCGCGTCGTCGTGACCCCCGAGGTCTGCCCGCGACCACCCGAGGCCCAGGCCTGAGACTCCGTCACCTACTCGTGGCATCGAGTCTCTAAGGTGGGCCCCATGACGACCGCGTCCGTGACCCCTCGGCCCGGTGCCGACGAGCGCCTCGCCCGGCTCATCCGGATCCCCACGGTGTCCGCCGAGCTGGAGGAGCGAGGTCTCGCGCCCTTCGACGAGCTGGTCGACCTCCTGCCCGAGCTCTACCCCCTGGTCCACGAGCACCTCGACCGCGAGCGCATCACCGACCTCGGGCTGCTCTACCGGTGGCGCGGCCGGTCCGGCGAGGCGCCGCTCGTGCTCATGGCGCACTACGACGTCGTCCCGGTGGACGAGAGCGACGCCTGGACGCACCCGCCCTTCGAGGGGCGCGTCGCCGACGGCTGGGTCCACGGGCGCGGCGCGCTCGACGACAAGGGGCCGCTCGTCGTCGTGCTCGAGGCCGTCGAGAACCTGCTGGCCGCGGGCTTCACGCCCGCGCGGGACGTCTACCTGTCGTTCGGCGGCAACGAGGAGTCGCACGGCGCGGCCGCCGCCGCGATCGCGACGACCCTGCACGACCGCGGCGTGATCCCGTGGCTCGTGCTCGACGAGGGCGGCGCGGTCACGGACTCCCCGCTCCCCCTCGTCCCCGGGAGCGCGGCGATGATCGGCGTCGGTGAGAAGGGGGTGCTCACGCTGCGCCTCACGGCGCGCGGCGAGGGCGGGCACGCGTCCGCCCCGCCCACGACGACGGCGGTCCGGCGGGTCGCGCGGGCCGTCGATCGGCTCGGCCCGCGCACCTTCCCGGCGCGGACGCCCGTCGCGATCTCCCGCATGCTCCGCCTCTTCTCGGACCGTGCGACCGGGCCGGCCCGCACCGCGCTGCGCGCCCTGGCCGCGGCGCCGCCCGTGTCCGCGCGGACCTTCGCCGCGATGGGCGGCGAGGCCGCGGCGATCGTCCGCACGACCGTCGCGCCGACGATGCTCACCGGCGGCACGGCCGCGAACGTGCTGCCGTCGCAGGCGTCCGCGACCGTCAACCTGCGGATCGCGCTCGGCGAGACCGTGGCGGGAACCGTCGAGCGCGTCCGCCGGCGCGTGGCCGACCCGCAGGTCGAGATCGAGGTCGTCGAGGCCGACGAGCCGTCCCCCGAGTCCCCCGTGGACGACGAGCGGTTCGCCCTCCTCGCGGCGTGCGTGGGCGTCTCGCACCCCGACGCGCTGCCGGCCCCGTACATCACGATGCAGGCGACGGACGCGCGACACTTCCACCGGTTCGCGCCCGCCGTGTACCGGTTCGCACCGCTCGCGATGTCCGCCGAGCTGCGCGCGACCATCCACGGCGTCGACGAACGCGTCGAGGTCGCCGAGCTCGAGCGGGGGGAACGGTTCCACCGTGCCCTGCTCGAGCGGCTACCCTGACGCTCCCCCACCTCACGGGGCACGCGACGGCGCGTGCCCCCACGCAGAAGGAGCAGCGATGGCTCGCTCGCGCACCGGGCGCCTCGCGGGTTCGACCCTCGCCGGCGTCGTCGGGTTCCTCGCCTTCGTCGAGCTGACGAGCGGCGTCCTCCAGGGCTACTACACGCCGATGCTCACGGACATCGCGCGGCACCTCGGCGTGCACGACGCCGACGTGAACTGGCTCGAGGGCTCCCAGCTCATGCTGTCCGCGCTCGTCGTGCCCGCGCTGGCCAAGCTCGGCGACATGGTCGGGCACCGGCGCATCCTCCTGTGGTCGACGGCGGTGACCGCGGCCGCGTCGCTCGTCCTGCCGTTCACGGACTCGTTCGCGGTGTTCCTCGTGGCGTGGGCCGTGCAGGGCTTCTACGTCGTGTGGCTGCCCTTGGAGATCGCGCTCGTGTGGTCGCGCGCCCGGCGCCTCGCGAACCCCGCCGCGGTCACTGCACGGGCCGCGGGAGTCCTCGTCGCGGCGCTCGAGACCGGCGCGATCGTCGGCGCGCTCGTGGGCGGCGCGCTGGTCGACGCGCTGCCGCTGCGCGTCGTGCTCCTCGTCCCGGCGCTGCTCGTCGTCGTGTGCTTCGTCGTCGTGCTGCTCGGCGTGCAGGAGTCGCCCGACCCCGCAGGCGGGCGCTTCGACACCGTCGGGCTCGTGCTCGTCTCGCTCGCGCTCCTCGCGCTGACCGGTGGCCTCAGCCTGCTGCGCCTCGAGGGCGTCGCCGCGGTCGCACCCTGGGCGCTCGTGGTGCTCGGCGTCTTGGTGCTGTGGCCGTTCGCCCGGTGGGAGCTGCGCCAGGACGACCCGCTCGTCGACGTGCGCATGTTCCGCTCCCCCGCGCTCGGCCCGGTGTTCCTCACCGCCGGCCTGTTCGGCGTCTCCGTGCTGGGCGCCCAGGCGCCGCTGTCGACGTTCGCCCGCACCGACCCCGCCGAGCACGGGTACGGGCTCGGCACGACCGGCTTCCAGACGTCCCTGCTCATCGGCGTCTACCTCGTCGGCATGATCGTCGGCGCGCTGTCCTACCCCCGCGTCGCCCGCCGTGCGACGCCGCGCCTCACCCTGGTCGGTGCGTCCACCCTCGTGGGCGTCGGCTTCCTGCTCTTCCTGCCGTTCCACGCGACGTACGCGAACGTGCTCACCAACATGGTCGTCGTCGGGCTCGGCTCCGGCGCGCTCGTGGCGGCGCTGCCCGCTGCGGCCGCCGCCGCCGCTCCGCCGACGCTCACCGGCGTCGCGACCGGCCTCACGAACTCCGTGAAGACCGTCGGCGGCGCGATCGCGTCGTGCGTCTTCGGCATCGCGCTCGCGGGCGCCGCGCTCCAGGGCGGCGCGACCGGGAGCACGGCCGGCTCGTTCGGCGGGTACGTCACCGTCTGGGTCGTGTGCGGCACGACGGCGCTCGTCGCCGCGGTCCTCCTCCTCGCCGTCGTGCCGCGCCAGGCCTTCACCGACCCCGCCGCCGCAGCCCCCGTCGAGGGCGCGCCCGCGATCACGTCACCGACCGCCTGAACCTCCCGAGATGACCCTCGCTCAGCCGGCGAGAACCGCGGTCCGCCGAGGTAGAACGCTGGTTGGCCGAGGTAGAGCGGTGGTTCTTGTGTTCGACGGCGTGTGGTCGGGTTGGGTGGGCGGGGTGGGGGGGGGGGGGGGGGGGGGGCAGAACCCCCCGCCGGGGGCCCGGCGGGGCCCCCCCCCCCCCCCCCCCCCCCCCCCCCCCCCCCCCCCCCCCCCCCCCCCCGCCGCCCCCCCCCCC
>NZ_JBVIFN010000004.1:0-33198 GCF_055571305.1 Cellulosimicrobium sp. NPDC030954
GCCCACGCCGTGTCAGTCAGCTCACCACGCCCCACACCCACAACCCGGACATTACCGGACACATGCCAAGAACATTCGCAGGACAGGGCCTAGACGGCCTCGTCGCGCTGCCGCGCGCGCCACGGTCGCCGCGCGCCGACCGTGCGGGCGCCGGACCTGCTCCCGCTCAGTGGGTGTGCGCGATCCCCAGGGCGTGCGCCCGCTCGTGCTCGCGCTCGGCCGCCTCACGCGCGGCGATGCGCGCCCGGACCTCCTCGCGACGGAGCGGGGGGACGGTCGACGGCGGGTTGCGGCGTTCCGGCAGCTCGTCGAGCAGCCGCGCGACGATCGCCGTGACCTCGTCGACCGCGCGCTCGAACGGCTCCTCGGTCGCCGCGCTCGTGCGCTGGATCCCGGTGACCTTGCGGACGAACTGACGCGCGGCCGCCTCGATCTCCTCGTCGGTGGCGGGCGGCTCGAGGCCGCGCAGGGTCGTGATGTTCCGGCACATGCTCCCGACGCTACGTGCGCGCGAGGCGCGCCACAAGGGCGGCCCGGCCTCGTCAGGCGAAGCGTGCCGAGACGGCGAGCGTCTCGCCGACGTCGACGCGGACGTCCGCGAGGCGGACGCCCGGCGGCAGGTCGGACACGAGGTCGACCTGGCGGCCCTCGACCTTCGCGAGGTCGCCGCGCGCCGCGACGAGCAGCGCCGCGACGACGGGGTTGCGGCTCGACAGCTCGAGGTCCCGGACGGCGAGCACCATCCGTGCGTCGACCTCCGCGGTCGCCGTCGCGCGCACGCTCGCCGAGAGGATCCCCTTGCGGACCCGGGCGAACCCGCGGAGGGTCACCCTGCGGGGCCCCGCCGACTCGAGTTCGACGTCGAGCGACGCGAGCGTGAGGCCGAGGTTCTGGAGCTCCGTCGCCACGAGCCGCCGTGCGGTCGCGACGATCGCGTCACGCGGGGCCGCGACCCGGACGTGGCCGGTGAGGGGCGCGGCGTCGTCGGGCTCGACGCCCTCGACCCCGAGGCCGCCGGCGGTGTCCTCGACCCAGCGGAACCGCAGGCCCTCGGCCTCGGCGACGACGTCCACCGGCACGTCCTCGACCAGGAGCGGGTGCGCGTCGACGCGCACCCGGCGCAGGACCGCGTCCTCGCGCGAGCGCACGTCCTCGACGTCCCGGGACGAGCGGCCGGACGCGTGCTCCGCGCTCCGAGCGGCGCCCTGGCTGCCGACGCGCACGCGCACCCCCGTCAGGTCGACGTCGAGCCGGGAGACGTCGGGGCCGTCGAGGTCTGCGTCGAGCCGCGCCCGGTCGGCGCCCTCGACGGTCGGCCCGAGCAGGCCGAGCAGGGCGGGGCGCAGCCGGGCGAGGAGCTCGGCGGCGGTCGTGGGACGCGGGGCGGTGCCGAGCGGCAGCACGTCGTGGGCGGGGCGCAGGTCGGGCATGGGCCGAGGGTAGTGGACGACGAAGGCCGCCCCGGTGAACCGGGACGGCCTTCGTGCTGGTGGGCGATACTGGGATCGAACCAGTGACCTCTTCCGTGTCAGGGAAGCGCGCTACCGCTGCGCCAATCGCCCGGGGTGCTGCACTGCTGCGAGGTGGAGATGGGATTCGAACCCACGTATACGGCTTTGCAGGCCGCTGCCTCGCCTCTCGGCCACTCCACCTTGAGACGCGTCCTCTCACGCTCCCGGAGGAGCAGGCCAGAGAGTGGGCCTCCGAGCGGATGACGGGACTCGAACCCGCGACCCTCACCTTGGCAAGGTGATGCTCTACCAACTGAGCCACATCCGCGCGGCCGGTCCTGCGAGAGCTCTTGTGAGCCCTCCCGTGTTCCGGCGCGAAGCACATACTAGCCGACTTCCGACCTGAACCGTGCATCCGGTCCGGGTGACGGTCGGCACGCGAGAGGCCGCTCCGGACGGTGCCGGGGCGGCCTCTCGCGTCGTGCTCGTGGGCGATACTGGGATCGAACCAGTGACCTCTTCCGTGTCAGGGAAGCGCGCTACCGCTGCGCCAATCGCCCCCATGGGGTGGTGCTGTCTGCGAGGTGGAGATGGGATTCGAACCCACGTATACGGCTTTGCAGGCCGCTGCCTCGCCTCTCGGCCACTCCACCGCGACCTGCCCTCCGCCGCCACGAGGGCGGACGGAGAGTGGGCCTCCGAGCGGATGACGGGACTCGAACCCGCGACCCTCACCTTGGCAAGGTGATGCTCTACCAACTGAGCCACATCCGCGCGGCCGGACTGTCGAGGGTGTCGAGGAATCGCTTCCCGTTTGCCCTCCGGCGTTCCGGCGCGTCCCAGACATTAGTCCACGTTCGCGCCCGGCGTCCAACCGGCACCGTCGCGCGCGCGTCGGGCGCGTCCCGAGCACCCGTCGGGGTGTGCGCGCACGCTCGGTAGCGTGGTCCCGTGCCAGGACCTGGGAGAACGTCGTCGAGGCCGGGGCTCGCGCTCTTCGGGGACCGCGCCGCCCTGGGCGTGGTGGAGGTCGTCGACCTGTGGCGCGAGCCGGAGCGGCTCGCCGACGACGGTCCGTGGTTCGTCGTGGCGGACTTCGACGCGCGGGCCCGCGGCGGGCGGGCGCGCGCGTGGCGGTTCGCCGAGCGCGTCGACCCGGCCGTGCTCGCCCGGGAGGACGGGGACGCGTGGCGCGGACCCGCGCCGTCGGGCTGGACGAGCTCGATGGACCGGGCCGCGTACGAGGCCGCGGTCGCCCGCGTGCGCGACGAGGTCCGTGAGGGCGAGGTCTACCAGGCCAACGTCTGTCGCGTGCTGTCGGCCCCGCTGCTCGGCCCGGACTGCGGCGAGCCGGACGCCGTGGCCCTCGGCCGCCGTCTGGCCCGCGGGAACCCGGCGCCGTACGGGGGTGTCCTGCACGTCCCGGCGGGCTCCGGCGTCGACCCGGCGTGGGTCGTGACGGCGTCGCCGGAGCTCTTCCTCCGCGTCGCGGGCGGGGCGGTCACCTCCGGCCCCATCAAGGGCACCGCGCCCACCCCGGACGGGCTCACCGCCAAGGACCGCGCGGAGAACGTCATGATCACCGACCTCGTGCGCAACGACCTCCAGCGCGTGTGCGACCCGGGGACCGTCGAGGTCACGGACCTGCTCGCGGTCGAGGCGCACCCGGGTCTCGTGCACCTCGTGAGCACGGTCACCGGCCGCCTGCGTCCCGGGTTGCGCGGCGGCGCGTCGCTGTGGCCGGCGCTGCTCGACGCGACGTTCCCGCCCGCGTCCGTGTCCGGCGCCCCGAAGTCGTCCGCGCTCCGGATCATCGACGCGCTCGAGCCCGTCCCGCGCGGCCCGTACTGCGGCGCGATCGGCTGGGTCGACGGCGACGAGGCGGTGCTCGCCGTCGGGATCCGGACCTTCTGGTGGGCCGACGGCGTGCTCCGGTTCGGCACGGGGGCCGGGATCACGTGGGGGAGCGACCCGGCGCGCGAGTGGGAGGAGACCGAGCTCAAGGCGCGGCGCCTCGTCGGCCTCGCCTCCGGCACACTGGAGCCATGAGCCCCGCCGCCGCCACGACGCCGACGTCCGACCGCCCGTCCGAGAACCTCGTGATCTGGGCCGACGGACGTCTCGTCCGCCCGGGCGAGGAGGCGCTGAGCGCGGTGGACCACGGCCTGACGGTCGGGGACGGCGTGTTCGAGACGTGCGCGGTGTTCGACGGGCAGGCGTTCGCGCTCACGCGCCACCTGCGCCGGCTCGCGCGGTCCGCCGTGGGCCTCGGGCTCGACGCGCCGGACGAGCAGCGCGTGCTCGACGGCGTCGCGGCCGTCCTCGCCGAGGCCGGCGCCCGGACGCGCGCGGGGGCGGGCGACGTCGGCCGCCTGCGCATCACCGTGACCGCGGGTGTCGGCCCGCTCGGTTCCGGTCGGACGCCCGGCGCGCAGACCGTCGTCGTCGCCGCCGGACCCGCGACCCTCAGCCCCACCGGGCGCGCCGTGCGCTCGCCGTGGACGCGCAACGAGCGGTCGGCCGTCGCCGGGCTCAAGACGACGTCGTACGCCGAGAACGTCGTCGCCCTCGCCCACGCCGTCGCGCAGGGCGGCGACGAGGCGCTCCTCGCCAACACCGCGGGCGACCTGTGCGAGGGCACGGGGGCGAACGTGTTCGTCGAGCGCGGGGGCGAGCTCGTCACGCCGCTGCTGGCGTCGGGCTGCCTCGCCGGCATCACGCGCGAGCTGCTGCTGGAGTGGGCCGCGGAGGACGGGCTGCCCGTGCGCGAGGCCCGTCCCGGAGAGCTCCCGTTCGCCGTGCTCGACGAGGTGACCGCAGGAGAGGCCGCGCTGCTCCTCACCGGCTCGGTCCGCAACGTCCAGCCCGTGACCTGGATCGACGGTGTCGACGTCGCGGCCGGGGGGCTGTCGCTCGCCGCGCGCGAGCTCTTCGAGCGGCGCCGTCGCGAGCGTCTCGACCCCTGATCCGCGCCGGTTTTTCGATCCGGTCCGTTTCAGGCTAGTATCGACCACGCACTCGGGCGATTGGCGCAGTGGTAGCGCGCTTCGTTCACACCGAAGAGGTCACTGGTTCGAACCCAGTATCGCCCACCCTGAGTGTTGGGGCCTCTGACCTGCGAATCCGCAGGTCAGAGGCCCTCTCTCGTGTCTGCCCCTGGTGGACCCGACCGTCGAGGAAGCCGCGCCGCGTCATCGGCGCCTTCCCGTCCGACTGGCGGGGAAAGACGGCCACTTCTGCTTCTGCGTAGGTGAGCGCCGCCCGCCCGAGCGACGGCGCGGACGACGCGGCGACGATCGTCGCCGGCGTACAGACCGCGGGAGCGGTAGCGCGCTTCATGCGCCTCACGCTGGGCTGAGTGCGTTACCGAGAACGTACGGGGTGCACCACCCCGTACGTACCCCGTACGCGCCCCTCGGACCATGCATCGGCACAGGTCAGCATGCGTACGGGGAGAAGTTCTGGATCGATATCGTCCAGCCATCTTTCACCGCTCGCCCGCGTGCGCCGTGCGGGACCGAGGCTCCTTCGACTGCGCACTCGCCGCGCAAGACGGTCCGACCGATCCGCGCAAGGACAGCAAGAACGGGTGTCACAGCCTGGCGCACCCCTCGGTCGAACGTTGCGACAAGCGGAGGGTCGAGTCGCAGGTAAGGACGGGACTCACCGGGTTTCACCGGGGCCCGCTGTGGGCCAGGCCGGAAGCAGAGAGCGACTGGACCCGCTCGTCACCCGCCGCTGTCACACCTTGCGCCGCTGCTCGGTCAGTGGTGCAGAGGGGTCGCGAGACCTACGGCGCAGCCCCTCATCTCCCAGATTCCAGAGAGGTGCTTCCCATGAAGGTTGTCGTCATCGGTGGGACCGGACTGATCGGTTCCAAGGTCGTCGAGAAGCTCAACGCCCATGGGCACGACGCGAGCCCCGCCGCCCCGCAGACCGGCTGCAACACGATCACCAACGAGGGGGTGACGGAGGCGGTCGCCGGAGCGGATGTCCTGATCGACGTGTCCAACTCCCCGTCGTTCGCGGACGACGACGTCATGAACTTCTTCGTGACGTCGACCAACAACCTGATCGCCGCGGCGAAGGAGGCGGGGGTCAAGCACTACGTCGCCCTGTCGATCGTCGGCGACGACCGGCTGCCGGACAGCGGCTATCTGCGCGCCAAGGTCGCGCAGGAGAAGCTGATCGTGGAGTCGGGCATCCCCTACACGATCGTCCGTGCTACCCAGTTCTTCGAGTTCTCCACCGCCATCGCCAACTCCTCGATGATCGACGGCAAGGCGCAGCTGTCGACGGCCTACTACCAGCCGATGGCCTCCGACGACGTCGCCACGGCGGTCGGGCGGGCAGCGGCCGGCGAGCCGGTGAACGGCATCGCGGAGACGGGCGGCCCCGAGAAGGTCCGCATGTCGGAGTTCATCGGGGCTGCGCTGGCTCGCACCGGGGACGAGCGGGAGATCGTCGCCGACCCGAGCGCGAAGTACTTCGGGACCGTGCTGAAGGACGACGACCTCGTCCCCGGCCCCGACGCGGTCCTGGGCACGACGAGCTACGAGGAGTGGCTCGCCGGCTCCGGCCGCTGATCGAACGCTCGTCGTCCTGAGTCTTCCCCCCTCGGGGCGGTGAGCTGTCCGGTGCCTGGGCGTGCCCCGCCCGGGCACCGGACGAACCTCGTTCACCACCGGTCGGAGGAAGCCGTGCCGCCGTACCCCGCAATAGTCGGCCGCTCTCGTACCGGACGGCGGAGCATGCGCCCTCGAGAGATCGACGAGGCCCACTGATCAGCCACCCCGCTCGAACTGCCCTTCGACCTCACGTTCGTCGTCGCAATCGCGCAGCTTGCCGGGCGGCTGGCCCACGCCACGCTCGACGGGCACCTCTCGTCGGCCATCGGGCCCTTCCTCATGGTCCTCTTCGGGATCTGGTGGGCCTGGATGAACTTCACATGGTTCGCGTCGGCATACGACATCGACGACTTGTCCTACCGCCTGGCAACCTTCGTTCAGATGGGCGGCGTGCTCGTCCTCGCGGCGGGCACGGGCCGAGCCTTCGAACACAGCGATTACGCGGTCGTCACGATCGGCTACCTGATCATGCGGGTCGGGCTACTGAGCATGTGGCTCCGCGCGGCGGTCCAACACCCCTCGGGTCGACCGACCTCCCTGCGGTACGCCGGCGGCATCGCCAGCCTGCAGATCCTGTGGCTCGCCCGGCTGGGGTTGACCGATCGGTTCGGCGTCGCGACGTTCGTGACCTTGGCAGCGATGGAGCTCCTGGTCCCCGTGTGGGCCGAGCGTGCCGGAGGCCCGACGTCGTGGCATCCGCACCACATCGCAGAGCGCTACTCGTTGTTCACGATCATCCTCCTCGGCGAGGGAGTGCTCGCCGTGACGACGGGCGTCGTCAGCGTCGTGGAGGACGCTGCAGGCCTGAGCCTGGCCATCATTTCCGCGTCGAGTCTCGCGATCATCGCATCGCTCTGGTGGCTCTACTTCGCGGTGCCTGCCGGCGAGCCACTCGCTGTCCGGCGACACCGTTCCTTCCTCTGGGGATACGGCCACTATGTGCCGTTCGCATCCCTCGCCGCGCTTGGTGCTGGCCTTGAGGTCACAGTCGCCGCCAGCACCGGTCATACGGCGGCCCTGCCCGTCTGGGTCGCCACGTTCACCGTGGCCACTCCGGTCGCTCTGACGATCGCGTCGGTCGAGCTGTTGCGCCTCGGCGGCGGAGGACGCCCGTCCCGGAATCGTGCTGCGACCGTCACGCTCCTGTTGATCCTCCTGATCGTCGTCCCGGCGTCCCAGGCGACGGGCCTGATTGCGGGCATCTGTCTGGTGGCGCTGGCCGCAGCAGGAGCGGTCGTCGTGGATCACACGGACCCACGCCGCCCCGGACGTGGAAGTGGACGTCGATCGACCGACATCGGCGTGAGAGAACAGACGCAGGGAGACTGACATGGTGGGGCTCGACACGATGAATGCGGCCTATGTCGAGAGTCGTGGCCCGGCGAGCAGCATCCAGTACGGTCCGGTCCCCGTGCCCCGCTGCGGCCCGACCGACGTGCTCGTGCAGGTCGAGGCGGTGGCTGTGAACGCCGTTGACACCTTCGTGCGGTCCGGTGCCTACCAGACGGCGATGCCGTTCCCGTTCGTCGTCGGACGGGACCTCGTGGGCACGGTCGTGGCGTGCGGGTCGGGCATCATCGGCTTCAGGCCGGGCGACCTCGTCTGGACGAACAGCCTGGGACACGGTGGACGCCAGGGCGCGGCCGCCGAGTTCGCTGTCGTCGCCGCGGACAGGCTGTATCACGCCCCACCCGGCGCAGACCCTGTTGAGCTGGTCGCTGTCGTCCACCCGGCCGCGACCGCATTCCTGGGGATCGTGGTACACGGCCGCGCCCGGGCCGGCGAGACAGTCCTGGTAGCCGGAGCGGCGGGCCACGTGGGACGGGTGGCGACGGTCTTCGCGACCCGCGTCGGAGCGAGCGTCGTCGCGACGGCCAGCGCGGCGGACCTCGACGCGTGCCGGCGGCTCGGCGCGCGCGAGGCCTTCGACTACCGCGATCCTAGGTTGGGCTACCTGCTGCGCGACGCGGCACCTGATGGCGTCGACCTGCACCTGGACACCTCCGGCCGCCATGACCTCGAGCTCGCGGTCGAGCTCCTGGCACAGAGGGGACGCATCGTCCTCATGGCCGGCCTGTCAGAACGCCCCGGCCTCCCGGTCGGATCTCTGTACACCCGAGACGGACGCATCGTCGGGTACGCCATCAGCAACGCGTCGACGGCGGAGCTCGCCGCTGCCGCCGGACAGATCAACCGGCTCGTGCGCGAGGGAACGTTGGAACCCGGCCCGATCGAGGAGCTTCCCCTCGATCGGGCCGGTGAGGCGCACGCACGCATCGAGACGGGCACCGCGGCTGGAGTTCGGCTCGTGCTGAGGCCTGCGCGGGGCTGACACCTCACATGTCGCCGATAGTTCCCGTCGCGTACTCCCAGAGGCGGTCGGCGGACTCCGGGTCCAGCGCGTGCTCCGCGACGCCGCCTGGCTCGGTGTCGTCGTCTCGCACCGTTCGCGCCTCCTGGTTGTCCTCGAAGTAGCGACCGGTCACGCCCTTCAGGAGCGGCGACGTGGCCAGGAGCACGGAGGTGGCCGCCCCCTGCTCGGGCGTCTTGTAGTACGGCAGCGGCGTCAGCTTGCCCTCGCCGTCCATGACGCCGAAGGCGCGCATGGTGTCGTCGTCCACGTGCCGCTGCAGGCCGGTGAGGATGTATCCCGGGTTGGCCGCGTTGGCGGTGATGCCGTCACCCGCCCAGCGGCGCGCCCCCACGGTGAGCAGGATGTCCGTGGTCTTGGACTGCCCGTAGGCCCCCCAGGGGTCGTAGGGCCGTCGCTCGTACTGCGGGTCCTCGAAGTCGACGGGCGAGTCCCGGTGCGCGCCGGAGCTGACGACCACGATGCGAGCCGCCTCGGCCTGCCGTAGCGCACCGTGGAGGCCGAGGGTCAGCGCGAAGTGGCCCAGGTAGTTCGTCGCGAGCTGCATCTCCCAGCCCTCCGGTGTCAGGGTGCGCTCGGGCAGCGCGAGGATGCCGGCGTTCGCCACGAGGATGTCGAGCGGCCCGCTCCACGCCCGTGCGAAGCTGCGGACCGAGGCCAGGTCGGCGAGGTCGAGCGCCTCGACCCGTACCCGGGCGGCCGAGCTCGCCGAGTTCAGCTCCGCCAGGAGCGCATCCGCGGTTCGAGGGCGTCGTGTGGCGATCGTGACCTCCGCGCCGGCGGAATGTAGGGCGCGTACCGTTTCGGCGCCGAGGCCTGCGCTGCCTCCGGTGACCACGGCGCGTCGGCCAGTGAGGTCGATGCCGTCGACGACGTCGCGGGCGCTGGCCTTGGGGGTGAACGGGGTCGTCACTCGACGGAGATCGTCGGTTGTCACGTGTCTGCTCTCCTGGGATAGGTGGGGGCCTGGATTCAGGCTAGGCCGCGAATGTTGGACGATCTCTATTTGAAGGGCTAGCAAACTTTCGTGATCGTCCAGCCTGATCGGGATGCTGATGGATCCGCTCGAAGACGTTCTGACCCTGCTCTCGCCGCGCAGCCATCTCTCCGCCCCCCTTGCCGCCGGAGGAACGTGGGCGCTGCGGTTCGAGCCGCCGGAGGGAGTGAAGTTCAACGCCGTACGTCGTGGCTCGTGCGTGCTCGAGGTTGACGGGGTCGAGGGGGTGATCGAGCTGTCGCAGGGGGATTGCTACCTCCTCACGCGCCCTGCCCCCTTCGTGCTGCGAAGCGACCCGGCCGCCGTTCCTGTCGACGCGGGGCCGGTGTTCGCGCGGGCGGAAGACGGTGTCGCCCGGGTGGGCTAAGGCGATGGGGTGTTGCTCGTGGGTGGCGAGTTCTCCTTCGGAGCGCGCGCTCGGGAGCTCCTGATCGGCCGGCTGCCTCCGGTGCTGCACATCCCGGCGGGCAGTCGACATGCGGAGACGGTGGCGTGGGCGTTGTCCGAGATCGAGGACGAGCTCACGCACAGGCCGATGGCCTCGAGCGTGGTCGCCGAGCATCTCGCCACGGTCATGCTCGTCCATGTGCTGCGCCTCCACATCGCGCGGGACCCTCGTGCCGCGTCGGGCTGGATGGCGGGTCTCAGAGATCCCGTCGTGGCCGCTGCGCTCGCGCAGATGCACGGGGACCCGGCGCACCCGTGGACCGTGGCGGAGCTGGCGGCGCGGGCGTCGGTCTCTCGCTCCACCCTGGCCTCGCGGTTCAAGACCCTCGTGGGGATCGGGCCCCTGGACTACCTCACCCGTTGGCGTATCGAGCTCGCGGCTCGTCAGCTGCACGACGGGCAGATGACGGTCGCCAGTGTCGCCCACTCGGTGGGCTACGGCACGGAAAGCGCCTTGAGCGTGGCGTTCAAGCGGGTCCTCGGGATGTCCCCGAGTGTCTATCGGCGTCGGCGAGGGACATCGTGATGCCGTTGACGACGAAGGTGGGTGGCCGCCGTGGCGGCCACCCACCTTGGGTTCCACGAGGCGCCGGGGTGCGGCGCCTCAGGCGGCGTCGTGCGCGGTGCCGGCGGTCCTGAACTCCCTGAGCGCCTCGAGGATGGTGCCCGTGACCTCGTAGGGGCGCGAGACGGCGATCGCGTGCGAGGCGCCGGACACCTCGTTGACGCTTCGA
The DNA here is from genome assembly GCF_055571305.1 of Cellulosimicrobium sp. NPDC030954. NCBI lineage: Bacteria > Bacillati > Actinomycetota > Actinomycetes > Micrococcales > Promicromonosporaceae > Cellulosimicrobium > Cellulosimicrobium sp. NPDC030954. Next base: position 10,629 of record NZ_JBVIFN010000004.1, read on the forward strand.
GCACGCGCACGCTGGGCCTCAAGACGCAGCTCTGCCGCCGGGATGTTGCGGTCCTGGTCGCCGAAGACGAACCACGACGGCAGGGTCTGCCAGGCGGGCGAGCTGGTGGGCAGACCCTCGCTGAGCGCCACCTCGGTCACGGGGCGCTGGGTGCGGCCCATGTTCTGGGCGACGACTGCGGGGACGTCGGCTGCGAACTGGTCGTGGAACGCGTCGAGGCGGATCGTGAACTCGTTGCCCCCCGTCGACACCGGGTAGGCCGTGAGGGCGTCGCCCAGGGTGCTCCCGGGGACGTGGGTCGAGAGCTCGAGCGCGCTTTCCCCGTGGTTCGGGGCGAACGCGGAGACGTAGACGAGCCCGACGACCGCCGGGTTGTCTGCGGCTGCCTCGGTGATCACGATTCCGCCGTACGAGTGGCCGACGAGCAGTACGGGCTTGCCGAGGCCGGAGATCACGTCGCGCAGGTAGGCCGCGTCGCTGGTGACGCTGCGCAGAGGGTTGGCGACCGCGATCGTGTCGATGTCGAGCTCGTGGAGCCGGTCGATGACGCCGTCCCAGCTGGCGGACTCGGCGAACGCGCCGTGCACGAGCACGATGGTCGGGACTTGGGTACTCATGAGGGTTCTCCTGTCGTGAAGAGGTCAGCGTCCGTGGAGCACGGTGCGGAGGATGCCGACGGCCTGCGCGATCGCGCCGCTCGAGGCGGCAGACGGACGCAGCGGGTTGAGCATCATGAAGTCGTGGATGGTCGCGTTGTACCGGACGGTCGTGGTCCGGACACCGGCCTCGATGAGCTTGCGCGCGTAGGCCTCGCCCTCGTCGCGCAGGACGTCGTTCTCGTCGACCACCACGAACGCCTCGGGCAGTCCTGCCAGGTCCGCGAGCGTGGCGCGCAGGGGCGACGCGGTGATCTCGGCACGCTTGGACAGGTCCGGCAGGTACGCGTCCCAGAACCACGCCATGGACTTCGCGAGCAGGAACGGCCCCTCGGCGAACTCCACGTAGCTGGCCGAGTCCTGCGCGGCGTCCGTCACCGGGTAGTAGAGCGACTGGTGCACGAAGGTCACGTCGCCACGCTGCTTGGCCATGATCGTCAGCGCCGCGGCCATGTTGCCGCCCACGGAGTCGCCGGCGACGGCGATCCGCTCGGGGTCGATGCCCAGGTCGGCTCCGTGGGCCGTGATCCACTGCGCGGTCGCGTACCCCTGCTCGATCGCTACCGGGTACTGCGCCTCTGGCGACCGGTCGTACTCCACGAAGACGACGGCGGCGTTGGCGCCGGTGGCGAGATCCCGCACCAGCCGGTCGTGGGTCCCGGCGTTGCCGAGGACCCAGCCGCCGCCGTGCATGTAGAGGATGGCGGGCAGGGGGGCGGCGGTCCCGGCCGGCTTGACGACGCGCACGTGCACCTCGCCGACGTGCGCCGGGACGACGATCCACTCCTCCTCGACGTCGGGCTTGGAGGTCGGGAGGGCCTGGAGGTCGTCCAGGACCTTCCTCGCCTGGTCGGGCGTCATCTCGTAGAAGAACGGCGGCTTCGCGGTCGCGTCGGCGATCGTCTGCGCCTCGGGCTCGAGGTGGTGGTTGCTCATGGTCTTTCCTTTCGGGAGAGCTGCGGTCAGCGGGTGGCGCGCACTGCCGCGGTGATGGTCCGGGTGACCTGGGTGGGGTGAGTGATGGGGCCGAGGTGGCCGGCGTGGTACCGGACCACGGTCGATCCGGCCTTGTCGGCCATGTCCTCCTGGGCGCTCGACGGGATCACCCGGTCCTCGGTGCCGATCAGGTACCAGCTCGGGATCGACTCCCACGCGGGCTTTCCGGAGGTCTCGTTCAGCGCTCCGAACGTGACGGGCCGCTGTGTCGCCCACAATGCGAGTGCACGGTCACGGCTCAGGCCGGTGGCGAAGGACCGCAGGAACGTCGTGGACTTCAGGTACACATCGGTCTCGGGCGTCGGCGGTAGCGCGGCGGGGACGAAGTCGAAGATCGTCGTCGGGTCGGACACCGACAGCGCCGAGTCGGGACCCGCGAGCTCCGCGACCGTCTCACCCTCGGCGGGCACCGAGCCGTTGACGAACACCAGGGCCTGGACGGCCGGGTCCCCGGCGGCGGCGTTGGTGATGACCGCGGCCCCGTAGGAGTGCCCGACGAGGACGATCGGCCCGTCGATGGTGGCGAGGAGCGTCTCGAGGTAGTCGGAGTCCGACTCGAGGGACCGCAGCGGGTTCGCCGGCGCGACCACGCGGTATCCGTCGGCCTGCAGCTGTCGGACGACGCCGGTCCAGCTCGACGCATCGGCCCACGCGCCGTGGACCAGGACGATCGTGGGCTTCGAGCCGTGGCGCTCGCTGGTGTGGGCGTCCGCGGCCCCGGGGAGCGCGACCACCGAGCCGATGGTGAACAGACTGACCAGCATCGCGAGGCCGGCTCGGCGGCGTGCCCTGCGCCGCGCCCTGCGCAGTGCGGAGCGAGTTGTCACGGTCATGAGAAGTCTCCCGTTCGGAGGGCGGAACCGCTGGGCGATGGCCCTCGCGGGACGGCGGATGCCGTCGCACTGATCGACCGGGCGTCGAGCACCTGCGTGACACCCGCCGTCCGCGGGAGCCGTCTCGGGCGGATCCCGGGAGGCCTCTACTCGACCAGCTTCCCGTCGGCCGAGACGTCGTGCATCCGTTCGGCGATGTCGGTCGGGATCGGCGAGATGGCCTCCCGCTGCACGCCGTGGGCGGGGGACCACACCAGGTTGACCTGCAGCTCCGGATCGAGGTCGGGATAGTCGGACCGGTTGTGACAGCCGCGCGACTCCCGCCGCTCCAGCGCGGACTCCAGCGTGGCCCGGGCCGAGAGGACGGCAGAGCGAAGGTCGAATGCGTGCGCGAGGTCCTGGTATCCGGCGATGTCGATGTGCACGCCGGCGTGCGACATCCGGTCCTCGACCTCGTCCAGGGCGGCGAGCCCGGCGCGCAGGCCGACCTCGTCGCGGACGACTCCCGCGTGCTCGGTCATCAGGTCCCGGACGCTGCGCTGCATCGCCCGGACGTTCTGGTCGCCGTCGGCGTCTAGCAGCATGTCGATCGACGAGTCGGCGTCCCGGATCGCCCCGAGCGACCGCCTCTGCGTCGCGAGCCCTGCCGAGTAATCGGCGGCCGCGCGACCGGTGATCCGGCCGTAGACCAGGAGCTCGATGAGAGAGTTCCCGCCGAGCCGGTTCGCGCCGTGCAGCCCACTCGAGGCCTCCCCGATGGCGAAGAGCCCGTCGACGTCTGTGCTGTGATCCTCCGGGCGCACCCAGACGCCGCCCATCGAGTAGTGGGCCGTCGGGGCGACCTCGATCGGGTCGCGCGTGACGTCCAGCATCTGCAGCTCCAGCAGCGTCTGGTAGACGCGCGGCAGCCGCGTGAGGATCGTCTCGCGCGGCAGGTGGGAGAGGTCCAGCCAGACGCCGCCGGAACGGCTTCCCCTACCCTCCTTGATCTCCGTGTACGACGCGAGCGCGACCCGATCGCGTGTCGACAGTTCCATGCGCTCGGGGTCGTACCGGGCCATGAATCGTTCGCCGAGGTTGTTGAGCAGGACTCCGCCCTCGCCACGTGCGGCCTCGCTGACGAGCGTTCCCGCGGCGTTCTCCGGCTCGACCAGCCCCGACGGGTGGAACTGCACCAGCTCGGCGTCGCGCAGCCTGGCCCCCGCGTCGGCAGCGAGGCGGAACGCGTCGCCGGTGTTCTCGTCGCGGCGGGACGACGTGCGCCGCCAGATGCGGGTATGCCCGCCCGCGGCGAGGATCACGGCATCCGCGTGGATCAGGTATCGCGATCCGTCGGTGAGGTCGAAGCCGTACGCGCCGAAGACGACCCCGTCGTTCACCAGCAGCTGCGTGATGTAGACGGTCGACAGCACCGGGATGTCCAACTGGGAGGCGCGGTTGACGAGGGTCCGCTGGACCTCCAGTCCCGTGTAGTCGCCCACGAAGGCGGTACGCCGGTAGGTGTGCGCGCCGAAGTACCGCTGCGCGATCCGTCCGTCGGGCTGCCGGTCGAAGCGCATGCCGTACCGCTCCAGGTCGTCGATGCCCCGCGGCGCGTTCTGGGCCACGACCTGAACCGTCCGGGGGTCGGCCAGCAGGTAGCTCTCCTGGAGTGTGTCCGCCGCGTGCTGCTCCCAGGTGTCAGCAGGGTCCGTCGTCGCCAGTGCGGCATTGATGCCGCCTGCCGCGAGCGACGTATGGGCGTCGGACGCCGGCCGTTTGCCCACCGCGAGCACGGCGACCCCCGACTCTGCGAGCTCGATGGCTGCGCGAAGTCCTGAACCTCCGGTCCCGATCACGACGACCGAGGTGGCGAGCTGATGGACGCGTGGAGACACGATTCCTCCTGAGGCAGACGTGTGGTCGTCCTGGTCGACCGTGCGACGTCGCCGCATGTGACAACCCGGGTAATCTGCCTCCGAGGGCGGCCACAGACGTGACGCTCGCCGCGAGCCCAGGAGTCCGATGAGCACCAAGTCGCTGCCGAAGCTGGTCGGACGGGTACCCGAGCGTGCGGTCCTGGACGATCTGCTCGTTCGCCTTCGCAGCGGGGACTCGGCCGTTCGTGTTCTGCGAGGTGCGGCCGGAGAGGGAAAGACGGCACTGCTCGACTACGTGACCGCGCAGGCATCGGGGATCACGGTGACTCGGGCGCAAGGCGTCGAGGCCGACATGGAACTGCCATACGCCAGCCTGCACCAGTTGTGCACCCCGTTCCTCAGCGAGATCCCCGCCCTGCCCGGACCGCAGCGTGACGCCCTTCAGGTCGCCTTCGGCATCGCGGCCGGTGACCCGCCTGACCGGTTCCTGGTCGGGCTGGCCGTGCTGACCCTGCTCACCCGGGCATCGGAGCCCAGGCCGGTGCTCGTCGTGGTCGACGACGCGCAATGGTTGGACCAGGTCTCGCGTCAGACGCTCGAGTTCGTGGCCCGACGGCTGCTTGCCGAGTCCGTCGCGATGGTCTTCGCCGTTCGCGAGCCGGAAGGGACGGCAGCGCTGACCGGGCTCGCCGAGCTCAGGGTCGAGGGACTCGACCCTGTCTCCGCCGGCGAGCTGCTCGACATCGCGGTCGGTGGTGGATTGGAGGGGCCGGTCCGTGAGCGGCTGGTTGCGGAGACCCACGGAAATCCGCTCGCGCTGCTCGAGCTCTCACGCGGTCGCAGTGGGGCGGAACTGGTCTACGGCCTTGACGCTGCCGACACATCGTCGGTCTCGAGCCGTGTGGAGGAGGACTTCGCACGCCGGCTGGAGTCGCTCCCGGCGTCGACGCGGACTCTGTTGCTCCTGGCCGCCGCCGAGCCCGTGGGTGACAGCCGGTTGCTTCAGCGGGCGGCCGGTCACCTGGGCATCACGCCAGATGCCGCGCCGGCCAAGGCCGCCGGGCTCATCGAGTTCGGCGAGTCGATCCGGTTCCGTCATCCCCTCGCTCGCTCCGCCGTCTACCGCGCGGCGACACCGCAGGAGCGCCGCAGCGTCCATCGGGCGCTCGCGTCCGCCACGGATCCCAAGCTGGAGCCCGACCGGCGAGCGTGGCACGCCGCGCAGTCGTGCGAAGGTCTCGACGAGGGGGTCGCCGAGGCGTTGGAGCAGGCGGCCGACCGGGCCCGGCAACGCGGCGGTATGGCGGCCGAGGCCGTGCTCCTCGAGCGGGCTGCCGACCTGACGCCCGACCAGGGACTGCGGGGACGCCGGGCCCTTGCCGCGGCGGAGGCGCACTTCTCCGCCGCGTCTCCCGACCGAGCCACGGAGATGGCGTCCGTCGCAGATCTTTGCCCGTTGAGCCCGCTCGACCGTGCTCGGCTCACCCGCCTGCGTGCACGCGTCCTGTTCGCGCGAAGTCGGAGCGACGAGGCCGCCCCGCTCCTCCTGGACGCCGCGTCGACGTTCGCGAAGGAGAAATCCGCGCTGGCGCGCGAGACCTACCTCGAGGCGATCAGCGCGACGGTCTTCTCCGGCCGGGTCCACGGGCCGTCCGGTGCCGTCGCCGCTGCGTGGGCGGCGCGCGAGCTCGGCGCGGCGACGCCGGGCTCTGCCCCGTCCGACGTCCTGCTGGACGCTGTGGCGATGCTGCTCTCCGACGGCCCGGGCAAGGGCGTTCCGGCCCTGAGGGCCGCGCTCGAGCCGTTCGCGCACGAGGAGCTCGACGGCCGCGACGCCACGATGAGGTGGCTCCTGTTGGCGCCGGTCGCGTTGGAGGCGTTCATCCACCACGCATGGGACCTGAACGCGTGGGATGTCCTGTCCGCACGCGCCGTGCGCCTGGCCCGAGACATCGGAGCCCTCGGGGTGCTGCCGCCCGCGCTCATCTACGCGAGCGGCGTGGACATCCACCATGGCGACCTGACACGGGCCGCCGGCCTGATCGACGAGGCCGACGCGATCGCCGCAGCGACCGGCAACGCCCCGCACGCCTACGCCGCGCTCGTCCATTCGGCGTGGCGGGGCGTCGAGGGCCCCGCCACAGTCCTCATCGACGAGGCACGCCACCGAGCCACGGAACGCGGTGAGGTGTCCCTCCTCGGCGTGACGGGATACGTCCAGGGCGTGCTGTTCAACGGGCTGGCGCGGTACGACGAGGCTCTGGCAGCCTCGCAGACCGGAATCGACCACGACGGGTTCAACTTCACGGGCCTGTCGTTGGTCGAACACATCGAGGCCGCAGTGCGCTGCGGCGCGCCGGAGCAGGCGGAGCAGTCCTTCGCTCGCCTCGATGCGCTGACACTGGCGGCCGACACCGGGTGGGCGCAGGGGATCCGGGCACGGTGTGCAGCTCTCGTCGGCGCCGGCGGCGAGCCCGACGCGCTCTATCGGAGCGCCCTCGAACACCTTAGGCGAGACCGGGTCGTCGTCGAGGTCGGACGGACCCACCTCCTGTACGGCGAATGGTTGCGCCGGGAGGGCCGACGTTCGGACGCCAGGGTACAGCTCCGGGCGGCGCACGACATGTTCGAGGAGATGTCGGCGAGCGCCTTCGCCGAGCGAGCACGCCGTGAGCTCCTCGCCACGGGCGACCAGGTTCGGGCGCGCAGCGTAGAACCAGCGGCGCGCCTGACTGCTCAGGAGGCGCAGATCGCCGCGTTGGCAGCAGACGGCATGACGAACCCGAAGATCGGCGCGGAGCTTTTCCTCAGCCCGCACACGGTCGAATGGCACCTTCGCAAGGTGTACGTGAAGCTCGGGATCTCCTCCCGCCGCGAGCTGCGCGGCGCGCTCGCTGCGATCGAGCCCGACGGTGTGGCCCGCGGTATGCGCACGCCCGCGTGACCCGTCTGTCGGCGACAGGCTCACGCACGCGTCATCGGCGATGACCTGCGAAGATACTGATTTCCCCATGGTCCGTGGTGGCGCACCACGGCTACCCCCACGGACTCGCCCACGCACTCGACCACGGACTCCCGTGGCGCGGTAATCGGTGCCGCGGACGAAAGGTGAATGCACCGCCCTTGGAGGGCGACGGTCATTCTCCGAAGGAGTCCGAGATGTACGCACCGAGCACCGACACCACGCCGACGATCGTGATCGCCGAGGAACCGTCCGAGCGGACTGACGCACCCGACATCGAGCTGCAGCAGGCGATCGCGTTCTTCGTCTCGCAGCGTCCCCGGCTGTTCCGCATCGCCTACCGGGTCACCGGCGGCGACGTCTCGAGCGCCGAGGACGTGGTGCAGGAGGCGTGGCTGCGATGGCAGCGCACCGACAGGGGCGCTATCAAGAACCCCGAGGCGTTCCTGACCACGACGACCACCCGGCTGGCGATCAACGTCATTCAGTCGGCCCACCACCGCTACGAGGCACCGAGCGAGACCATCGCGGCCGAATCGGGTGACACGGTGTCCGACCCGTCCGGACAGGCCGACCAGTCGGCGGCCGTCGAGCAGGCCCTCGCCGTGCTGATGGCGCGGCTGACCCGGGCGGAGCTTGCCGCCTACCTGCTGCGGAGCATGTTCGACTACTCCTACGCGGACGTCTCGCGGCTGCTGCGCACGAGCGCCGTCAACGCGCGACAGCTGGTGAGCCGAGCCCGGTGGCGCATCGAACGGGGCACGGAGCGCTCCGCGGTGGAGCCTCGGTCCCACCGCCGCCTCGTCACGGCCTTCCTGACGGCCAGCCGTACGGGTGAGTTCGAGAGCCTGGAGCGATGCCTCGCCCACCACGTGCGCCCGGCGCTGAGCCTCGCGTCGGCACCCTCGAGGAAGCCCGCCGACATGCGCCGCGGGGCGACGCCCGCGCTGGCCGCATGAGCGTACTCACCACGGGAACCGGCACGCCGATACCACGGCCGCCGCGCCGCGCGGGTCGCTGGCGCGACGCGCTGGGCGTCGGGCGCGGCAGGATAATCTCGGTGACCATGCAGCGATCTGGCGAGGCGTCGGGAAGGCTCCTGGGCCGGCGTCGCGAGTGCGCCGTCGTGGACGACCTTTTGCAGGCCGCCAGGGACGGCCAGGGCGCATCCATGGTCCTTCGTGGTGAACCCGGCATCGGCAAGTCCGCGCTGATCGAGTACGCGCGTGCCAGCGCGCAGGGATTCAGGGTCATCAGCGTTGCCGGCGTAGAGGCGGAGACGGAACTAGCCTTCGGCGGGCTGCACCAGCTGTGCGCGCCGTTGCTCGACCGATTCGCTCAGCTTCGTGCGCCGCAGCGGGCGGCGCTGGAGACCGCGTTCGGGATGAGTGCGGGCAGTCCTCCCGATCGATTCCTCGTCGGGCTGGCCGTCCTCAGCCTGCTGGGTGACGCCGCCCAGGACGAGCCCGTGATCTGTCTCGTCGACGACGCCCAGTGGCTCGACCAGATCTCTGCGCAGACGCTCGCTTTCGTCGCACGCCGACTGGTGGCCGAGCGGGTGGTTCTGCTGTTCGCCGAGCGCGTGCCGGCCCCACGCGCATTCTTCGAGCGGCTGCCCGCGCTGCAGATCGTGGGACTTGCGGATCACGACGCCCGTGCGCTTCTGCAGACTGTCGCGCCCGGCCAGCTCGACGTCCGGATCCGCGAGCAGATCCTTGCCGAGGCGCGAGGCAATCCGCTCGCCATCCTGGAGCTACCCCGCGACCGGACGCCTCTGAGCACTGCCGACCCGGTGGGGGCCGATGGACAACCGTTGGCGAGCCGCATCGAAACGGGGTTCCTGCACAGGATCGAGAACCTCGCGCCCGCCACACGGAAGCTGCTGCTCGTCGCGGCGGCCGAACCCGTGGGAGACGCGGCGCTGCTGCAACGCGCGGGCGAGAGAATGGGCATCGACGTCGACGAGGCGGCACGGGAGGCGGAGAACGCCGGGCTGGTCACCAGGCGCGGCATGGTTCGCTTTCGCCACCCGCTGGTCCGGTCGGCGGCCTATCGCGGAGCGACGCCCCAGGAGCGCCGACGCGTGCACCAGGCGCTCGCGGACGCCATCGACCCGGCGTCAGACCCGGATCGTCGGTTGTGGCACCTGGCCAGCGCGGCACCGGAGCCTGCCGAGAGTGTCGCGACCCAGATGGAGCAGGCGGCGTCGCGCTCGATGGAACGCGGTGGTGTCGCGGCCGCGGCGGCGTTCCTGGACCGCGCGTCACGACTCACCCCCGATCCCACGGCACGAGGACGGCGTGCGCTCGCTGCTGCTCAGGCGAAGAGTCAGGCCGGCGCCTACGACGAGGCGCTGGAACTGCTCGACATCGCGAGCCTCAGCCCGCTCAGCGCCTATGACGAGGCCCGGACGGACCTGGTGCGTGGTCGGCTGCAGTTCTTCTCTCGAAGCGCGGCCAAAGGTCTTCCCCTGTTGCTTTCCGCCGCAGAACGCCTGGAGAACTTCGACCCGAAGCTGGCCAAGAAGACGTACCGCGATGCCATGTACGCGGCGCTGACGGCCGGCAGGCTCGCCGGCGGGTCCATCGAGCAGGTCGCCTCGTCGGTGCTGAAGATGACGACCTCGAGCGAGCCCACCCGATCCGACCTGCTCCTCGTGGGATTGTCCCGCGTGATAGCCGACGGGTACGCCGCGGGCCTTCCGCAGATTCAGCGAACTCTCATGAGCTACCGGACGGCCGCGCTGCCACCGGACGAGGCGCTCGGCTGGCTGCCGCTCGTGTGCCGCGTGGCCCATAACGCCTGGGACTTCGACACCTGGTCGTCCCTCTCCGGCTCCCTGGTCGAACTGGCGCGTGGCACCGGCGCCCTGTCAGTGCTCCCGTCGGCGCTGCTGCTCCGCCTGTCCAACCGGGTGTTCGCCGGGGAGCTCTCCGTGGCGGACTCGCTCGTGGCAGAGGCGGCGAACGTGGGCGACGTCACCGGCAGCAACGTCCTGGCCCACTACGCGGCGTTGGTCGTCGACCCGTGGAAGGGCCGGGAGTCGCAGGCGCTACGGACCATCCAGACGGTCACCGACGACTTCCTCCTGCATGGTGAGGGGAAGGTCTCGACAGCGACCGGTTGGGCAGCGGCCGTCCTCTACAACGGTCTGGGCCGCTACGACGAGGCGTTCGACGCGGCCCGGCGCGGTGCGTCCTATCCCACCGAGATGGGTCTGTCGTCCTCCGCGATGGTCGAGCTCGTCTGGGGGGCGGCACACCTGGGCCGCCCGGGGGATGCGATCACCGAGGCGAGGCGCGTCGTCGAGATGGCGGCGGCGAGCGGTACCGACTGGGCACTCGGGACCGCAGCGCTCGTCACCGCCATGGTCGGCAACGAGCGTGACACCGACGGGCGGTATCGGGAAGCGATCGACCGGCTGGAGCGGGGCGGTACGCGAATGTTCCTCGCCAGGGCGCACCTGTCGTACGGCGAGTGGCTCCGCCGTTCGGGACGGCGATCCGAGGCAAGGCGGAACCTCGATCTCGCCCACCGGATGCTGAGCACGTTCGGGGCGGCCGCGTTCGCCGAGCGCGCCCGGCAGGAACTCGCCGCTGTCGGGGTGCAGATGCCGAAGCCGTCGCAGGACGCGAGCACCGGCGTCGATCTGACGCAGCAGGAGGCGCGCATCGCGCAGCTCGCGGCTGACGGTCTGACGAACCCCGAGATCGGCGCCCAACTCTTCCTGAGCGCACACACCGTCGAGTGGCACCTGCGCAAGGTCTTCTCGAAGCTGGGCATCAGCTCGCGCAAGGACATCGGCGCACGGCTCGCGGATCTACAGGCCTGACAGTCGGCAGACGTCAGACGAACGGGTTCGCGGTCAACTGGCAGTCGGTGCCCGCAACGCGTCGACGAACAGGCCGACCATCGCCGGGATGCGGTCGGACCCGGCGTCGTGCGCCGGTTCGGTCGCGATGGAGAGCATCACGCCCAGGAGAAGCGATGTGGCGCCCTGCGGGCTGACGTCCGCGCGGAGCGAACCGCTGCGGGCACCGGACGCGAGGAAGTCGGCGACGACCCTCGTGAGCACCTGGCGGGTGTGCGGGGCCGGGACGGTGCCGCTCGCCATGCCGGAACGGAGGGCTGGCCTCAGGCCGGGCTGAGTCGTCGTGAAGCGCACGTAGCGCTCGGCCCACGTGCGGAGTGCCTCATCGGGCGGGAAGTGATCGAGCAGCCCCGGCGCCGTTGCCGCCAGCTGGTCCAGCTCGGCGCTGTAGACAGCCTCGACGAGCGCTCCGAGGTTCGGAAAGTGGCGATAGAGCGTCCCGACCCCCACCCCGGCATCGCGGGCGACATCCTCGCACGTCAAGGCGCCCTCGTCCTTCGCCAGAGCGGCCCGCGCTGCGTCGACGAGCCGGTCGCGGTTGCGCTGTGCGTCTGCGCGCAGCGGCCGTGGCGTCCCGTCCGCCGGCCCGGTGGGAGGGTCGACATCGTGTGTCCGTGGCAACTTCAATCGGAAGCCCTTCCGGTGTGGGGTAGCGTGTCTAAGCGGAAGACCCTCCGCTTAGCGCCATACTCCCACGGGAACCGAGGTCGTGACCATGACAGCTCTCATCCCCGCTGCTTCCGCCGGCCCGTCCGGCACTCGGCGAGCCGAGATCGGAGGCCGGACCGTCTCGGCCGTCGGCTACGGCGCGATGCAGCTCGGTCGACTCCGCCAGGATCGCGCTGCGGCCCTCATGCTGGTTCGCCGGGCGTTCGAGCTCGGTGTCGACCACGTCGACACGGCACAGTTCTACGCCGGTGGCTGGGTCAACGGGCTTCTGCGCGAGGCGCTCCGGTCCCACGACGGCGTCGTCGTCGCGACGAAGGTCGGTGTCGAGCCGAGCGAGGCCGGCATGCGAGCCGCCCAGCGACCGGAGCAGCTGCGCGCGGGCGTCGAGGAGAACTTGCGCGGCCTGGGGGTCGACCAGGTCTCGGTCGTCCACCTGCGGCGCATGGACGGGTTGCCGATCCCTGACGATCAGAGGGTCGACGTCGACGACCAGCTCGCCGAGCTTGTCCAGATGCGCGACGAGGGCCTCGTCGGCGCGATCGGTCTGAGCAACGTCAGCCTGGACATCGTGCAGCGCGCGTTGCCCGCCGGGGTCGCGAGCGTGCAGAACAACTACAGCGTCGTGGCTCGTGACCGTGAAGACCTCCTGGAGCTGACGATCGACGAGAAGATCGCGTGGGTCCCGTTCTACCCGCTCGGGGGCACGATGCAGGGCGCGCCGAGGGTGACTGACGAGCCGGTGGTGCGATCCGCGGCGGAGCGTCTCGAGCTCACACCGGCCCAGGTGGGACTGGCCTGGCTCCTTCATCGCGCGCCGAATGTCCTGCTCATCCCTGGCACTGCCTCGATCGAGCACCTGCGGGACAACCTTGCGGTGGGCGACATCGTGCTCGACGACTCGACACTCGCCGCGCTGAACTCCGTCTGGACCGATCCTTCGGCGGCAAGGCGGTAGCCCGGCTCCCGCATCAGGTCGACCCGCCGTCACGGATCGTCCGCCAGCCTGGTCGAACGTTCAGTCGCACGCTCTGCCCTCCGTGGGCGGGCTCATTGCAGGGGAGGCGGAAGTTCACATGCTGAGCAAGTGGGAAGAGCGCCGACTGGCGGACATCGGATACGAGCTCCGCCTCGACCGCGCGCTCGAGCGGGTGATCGGTGCGCCAACCCGCAGCGAGCTCCGCCGGCTGTCCTTCAGGAAGCGCTGGGCGGCGTTCAAGCGGAGATGGTTCACGCCCTGGCCGTGACGACGGCTTGCCTCGGTGGCGAGGGGGACGAGTCGTCCGCGTGACGAAGTCCGGTGACGAGGAGCGAGAGAAAGTACGGCCAGCGTCCCGGGTCGCCGGTCGCGCACGCGCCCTGATACGAGGCGGTCATCATCCCGACCACCTCGCGGCCGGTGACGTCGGCACGTACTGCGCCGGCCTCCACCGCGCGGCGGGCCAGGAGGTCGGCGACGTTCTCGAGGCGCGTCCGCCGTTCCGTCAGGCCCGGGATCGCGAGCTCTGCCGTCGACGCGAGCTGGCAGAAGGCCTGATCTCGTGCCTGCAGCCTGATCCCGGCGGCAACGAACTCCCGCAGTGCCTGCAGGGGGTCGGTCGCGTCGAGAAGGCCCTCGGCCTGATCGACGAGCTCGTTGACCAGGCCGGCGACGACGGCAGAGACCAGGTCCTCCTTCGAGGCGAAATGCCGGAAGACCGTGCCCTTCGCGACTCCCGCTCGATCGGCGATGTCGGACACCGAGGCGCTCAGGCCCGAACTTGCCAGGACGCTGGCGGCCGCTGAGATGACCGCCTCGCGGTTACGTGCAGCATCAGCGCGCATCGCGACCACCTCCTTCGCCGGTCACGCTAGCAGAACATGACCCGTCGGTCATGTTCTAGAGGTAGCATCTAACATGACCGCTTGGTCATCTTGGGGATTGGAAGAGGAGTAGGCAATGGACATGACGGATCGCAAGGTGCTGGTCGTGGGGGCCTCGTCGGGCATCGGCGCGGCAGTCGCTCGCACGTTTGCCGACGCCGGGGCCGGTGTCGTCGCTGCGGGGCGGCGGGTGGAGCGACTCAAGGAGGTCGCCGCTCAGGCCGACGGGCTGTCAGGGACGATCATGCCGCTGGCTCTCGACGTCGCCGACGAAGATTCCGCGCGGGCGGGCGTGGCGACCGCTGCCGAGATGCTCGGGGGGATCGACGTCGTGGTCAACAACGCGGGCGTCATGCTCACCGGACCCGTACAGCACGCCGACCCGGGGGAGTGGGAGCGCATGATGCGCACGAACCTGCTGGGCACCATGCACGTGTCGCACGCCGCGCTTCCGCACCTCATCGCCAGCCGGGGGACCCTGGTGCAGACGTCGTCGACGTCAGGTCGAACGGCATCGGCCGGCGCCGGTGTCTACGCCGCCACCAAGCACGGTGTGAACGCCTTCTCGGAGGCCCTGCGCCAGGAGGTTGCGCAGCAGGGGGTTCGCGTGGTGCTCGTCGAGCCAGGCATGGTCGACACCGAGCTGGCGAGCCACCTCAGCGACCCGGCCATGCGCGAGCTCGCCGCACGGATGGCCGGGGAGATCCGGATCCTGGATCCGCAGGACGTTGCCGAGGCGGTCCTCTTCGCGGTGACCCGCCCGCCGCACGTGTCGATCAGCGAGCTCCTCATTCGGCCGACGGAGCAGGTGCTCTGATGGGCGAAGGCCGCCCGTGACGCCGGCAGTGGCGTCGCGGGCGGCGTGCTCGTGTCAGGCGACCCGGCGCGTCGGGCCCGTCGAGCCGTCCGTCGTCGCCGGCCTCGGATCCGCGGGTGTCGCAGCGACGGACGCTGCGCGCGGTCTCTGCACCGACGCCAGCGAGACGATGTCGCGCCCGAAGAGCGAGGCCGTCAGCCACACGGCGAGCACGCGTACCTTTCGCTCCCAGGTGGGGATAGCGAGCACGTGGTAGCCGCCGGGCCTCCACGGATCCCGCCACGACCTCTGGAAGGAACGGCTGATAGGTCATGTAGGGCCGCGGATCCACGAGGGCCAGCTCGATGTCGCCGCGGCGCAGCTCGCGCCGCAGGTGCTTCTCGAGCTCCCGGGCTGCGGTGAACCCTGCGTAGCCGCCGCCGACGATGACGATGCGTTCCATCAGTTCCTCCCCAAGCACCGCCGCGGCGCTCTCCCACTGGCGACCGTGCGGCTGCTCGGTTCGTGACGTGATGTTGGTCGCGCGTTCTCGGCGTCGCGCCGCGGCCCTGCCGGCGAGGTGCCTCAGCAGGGCCGCAGCTACCGAGCTCTCGCTACCGAGCGATCGCGGTGTCCCCGAGCTCGAGCTCGAGCGCGGCGGCGGTCACGATCCGTGCGACCTCGTCGGGCCGCGAGACGGCGACTGCGTGGGACGCGCCTTCCACCTCGGTCGTGCCGCGGGAGCCGGCACGTTCTGCCATGAACCGAAGCGCGGCGGGAGGGATGTTCCGGTCCTCGCCCCCGTGCACGAACCAGGACGGTACGTGACGCCAGGCCGGCTCCGTCGTTGCCAGGGGTTCGGTCAGGGCCTCCTGCGTGACCGGGCGCTGGGACGCGGACATGCACGTGGCGTGACCGGGGGCGACGTCCGCGACGAACTGTTCGTGGAACCTCTCCGGGCGGATGGTCAGGTCCGTCTGACCGTTGGACAGCGGAGTCGACGCGAGCGTCTCCCCGAGGGTGCTGCCGGGGAATCGGCCGGCGAGGTCGAACGCGCTCTCTCCGGTCTCGGGAGCAAACGCGCCGACGTACACGAGGCCGACGACGTTCGGCGCCTGTGAGACCGCCTCGGTGGCGACCATGCCGCCGTACGAGTGTGCGACGACCAGGACGGGACCCTCGACGCCGGCGATGACGTCCCGCAGGTATGCGGCGTCGCCGGACAGCGAGCGCAGCGGGACGGCGTTCGCGACGACCGGGATGCCGTCGCGGTGGAGCCGTTCGACGACGCCGTGCCAGCTCGAGGAGTCGGCGAAGGCGCCGTGCACGAGGACGGCTGTGGGTGTGGTGCTCATGGGAGTACTCCTGTCGTGAGCGTGGAGCAGGTTGTGTGGCGGGTGCCGTTCCCCGGTCCCGGGGTTCACATTGGCACCCGTTGCGGCGGGCAGAGCAGGGCTGTCGATCGCCGCCGCCAGTCCGTCGGATCGATGCGTGCCTCGCCCCCGGTGGAGACGAGCAGGGGCCGGTATCGGACCCACAGAAGGAAGGACAGGGCGGCCGCGGTGAGCGCGGCTCCGGTCCACAGGTTGACCTCGGAATCGGTGTGGTGCCCGGCGGTCTCCCCGGCGCCGGGGATCCCCATGACGAGCAGGACGACGCCGTAGATGCCGAGGACGGCTCCGATGATCGTGCGGATGTCGAAGGCTCGGGCGGCGTGTGCCGGGGTAGGGGCGAGATCGTCGGTCGACGGGACCCCCATCTCTTGCAGCACGGCGACGATCGTCGCGATGCGTCCGACGCGTGTGTAGTAGCCGTCGGGCTTGTCCTTCTTGACGTACTGCTGCCAGATGTCGTAGCTGAAGACGGTGTTGGACGCGGAGATGTTGGCCGCCATGCCCGCCATGAACGAAGCGAGAAGCCCGGCGAGCGCGACGCCGAGCATCCCGGTGGGGAGCAGATCGCGGATCATGAGCAGGTTCGCGTCGTTGTACTGCACGGTCCCGTCGCCCTGGCCCTCCTTCAGGGCCGTGATCTCCGGGACGAGGACGCTCGCGATGATGCCCGGGACGACGACG
Source organism: Cellulosimicrobium sp. NPDC030954 (assembly GCF_055571305.1). Classification (NCBI taxonomy): domain Bacteria; kingdom Bacillati; phylum Actinomycetota; class Actinomycetes; order Micrococcales; family Promicromonosporaceae; genus Cellulosimicrobium; species Cellulosimicrobium sp. NPDC030954. Next base: position 27,206 of record NZ_JBVIFN010000004.1, read on the forward strand.
AAGGGGATCAGCATCTTCGGGAACGAACCGATGACCGGGGCCGTGCGAGCCGACGTGATGGAGTCCGACGCCATGGCGCGCTGTACCTCGACGAAGTTCGTCGTCCAGTAGCCGAAGGACAGCACGAAGCCGAGGCCGAACACGATGCCGATCACCGACCACACGGGTGAGTCGAAGCCTGTCAGGGACTCACCGGGCCACGAGGAGAGCATCTCCGTCCCGAACGACTCTTCGACGTTGTCGACCAGGCCGCCGACGCCGCCCACGCGGTTCAGGCCGACGATCGTCAGGGGGAGCAGGGCCGCGACGATGACGAAGAACTGCAGGACCTCGTTGTAGATCGCGGCGGACAACCCGCCGAGCGCCGTGTACGTGAGCACCACCGCCGCCGCCGCCGCGACCAGGGAGACCCACAACGGCCAACCCAGGAGGGCGTTCACGATGGTCGCCAGAAGGAACAGGTTCACGCCCGCGATGAGCAGCTGCGCGACCGCGAAGCTGATGGCGTTCACCAGGTGCGCTCCGGTCCCGAACCGTCGTCGCATGAACTCGGGGACGGACCTGACCTTCGACCCGTAGTAGAACGGCATCATCACCACGCCGAGGAACAGCATCGCCGGCACGGCACCGATCCAGTAGTAGTGCATGGTGGCCACGCCGATCTGCGCACCGTTGGCGGACATTCCCATGATCTCGACGGCGCCGAGGTTCGCGGAGATGAACGCGAGCCCTGTGACCCACGCGGGAAGGGACCGACCCGAGAGGAAGAAGTCCAGGCTGGATGAGACCTGGCGTCTCGCCAGCCAGCCGATGCCCAGAACGAAGATGAAGTAGACAGCCACCAGCCCGAAGTCGATGAAGTTGGCATCCAGGCGTAGCGGGTTGTCGCTGGCTGCAATGATCACGTCTGCCGCCTCACTCTCCGTGGTCGTACGTCACGATGTGGATGAGAACTCGACATGACTGACCGGACGCCGAGGCTTGGTGTGACTCGATCGGACGACCGATGTGCTGCGCGTGCCGCCGATGGCTGGGTCGCCGCCGCGCGGGACTGATCATCCCGGAGGCGCAGTCCGCTCTCGGTCGGAAGCCGCGGTGGATGCTGCGCCCCGAGGTGCTCCGGACTCTCTTGTTCGTCTTCGCGGCGTTCGGGGCGAATGGCATTCCCGCCACACCAGGCGGAATTCGTACCAGGCCAGGAGCGCGGCCACGAGATAGAGGGCAGCGGTCAGGACGATCTGGCCGGTCATGGTGCCGGCTCCATGGTTCTGACGGCGCCGTCGGCGAGGCCGGAGGCCGTGATCGGGACGATCGTGGTGAGCGACCTGAGGATCTCTGCGGCCTCGATCATCGCGTCGACGGCGCGGCTGGTGACCTCTCCGCCGGCGTGGAGTCGCAGAGCGGCCCGGTACAGCTGGTCCGCGAGGGTGGCCGGGCGACCGTCGGGAGACGGGGCGTGGACGAGGTTCATGTCGGCCTCCTTGAGGGTGGGAGCCGCCCTTCGGCGACTCATCCACCGTCGACCGACGAGGCAGCGGAGCGCGCCCTGCGAGTGCGTAGTCAGGTGCGTAGGGAGGTGCGTAGTGCCCGCTTTGCCTCGCCCCGTCCGCCATCGGGCCTTGGGCAGCGGATGCCGGTTCCGACGGGACCGGTCCGACCTTTCAGAGGCCTTGAAGCCTCGGAGATACGCTTGAGTGGTGCCGCCGTCCAGAGGCCTTCTGGGCCGGACCCAGGAGCTGGCCCGATTGCAGGAGCTGGTCGCTCGTGCGCGCGACGGGCACAGTGGTGCTGTCGTTCTGAGCGGCGAAGCCGGGATCGGCAAGACCGCCCTGGTGGACGCGCTCATCGCCGATGCGGGTACTGATGTCCGCGTCGAGCGGATGGTCGCCTCCGAGAGCGAGGTCGAGCTCACGTTCGCAGGTTTGCAGTTGCTCTGCGGACATCTGTTGACCACGTCGGCGGTCCACCTTCCGGAACCTCGCCGGGAAGCGCTCGAATGTGCCTTCGGTATTCGTGCGGCAGGACCGCCCAACCCGCTTCATCTCGGACTCGGTGTGCGCGATCTGCTGACGCGGGCCGCCGGCGAGGGCGCTCTGCTGTGCATCGTCGATGACGCGCAATGGTTGGACGAGACCTCGGCACGAGCCATCGCGTCCGTAGCCCGTCGTCTCTCCAACGAACACATCGCGATGGTCCTGGCCATGCGACGCCAGGATGATCTGTTCGCGGACCTGCCCCAGCTGTCCGTCCCGGGGCTGAGCGACCACGACTCTCGTGAACTCCTCCGAAAGGCTCTGCCGGGTGCGATCGACGAGCGAGTGTTCGACCAGCTCCTCGTCGAGTGTCGCGGCAACCCGCTCGCACTCCGCGAGCTGCCTCGCACGTCCGCCGCCGACATGGCCGGCGGCTATGCGCTCGCCGGATCCCTGTCGCTGCAGAGCAGGATCGAGCGGAGCCTGCTCGCCCGGCTCGACAGCCTTCCCCCCTCGACCCGCACACTTCTCCTCCTCGCCTCAGCTGATCCCACCGGTGACATGGGCTTGTTGTGGCGGGCCGCCGCACGCCTGGGACTTGGCCCTGAGAACCTGGATCTCGCCCAGCAGGCCGACGCGCTCGTCGTCTCCGGACGCATCCAGTTTCGACATCCGCTCATCCGGTCGGCGATCTATCGGGCGGCCGACCCGGCTGACCGTCGAAGTGTCCACGAGGCCCTGGCTGAGGCGACGTATGCCGAGCGAGACCCGGACCGTCGCGCCTGGCACCTGGCCAACGCGACAGTAGAGCCCAGCGAGAACGTGGCGGCAGCCCTCGTGCAGTCGGCCGACCGAGCACGCGCTCGTGGAGGGGTCGCAGCCACTGCAGCCTTCCTCGAACGGGCCGCGCAGCTGACGCCCGAACCTCGAGCGCGGGCAGATCGATCGATCGCGGCTGCCGAGTCCAAGCTCGACGCTGGCGCACCTGACGACGCGCTGCAGCTGCTCGACGAAACACGCGACCACGAGCTGAACTCCCTCCAGATAGCCCTTGTCGCACGGCTGCAGGCACGCTGCGAGTACGCGCTCCGTCGCGATCGCAGTGCGCCGCGAAGGCTCCTCACCGCAGCACAGGCGCTCGAGCCCCACGACCCGGTGCTGGCCAGAGACACGTACATGCAGGCCCTATCCGCCGCCACCTACGCCGGGAGGCTCGGCGAGCCGGGCGCCATCGACGAGATCGCGCAGGCGATCATGTCGTCGACGGCCACCGGGACATTGGACAGTGCACCGGACCTCATCCTTCGGGGGCAGGCGCAGCTCGCGCTGGGTGGACCATCTCTCGCGCTGCCTATCGTGCGGCGCGCCATCGCGGCCTTTGCCGAGGAGCCAGCCACGGACCACCGAGCTCTCGCGTGGATGTGGTTCGGGGGTCGCGCCGCCCAGGACATCTGGGATGCCGAGGGGCTGAGAACTCTCGCGGAGCGGCAAGTCCGGCTCGCGCGTGCCGGAGGGGTGCTCACCGTGCTTCCCATGGCGCTCAACCTGTTGATGGTCGCCCGCACCTTCGACGGTCGGCTGGACGGCGCGGAGGCCATCTGCGACGACCTCGACACGATTCTTTCCATCACCGGACACCCCCTCCCTCTGTACGGGCGGATCTTCCTGGCTGCCTATCGAGGTCATCTCGATGAGGTCGAGACCATGGCGCCGCAGCTCCGCGCCGACGCTCACGCACGAGGCGAGGGGTACGCACTGACAGTGGCCAACATGGCAGAGGCCGTGGTCTACAACGGGGCAGGCCACTACGAGAAGGCCTTGGCGTCTGCGCGTCGAGAGCTTCCGTACGTCAATGAGCTCGGCCACGCGATGCGCACGATGCTCGAGGTGGTCGAGGCCGCCTCGCACCTCGGCGAACGAGAACTCGCAGGCGAGGCTGTCGAACGACTTCATCAGGTGACGAACCCGGTGATCGACAAAAGCCCTTGGGCTGCCGCGTTCATGGCGCTGGTCCACGCGATGCAGGACGACGACGATGACGGTGAGGCTCACTACCTCCATGCCATCGACGGGTTCGAGCGGATCCGCGTGCCGATCCTCAAGGCACGCAGCCAGCTTCTGTACGGCGAGATGCTGCGCCGGCACGGGCGTCGTATCGACGCCCGCGCACAGCTGCGCTCAGCAGTGTCCATCTTTGCCGAATGCGGCATGCAGGGGTTCGCCGACCGAGCGCGCGGCGAGCTGGCTGTCACAGGGGAGAAGGTGCGCACTCGCGGCACGGCGTCCGTGGACGACCTCACTGATCAGGAACGCAACGTCGCCCGGCTGGCCCGTGACGGCCTCACCAACCGCGAGATCGGAGCACGCCTCTTCATCAGTTCACACACCGCCGAGTGGCACCTGCGCAAGGTCTTCGCCAAACTCGACGTCAGGTCGCGGAACGAGCTGTGGAAGGTCCTGCCAGGCCCGAACTAGACGTGCCGTCGCGACCTCGTGTCGAGGTGCGTAGCGACGTCCAGGATCGCGTCGACGAAAGCTTGCGGCGCCTCGGCCGGAAGATGGTGACCCGCATGCGGGACATGACGATGCTCGCGCCATCCGGTGAACCTGGCGGCATCGTGAGAGCCGTCGGTCGCGGGGAAGTTCCCGTCCGCCGTGCCGTCGAGCGTGATCGTCGGAGCGCTGATCGCTGGTAGCGAGGCGAGGCGCGACTCGTCGGCAGAATGGGCGACGGCGCCGGGCGCCAGTCCGAGTCGCTGTCGGTAGGAGTGGATGACGACGTCGACGTAGTCGGGATTCTCGAACGCGCGGGCCGCTCGAGCGAGGTCGTCGTCGGTGAAGACCCACTCGGGTGAGTTCCGGCACCAGATGACGCGGGCGATCTCCTGCCTGTTCCTCTCCAGTCCCCTACGGCCCCGTTCGGTGGAGAAGTACCAGAAGTACCAGAAGCCCGCCTCGCGCTCGGGCGTGATCGGTACGTGGGCGGAGGCGATGTCGTTGATGAGGTAGCCGTTCACACTGACGAGCCCGCCGACGCGGTCAGGATGAAGCGCCGCGACCACGCATGCGGCTCGGCCGCCCCAGTCGTAGCCGGCGAGGATCGGGGTCTGCAGCTTGAGGGCGTCGAGGAGTGCGAGCAGGTCGGCTCCGAGTGCAGCCTGCTGACCACTGCGGGGTGTGTCATCGCGGAGGAACCTCGTGGGCCCGTGTCCGCGCAGGTACGGGACGATCACCCGGAAGCCTCCGTCGACCAGACTCGGGGCGACGTCGATGAAGCTGTGCACGTCGTACGGGAAGCCGTGCAGGAGCACCACTGGCGGAGCGTCCGATGAGCCGAGGTCGTGGTAGGCGACGTCGAGCTCGCCGGCGGCGAGGTGCCGAAGCGTGTACGCGGAGCCAATCATCGTGTCGTCCTTCTGGGCGGGGCCAAGTGTCGTGGGTCGAACGCCACTGCACTCACGACCGGGGACGGTCGGACGATGTGACCGAGCCGGCCGCGACGACGAGGAGGCTGTCACGATCTCGGTGCCCCTGCGGTCGGTGATCGAGACGGCTGCACCTCACAGCGAGCCTCACGACCACCTTCGACGAGTGGCTGGAGCGGCGCGGTGGCGGCCAAGGAATCGAGCTACCCGAGGAGCCATGAAGATCGCCGTAGCTGGAGCGACAGGGACTGTCGGCGAGTACGTCGCGAGGTCAGTACGGGACCGCGGTCACCACGTTGTGCCACTGAGTCCGAGGACACGAGTGGACCTCTTCGCGGGACGTGGAATCGAGGAAGTTCTGTCCGGCGTAGAGACGGTGATCGACGTGACCAACAAGACGACGCTCTCGGCATCCGCCGCCCGCCGGTTCTTCGAGACGGTGACTCGTCGTCTGCTCGCCGCCGAACTTCGCGGGTGTGGGGCATAATGTGGCGCTGTCCATCGTCGGCATCGTCGGCATCGTCGGCATCGTCGGCATCGTCGGCATCGTCGGCATCGTCGGCATCGTCGGCATCGTCGGCATCGTCGGCATCGT